>CAIQPH010000035.1 GCA_903873655.1 uncultured Holophagaceae bacterium | reverse complement strand
GCGGGTGCTGCAGGGCGGACAGCAGGGGCTCGGGGAAGGGCCCTTCCAGGAACAGCGCCGTGAAACCGAAGGGCGTATTGACGTGATGGCGTTTGAGGGTGTGCCCGAAGCCCGGCAGGAGCAGGGCCAGATCGCCGGAGCGGATGACGCCCTCTTCCCGATCCTCGCCCGTGCAGACCCGGACGGCGCTGGTCGGCTGGAGGAGGGTCCATGCCTCCCGGGCCGGGAGGATCTTGGTCGGAACTGGGTCTCGCTTCAGGACCGCTAGGCGGAGCGGTCCGCTGGTGTAGGTGAGGAGGTTTTTGGTTTCAGGTTCGCTCATGGCTCAGGAATAAAAAGAGATGCCTACCGAGGCATTCCGGCAAGAATGACAGGAAAAACATCTTGAGGAGATGAAAATTTCACAGTGTCAGGCGCCTACGACTGGTCAGATCCCGGCGAAGGCTCCGGCTAGGCTCCTGAACACACCCAGCCCACCCGTGGCGCCGAGCCTGGGATCCACGGCCCGCTCCGGGTGGGGCATCATGCCGAGGACGTTGCCCCGGACGTTCACGATGCCTGCGATGCCGTTCATGGCGCCGTTGGGCACATGGGCCGCGCCGATCTCACCCTGCGGTGAGCAATAGCGGAACACCACGCCGCTCCGGGCCTCCAGATCCGTCAGGTCGGCGGGGTCGATCATGAAATTGCCTTCGGCGTGCGCGATGGGCACCTGGAAGACCTCACCGGCCTTCATGGCGCGGGTGAAGGGCAGGTCGGCGCGTTCCACCCGGAGGTGGATGTCGGCATGGATGAAGCGCAGGGATTCGTTGCGCAGCAGGGCGCCCGGGAGCAGCTGGGCCTCGCAGAGAATCTGGAAGCCGTTGCACACACCCAGCACGAGGCCACCCTGCTCGGCGTGGCGCCGCACGTCCGCCATGATGGGGGCCAGCGCCGCGATGGCGCCGCAGCGCAGGTAGTCGCCGTAGCTGAACCCGCCGGGCACGAAGACCAGTTCCGTATTTTCAGGCAGCCGGGTCTCCTGGTGCCAGATCGGGATCGTGTCCCAGCCCATCACTGTGCCGCAGGCATGCAGGGCGTCGTGGTCGCAGTTGGACCCCGGGAAGACCGGGACCGCCACGCGCATCAAAGCACCTCGATGGAGGCCTTCTCCATCACGGGGTTGACCAGCAGCTTCTCGCACATGGCTAAGGCCTTGGCTTTCACCTCGGCGGGGTCGGTGCCGGACACGTCCATGTCAATCAGACGCCCGATGCGCACGTGATCCACTTCAAACCCGAAACCGTGCAGGCCATGTTCCACTGCCTTGCCCTGGGGATCCAGGATCCCGGGCTTCAACTGCACCGACACGCGCACCTTCATGGGGCCCTCCACAACCTCAGTGTACCTGAGGGACCCGGGGTTCAGGCCCTCCAGCGGTGGAGTTCCAGGTCCAGGTTGCCCAGGTCGTCCACGTCGATGCCCTCATCACGCAGCCGCCCGATCTGCTCGAAGGCGCCCCACCAGCGACCCCGGCTGGGCACATAGCCCCGGGTATTGACCACCCTGTGCCAAGGCAGCATGGTGCCCTCTGGCAGGCCCGACAGCACCATGCCCACCTGGCGCGGCCGCTGCGGGAAACCCGCCAGGGCCGCCACCTGGCCATAGGAGGCCAGCTGCCCCTCCGGAATCTGCGCCACCACCGCCAGCACCGAGGCGCGGAAGTCAGGCGGAGGCGCTTCCGGAGCGAGGCGTTTTGGGTATCCCGCGGACATTGAAAGACCCCAGCAAAGGGAAAATTTAACCGCAGATGGGCGCAGATGAACCATTGCTTTCCAGCTGCGGAATCTGCGTTACCTGCCGTTTCAACTCTTCAACTTGAAATCAGTCAGGCCCGCACGCCTGGCCGCTGGTCGGCGGGGACGCGGGAGCGGAAGCCGCCTTCATAGCTGTGCCAGTGGCTCAACTCAGTCTCGGGATAGACCCAGCACCAGTAGCCGTCGGCTTTATACGCAAGATGAGTGTTAAGTTTGTGTGTGAGTGACTGAAAATACATATATTTAAACTAAACAAAGGATATAAACAGTTAATTTTTTAACCAAAAAGGTCCAAAATCGATCCCCAAAGTTAACACCGACCAACGGTCGAAGGGGGAAGGTAGAACATCGGACTATCATGGAGCAACGGAGGCAGCATGGGCCGCATTTTTATTCTGGAGGAAGCACAGGCCCTCATGCCCCAGGTGAAGGCCACTACGGAACCGGTCTACACGTTGGCCGCAAGCTTGGCTGAGGAGTTGAGCCAGGCCGAGGAGGCCCAGGACGAGACCCGAGCCGAGGACCTGCGCGAGCGCCTACAGACCCTGGTGCAGAGTTGGCAGCAGAGCATGCAGGACCTGGAGGCTGAGGTGAAGGGACTTTGGCTGGTTGACTTCGACTCAGGGGACGGATTTTGGTGCTGGGCCTATCCAGAGACCGAGCTGGGCCACTGGCACAGCTACGAAGGCGGATTCCGCTCCCGCGTACCCGCGGACCAGCGGCCCGGCGTGCAAGCATGAGAAGGTCTAGAAGATTGTCCGAGCAATTATGGAAATCGGTCATCCTGCCAACTTCGACCGCTGGGCGATGGCCGCAACCGTGTTTTTCGACAGATTGAGTTCCCTCGCGACCTCGCGGTAACTTCGCCCAGCCGCGAGCAATCGCAGCGCCTTCGGGGCGTGCCGGTCGCTTGGGCGCTGCCCCTTGGCTCGCCCGAGCCTCTTTCCCTGGGCCTTGACTGCTGCGAGCCCTGATTTGACGCGCTCTCTCAGCAGATCACGCTCAAACTCGGCGAGGGTGGCCATCACGCCTGCGATGAGTTTGCCCTGCGGTGTCGCGAGGTCGAACTGGATGCCCGTGTGAGCGATGAGGCTCACGTTCCATGCTTGGAGGGACTGGAGCGAATGGACCAGGTCCACCATGCTGCGGCCCCAGCGAGTAAGTTCCGTCACCAGGATCACATCGATCTTCCGGGCCTGAGCGAGAGCAAGGATCTTCTTTCGCTCGGGGCGCTGGTCCTTCGTGCCAGAGGCGGTTTCCCGCCAGATCCCGACTACCTCGTATCCAGCACGGTCGGCGAATGCCTCCAGGTCTCCCACTTGGCGGTCGCAGTTCTGATCCACCGTGCTGACCCTGGCATAGATCGCGGCTCTCAACTGTCCCATTTGAACCCCCTCGTAAACAGTTCGAGGAAACGCAGCATTGGTGCGGGGTCAGTCCTGTCCCAAACAGACATTAGTCCAGTTGGGACAACAAGCCGGGAATCCCAATGGGAACTACCGTTATCTGGAAGGCCAGATCAGGAGAACACCCCATATTCACCTGGATCCGTGAGGTACTGCTGAAGCTAGGTGCTTAAGCGCCGATTCGGATGGAAGCGTTCTCGCCAGGGTCGATCTGAAGGTGCTTTTGGGCAGGGTAGTCACCCAGTCAGTCTTAGTTGGTTGCATCGGCGCTCGCGGGGGTCATCACGGATACGCCTTCGGCCTGCACTGACTTCTTCAACAGGCTTTTAGGTGTCGAAGATGCTCAGGCGGCCCGCGCCAGGCTCGCCCAAAGTTCCAGGTAGGCCGCCCGTCCGAAAAGGTCTCTACCCAGGTCCAGCTTTAGTTGGTTGGAGCCTGTCAGGATACGGGCTGGCACATAGATCAACTCCTGGATGATGGTTCGCAGACGGCGGCGCTGGGTGGGATGGCGGTGGCGGAACACTTGTTTCCCCAGAATCCCCAGCAGCCGCAGGGCGTTGTAGGCCAGCGTTCCTAATCGCAGCACCAAGGCGTTGGTCTTGAAGGACCCACTCGGCATCCGTTCCAGATCGAGTTCGCTTTTGATCTCGCTGTGATACTGCTCGGCGGTCGCGTGTTGGCAGTAGAGTTCCACGATGTCGGCTTCGGGCAGGTCCAGGCTGGTGACCCAGCTCTCCACCTCAAAGACG
>CAIQPH010000034.1 GCA_903873655.1 uncultured Holophagaceae bacterium | reverse complement strand
GGCTGCCGAGGATCGCGCCCTGGACATCAACACCTGCATCGCCTGCAACCAGGCCTGCCTGGATCATGTCTTCCAGCGGAAGCGCGCCACCTGCATGGTGAATCCGAGGGCCTGCTTCGAGACTGAACTGGTGTTCGAACCCACCATTACACCCAAGCGGATCGCCGTGGTGGGCGGCGGTGCCGCGGGCCTTAGCTTCGCCTGCCACGCCGCCGAGCGCGGCCATGTGGTCACCCTCTTCGAGGCGGCCCAGGAACTGGGCGGGCAGCTGAATCTCGCCAAGCGGGTGCCGGGCAAGGAGGAGTTCTTCGAGACGCTGCGCTATTTCGGGCGGCGGCTGGCCACCGCAGGCGTGACCGTGCGCCTGGGCGAGCGGGCCACAGCCGAGACCCTCGTGGGCTTCGAGGAGATCGTCCTCGCCACCGGTGTCCAGGCCCGCACGCCTGACCTCCCCGGCATCGAACATCCCAAGGTCATCAGCTATCCGGACCTGCTGTCCGGCCGGAAGCTCGCCGGCAAGACCGTCGCCATCATCGGCGCCGGCGGCATCGGCTTTGACGTGGCGGAGTTCCTGGTCCACTCGGAGCCCGCCCCCCAGACGGACCGCTACCTGGGCGAATGGGGTGTGGACGGCGCCCATGCCCACCGGGGCGGCCTGCTGCCGGCACCCCAGCCTCCGGAACCCGCGCGCTCCGTCTTCCTGCTCCAGCGCAAGACTGAGCGCATGGGTGCCGACCTGGGCAAGACCACGGGCTGGATCCACCGGGCCACCCTGAAGGCCATGAAGGTGAAGATGCAGGGCGGCATTCACTACGAGCGCATCGACGATGCGGGGCTGTGGATCCGGGATGGCAAGGATGCCGGGTCGAAGTGCCTGGCCGTGGACAGCATCATCCTCTGCGCGGGCCAGGTCTCCGTGCGCGAACTCGCCGAGCCGCTGCGGACCGCTGGAAAGATCATCCACTTCATCGGCGGCGCCGACCTCGCCACCGAGCTCGATGCCCAGCGGGCCATCCGGCAGGGAGCCGAACTGGCCGCCAGGATCTGATTTTTAAATTTTCCTGGCATCTGAAGGAAGCAGGAACACAGAGGACGCAGAGAGCCGCAGAGGACACAGAGAAAAGCTCTGGTCACGTAGGCCACGGGAAAACCCGGAAGGTACAGGAAAAGTCAGGGGCTTCCGCTCCGAAAGCACGAGCTGAATCCCGGGGGCGGCGGGCCCGCGCGGCGAGTTAAAAAGCCCCTTCCGTGTCCTCTGTGGCTCTCTGTGTCCTCTGTGTTCCGCCTTTTTTTTCGCAGTACCACGGATGAGCAAGAAAATCACGGATCATCCAGAAGCTGACGATCTCATGATTACGAGGCATCGTCAGCCAACAGGAGTGTTTGTGCGTCCGCGAAACCTGGCCATGAAGTTCTTCCTGCCCGTGGGAACGACCCTGCTGATCCTGTTTGCGGTGCTCACGCAGGTGGTGGGGCGAACCCAGACTGAACGGGCCAGGCAGGCCTTCGAGGCCAATCTGCTGGCTCTGGGCACGAACGCGCGTTACATGCTGCACTGGGAGGCCGAGGCCTACTGCAAGAAGGTGGGCCAGGTCTATCACCGGGTGCCGCTGAAGGCTCTCTCCCCGGGCCCGGAAGGGGAGGTGGAACGCGCCGCCGTGCAGGCCTTCCAGGCGGACCCCACGCTGGAGAGCTACCGGGGGAGCTACACCGGGCCGGATGGCGCGCCCTGGGCCTACATGCTGGCGCCGGGCCGCCTCCAGGAAGGGTGCCAGTCCTGCCACCAGGCCCTCGGCATGAGTTCCTTCGAGGGCCGGCCGATGGGTGACTTCGTCGCGGTCTTCGGGATCTCGCAATCCATGGCCGGTCTGCAACAGCAGGAGCGTTCCTTCCAGTTCCAAGCCGTGATGGTCGGGCTGGTGACCCTGCTCCTGATGGGCATCCTCATCTTCTACTTCGTGCGTCGGGTCATCCTGAACCCCTTGGATCACCTCGGGAAATCTCTCTCCCTGGTAGCCGAAGGGGACTTCACGGTGCGGGCCGATGCGCGGGCCGACGATGAGATCGGTCAGCAGGCCCGAACGTTCAACGGCATGGTCGATCGCCTCAGCCAGGCCCTACGCGAAGTGGAACTGGCCTCGCAGAGCGTGGCGTCTGGCGCCACCGAGATGGCCAGCACCGCCACCGAGATCCAGCACACCGTCGAGGACACGGCCAAGGTAGGTGAGAGCCTCTTCCAGGCTGGCTCTGGTGTCCAGGCCGCGGTCCAGCGTCTGGATTCGACCCTGGCGAAAATGGAGCACAACACCTCCGAAACGGAGGAGAGGACCCGGGCCGCCGCTCGCGACACGGAGGACGGAGCCCGGGCTGGCAAGGAGACCGAGGAGGGCATGGAGGCCATCCGCGAGACCACGGGCCGGATCATCCGGGCGGTCCAGGTGATCCAGGACATCGCCCGCCAGACCAACCTCCTGAGCCTCAACGCCGCCATCGAGGCCGCCAAGGCCGGCACCCAGGGCAAGGGCTTCGCGGTGGTCGCCGAGGAGGTCCGCAAACTGGCCGAGCGCAGTGCCAAGGCCGCGTCCGAAATCCGGGAGCTGACGAGCCTCACGGAAGAGGCGGTATTGCAAGGTACCGAAGGCGTCGCGAAAACCCTTGGCCGGCTCGATTCCATCCGGGCGCGGATCGAAGAGGTCTCGGGCCAGGTCCAGGGCGTGTCCAGCCTCAACCGGGGCCAGGGCGAGGCCTGCCAGGAAGTGAGCGGACTGATGGAACAGACCTCCGGCCAAATCCAACGGAATGCGGCCGCCACGCATGAACTGGCCGCCACCGTCGTGGAGATCACGCGGACCGCAGAGGACCTGGCCAAGGTAGCCGAAAGGCTGCAATTCCTCGTCCGCCGGTTCAAGCTGTAACGGGCTATACACTCTGCCCCATCCAGCTCTGGCGATCCGTGACCCCGTCCCTTCCAATCCTGCCCTCGGGCAGCGCAGCCCGCCTCCTGCTGGGAGCGCAGGGTCTGCTCGACGACCCCGCCCGGCGGGTCACCCTGGCCTCCCTTCAGGCCCTGGTCCAGCGGCTGGGCTTCGTGCAGGTGGACACCATCAACGTGCTGGCCCGGGCGCACGACCTCACGCTGTCTAGCCGCCTGGACGGCTCCCGGCCGGAGCAGCTGAAGAAGCTGCTGGAGAGCAAACGCAGCCTCTTCGAGGGCTTCACCCACGATGCCTCGGCCATCCCGACCGAGTTCTTCCCGCAGTGGCAGCCGCGCTTTGCCCGGGACCGGGCCCGCATCCACGCCCACGCCTGGTGGCAGTACCACTTCCGCGGCACCGACGGGGCCCAGGTGGTGCGGGATGTTAAGGCCCGGATCCAGGGCGAGGGGCCCCTCAAGTCCGCGGACTTCGAGCATCCGGAGAAGCGGGGTCCCTGGTGGGGCTGGAAACCCCAGAAGGCCGCCCTGGATTTCCTCTGGCGTACTGGCGAGCTGATGATTCCCAGGCGCGAGGGCTTCCAGAAGTTCTACGACCTCACGGAACGGGTGCTGCCTCAGCACCATTCCCTTCCCTGCCCCGACCCGTCCGAGCACCTCGAATGGGCTTGCGCCACCGCCGCCGAGCGCCTCTGGGTCTTCACGCCGAAGGAGCTGGCTGACTTCTGGGCTGCCATCGAACCCACCGAGGCCAAGGCCTGGTGCACCACTGCGCAAGGGGCCGGTCGCATCCTCCCGGTGCACGTTGAGAGCGCCGACGGAGAGGTCCGTCCCGCCTACACCCTGCCGGACTGGGACACCCGCCTGGCCAGGCTGCCGGAGCCGCCTGAACGCACCCGCCTGCTCTGCCCCTTTGACCCAATCCTCCGGGACCGGTCCCGGGCCCTGCGCCGCTTCGGCTTCGACTACCGCTTCGAGGCCTTCGTGCCCGAGCCCAAGCGCCAGTATGGCTACTTCGTCCTACCTATCCTCGAAGCTGAGCGCCTGGTGGGTCGCCTCGATCCCAAATTGCACCGCGACCAGGGCCTGCTTGAGATCAAGGGCCTCTGGTGGGAACCCGGCATTAAGGCCACGAAGGCACGAAAACGCGGGCTGGAGGAGGCCCTGGAACGCCTGGCAGCCTTCGTGGGGGCCGACTCGATTCGGCTCCCCACCTGAGGGTCGACGACGGGAATGGTCGCGACACGAAAACAATGTGAGCTTTGTTTTTATTCATCCACGTGGTCATTGAGCATTTTTATTACAAACCCACCTGGATCTAATGGTCGAGCTGGATATTCTTGACCCATGTCCGCCACGAAGAATCCCCTGCTCAACCGCCTGCACAGTGCCAAGGGCCTGTCCCCCAGCCAACGGCAGATCGCGGATTGCCTCATCGCCAACATGAACGAGGCGGCCCTGTGGGGCGTGGAGGAGCTGGCGAAGAAGACCAGCACCTGCGTGGCCACGGTGGTGCGCTTTGCCAAGAAACTGGAGTATTCGGGCTACCTGGAGATGCGGAAGGCCCTGGTTATGGATGCGAAACGGCACTACGGGCGGGGCGAGCAGCTGCTCCAGTCTCCGGTGGGAGCCTCGGCCACGTTGCTCGAAGTGGCGCGGAGGGATATCCGGAACATCGAGACGCTGGTGAAGGCCGTGGATGAAACCCTCCTTCAGCGGGTGGTGAAGCAGGTCAAGGCCAGCCGCATCCGATTAGCCATCGGGGACGGAGTTTCGGCCCTCATGGCCCGGCAGCTCGCCTACCTGCTCATCAACACCGGCCTGCCGGTGCTGGAGGGCAACCCGGCCGACTTCGCCACCCAGGTGGGCATGCTGGACAGCAAGGACCTCCTGATCGCCATCAGCATCAATCCCTACACCCAGGAGACCCTGGATGCCGCCGCCTATGCCCGGAAGCGGGGCGTGCCCGTGCTGGCCTTCACGGACAGCCTCAATTCCCCGCTGGCGAAATCGGCCACCCTGGCCCTGCCCATCCCCGGCGAGAACCTGCTCTTCTCCCACAGCGTGACGGCCTTCGGGGTCCTGGCCCACGCCATCGCCACCTCCATCGCCAGCCAGGCCCCTCAGCAGGCTCTCAGCAAGCTGCGCGAAGTCGAGCGGGTGGCCCAGAAGAAGTTCGCCAGGACCTGAGGGCACGGCTCCGGGGTTGGAATGAAAAGAGCCACCACGGAGCAACCCTGGCTGGATCCAGAATGAAAAAAAACTTGACTCGATATCACCAAAAGCATTACTTTTTCGTCACCAATCCAAACATCTTTCCACCTTCGGAGGCGTGATGGCTAGAAAGTCTGGCAGTACCCGTTTCAGTGCCCTCGTCCTGGCGCTCGTGGCGTGTCCCGTGGCGCTCCTGGCCCAGAGCAACACCACCGCCGCCCTCGTCGGCGTGGTCAAGAACCCCAAGGGCGCGCCCCTGGCGGGTGCCACGGTGCGGGTCAGTTCACCCTCCCAGATCGGCGGCGAGCGGGTCGTGCGCACGGCCGAGAACGGCAGCTACCGCGTGCCCATGCTGGCCCCCGGCAAGTACCGAATCGTCGTGGAGGCCCCTGGCCTGACAACCCTTACCGGTCACGAGACCCTAGAACTGGGCAAGACCTCCACCTTCAACTGGAAGTTCCCCGCCGCCGCCGCCACCACCGTCGAGGTAGTCGCAGCCGCCTCGGAAGACATCGCCACCACCAGCCTGACCCAGAACTACAGCACCGAAGACCTCGCCAACCTCCCGGTGGAACGGTCCATGTCGGGCATCATGAACCTCACGCCCGGCGTGAACGGCAACTACGCCTGGGGGGGCGACTCCGGCGAGAACGCCTGGCTCATGGACGGCATGAACATCGGCGACATCTCCGGCAACAGCCAGTGGCTCTTCGCCAATCCGGACTGGTTCAGCGAAGTGCAGGTGGGCGGCATCGGCGCCGCGGCGGAATACGGCAACTTCAACGGCGGCTACACCAACGCGCTGGTGAAGCGCGGCGGCAATGAATTCGAAGGCACCTTCAACGTCTACTACGCCGACTCGAACTGGGAAGCCAAGAGCTCGAACCGCTACCCCGGCCTGGACCGCACCATCGCGCCCGGCAAGAGCTACGACGCCGCCATCAACATCGGCGGACCCATCATCAAGGACAAGCTGTGGTTCTTCGCCTCGGCCTGGGCCAGCCAGGATCAGACGACCCCTTTAGGCGCCCTGGCCGCCCAGACACGCAGCTACCGGAACCTCCTGACCAAGTTAACCTGGCAGGCCACTCCGAACGCCACCCTCGAAACCCTTCTGGAATACGACTCTCTGCCCATGAAGAACAAGGGCATCAACAACGCCGTCCAGCCCATCGCCTCCCACGACCAGATCGCACCGGACCGCCTCTTCAACGTCACCTGGACCCAGACCCTGAGCGCCAGCACGGTCCTGACGGCCAAGGTGTCGGGCTATTCGGGCAACTACGAAAACCGTCCCCTCAACGGCGACCAGCCCAGCCTGAACGCCGAGGGCAGCCTCACCACCACCACCCTCGACTACTTCGGCAACAGCCAGTGGTACCAGAACAACTACCGGGCCCGCATCGAGGGTGCCGTCACCCTCGACCACTTCCGGACCAGCCTGATCGTGCCCGGCGACTCCCACGCCTTCCGCTTAGGCCTCGAGCAGGCTCAGGCCTCCAATGAGGATGTGTTGGTCCCCACCAGCGGCGTCCAGTACTACGCCTATGAGGGCGACACGCCCGGGCTCGTGACCCCCGATGTCTTCGACGTGGGCGGGGGCTGGAACATCAAGATGCACAGCAACCGCTCGGCCCTGTACCTGCAGGACAACTGGACCGTGAACGACCGCCTGACGCTGCAGCCGGGTGTCCGCTTCGAGCACTACACGGCCCGCGGCTACGGGCAGACCAGCAACATCTGGGACAAGCAGGTCGCCGCCCCTCGCTTCGGCGGTTCCTTCGCCCTCACCGCGGACCAGAAGAACCTCTTCAAGTTCCACTGGGGCAAGTACTACGCCGCCTTCTCCTCCTGGTTCGTGGACCGCGCCTACCAGTCGTGGATTCCCAAGATGACGGAGTACTACTGGTCCGGGCCAGACTTCAACCCG
>CAIQPH010000033.1 GCA_903873655.1 uncultured Holophagaceae bacterium | reverse complement strand
GTCTGGGTCTGACGGCCACCCTGGTGCGGGAGGACGGCAAGGAGGAGGACGTCTTCAGCCTCATCGGTCCCAAGCGGGTGGACGTGCCCTGGAAGATGCTGGAGAAGGATGGCTTCATCGCCACCGCCCACTGCTTGGAGATCCGCGTGCCCCTGCCCATGGACGAGCGCATGGAATACGCCGTGGCCGACCAGCGCCAGCGCTTCCGCATCGCCTCCGAGAACAGCCTGAAGATGGTGGTGATGGACGAGCTGCTGGCCGGTCATCCCAACGACAACATCCTCATCATCGGCCAGTACCTCGAACAGCTCCGCATCATCGGGGAACGCCTGAACGCGCCGGTGCTCACGGGGCAGACACCCGAGAAGGAGCGGGAGACACTCTTCCGGCAGTTCCGCGAGGGCCAGCTGCGGGTGCTGATCGTGAGCAAGGTGGCCAACTTCGCCATCGACCTGCCGGACGCTTCCGTGGCCATCCAGGTGAGCGGCACCTTCGGTTCGCGCCAGGAGGAGGCCCAGCGCTTGGGCCGCATCCTGCGCCCCAAGGACGAACGGAACCTGAGCTACTTCTATTCGCTCATCAGCAGCGAGACCACCGAGCAGGAGTTCGCCCGCAACCGGCAGCTGTTCCTCACCGAGCAGGGCTACCGCTACCTCATCGAAAGCCGCCGCTTCGATGAACACCACCAGCTCAGCGAGCCCATCGTCTGGAAACAGCTGCGCCTGGAAACCTCAAGCTGACTGCCACAGGCTAATCGTCAAAAGCGATGGCGCAGGGAGGCCTTCACCTGGCGTCCCGGCAGAATGTAGTACTGGGCGTCCCCCAGCTCACTTTCGGATACGGGCTTGCGGCGATCGGTGAGGTTCTGCCCGCTGATCCGAAGCTCCCAGGCGCGCTCACGCCAGCCGAGACTGGCGGCGAAGAGGGCGTAGCCCCCACTGGGCGCGGTATTGCGCTGGTCGAGAAAAACCGCCCCCACGTAGTTCAACTCGGCCGTGGCCAGCGGCCCACGCGCAGGCGCATAGGCGCAGCCCAGCCCGCCCAGGTGGTAGGGCGACATTTCGAGCCGCTTGCCGGCCAGCTGAGTGAGGGTGCCGCTGCCGAAGTCCTTCTGGTAATCCCTGAAGCGGGAGTCGTGATAGCTGTAGGCGGCGCGAGCGCTGAGATCGCCCGTGATCCGGAAGGCGGCGCTCGCTTCAAGCCCCTGGAAGCGGCTGCTGCCGGAGTTCGTGAGCACCGGGGAGCCATCCACGCTCTGGGGTACCACGAGGTTCTGGAAGTCCATGAGGAAGGCGCTCACTTCGACGGCGAGCCGGCGGCTCATCAGCTCCGCCTTCAGGCCAAGGTCGTAGCTGGTGGCCGTCTCCGGTGCCAGGATTTGGGCGCCACTATCCAGTCCGAAGTCGATGGCTCCGGGCTTGAACGTGGACCGGATGCCCGTGAAGGCGTTCAGGCGGTCCTCGCCCGCCTGCCACGCCGTCCAGGTGACCCCGGCGCTGCCGGACAGGCGCGTGGTGGTCTTCTGGTCGGAGCCAGCATCCAGGGTGCTGCTGGCGAAATCCAGGGTGGCGGTGCGCCGGGCTTCATCGGCCCGGGTGAGGCGCAGGCCGGCCTCGACCACCAGCCGTGGGAAGGCCTGCCACTGGGCGAAGCCATAGAGCCCCGAGAAGTCGCGCCGGTCGTTGATGCGGATGTCGGCCTGATTGGGCAGCAAAGCGCCGGGAGGTGGGTTCGAGCCATCCAGATTCGCGGTGTAGTCGAAGTCCCCGCCCCGCCCAGAGCCCTGGCCATGCAGATGGTCCAGTCCGGCCACGACCTTGAATCCGGGTTTCTGCGTCCAGGTCAGGTGGGAATCGAAGTAGACATCCGTGAGGTCGATGCGCTCCCTGAACCCGTGGGCATTGGGAGTGGTGTCGCTCACATCCGTCAGGAAACCCCGGAACGCATCCTGCCGGGCGCGGGAGATGGAAAGGGTGGTGGTCCACGGGGTCGAGTCCCTCAGCGCCCGATCGTAACCCGTAGTGAAGGTGAGGCGCCGGTCATTTAGGAAGGCCCCCGCCGGATTATGGTTCGCATCCAGGGGCACCTGATTGGTGAGGGCCGTGCCCACCCGGGGGAAGGGGCTCGCGGGCTGTTGATCGACTGCGCTGCCTTCGAGGTCGAAGCGGAACACACCGTCTAGAGCCTGGCGTTGGTTCCGCCACAGCAGGTGATCGCGCGTGAATGAGGTGCGAGGGTCCTCGAAGCCTTGCTTGTCGTGATCGACGATCAGGCTGGAATCCACGCCCAACCAGGAGGGCAACTGCAAGGTCACGGCGGCTCCGCCACTGCCATGGGTGCCCAGGGACAGCCGAACCGCGCCTTGGGCGCTGGCAGGCAGGCTGCGGATGATGTGGATCACCCCCACGAAGGAGGTGGCGCCGTACAGCACGGGCGCGGCCCCCCGTTGGACCTCGATGCGCGCCACGCCCTCCAGGCTTAGCGTCGACAGGGCAGGGTTGAAGGCGCCGCCCCAGGGCACGCCATCCACCACCAGCAGGAAGGCATCGAACTCCTTCAGGCCCCAGAATTCAGGCACGCTGCTCGCCGGGCCGCCATCGCCGCCCGGAGCGATGCACACGCCCGCCGCCAGGGCCAGGGCGCTGCGCAGGTCCGTCGCCCCCCGGTCCGACAGTTCCTTGGCGGAGTAGACCGTGATGGAGGCCGGTACTTTGGCGGGATCCTCCGGGAACCTCGTGGCCGTGACCTCCACGGTGGCTGCCCCAGTCGGCATCACGGGGTCGGCAAGGTGCGTCTGAGCCCACAGGGCGGAGTAACTGGTTGCCGCGATCAGCACGGGCACCAGGGTCTGGATCGAGGCGGACGGCATCGTTATCTCCAGAGCTTAAGGTTAAATCGAAACGCGCTAACGCCACAGGGCCGGGTGCAGCAGCGCCTGGGCGCCCAGCCAATGATCCATGGGCCACACGAGGAGGGCCGCGAGCAGGCCCGCCAGCACGTCGTCCAGGACCACGCCCCAGCCTCCCGGCAGACGCTGGGCGGCATCGATGGGGCCGGGTTTCCAGATGTCGAAGAGGCGGAACAGAAGGAAGGGCACCGTCAGCCGGACAGCCCAGAGCAGTCCGGGCTGCGGCGCCAGGGTGGTCGTGAACAACAGTGGCGTCAACGCGAACCAGATCCCCGCCCACTCGTCGATCACGATGAAGGAGGGATCCTTCTGGCCGGTTTCCTTCACCACGCGGTCCGAAGCCCACACGGCTAGGAGGCTCAGCGCCAGTGGCGCTGAGGGAAGGACATAGGGTGTCAGTTTCAGATGGGTGGCACCCATTCCGATGACCAGCAGCAGCCAAGCGGCCAGCCCCGCCAGCGTGCCCCAGGTGCCCGGCGCAGGCTTCAGGTAGCCACTGCCGAATCCTGTCGCGACCCACCAGGCGATCCGCCCTGAAGATGCCGATCCCTGCATCAGATCGACCCCCATGAGGAGTTACCTATGCATTGCAGTTTCCACGCCGCATCGTGCAGCGATGCGGCCAGGTACCTGCCCCGACCATCACACATGCCTCAACGCCTCCACGATCCGCAGCCGTGCGGCTTTCAGGCCGGGGAACAGCGCGCTCACCTGGAGAGTGGCCTGCAGACCGAGAGCCACCAGGAGGTAGACGGCGGGCACGAAGTGGATGTCCAGTTCATAGCCGTGGCTGGTGCCCGGCGGGGCGGGCATCTGCAGGTGCAGGACGTTCAGGCCCGCCCGTAGCAGGAGGGTGGCGGCCAGTCCCAGGGCACTGCCCATGATCCCAAGGAAGGCCCCTTCCCATTGCAGCAGCGTCAGCAACTGGCCCGGCTGCAGACCCATGGCCCGGAGGACCCCGAACTCGCGCACCCGCTCCATCACTGACATGAGCAAGGTATTCGCCGTGGCGAGCAGCACGACGAGAAACAGCACCAGGCCCATGAAGCCGAAGATGGCGAAATAGAGCAGCTTCACCTGCCGGTAGAAGGAGGCCAGCTCGAACCAGGGCTTCACCGACGCCTCAGGAAGCAGGGTCTGGAACCGCCCCTGTTCCGCAGCCGTGTCCTGGGGCCGCTTGAGCACCACGGACAGCCGGGATCGGGCGGGCCCCGACTCGAGCAGCTGACCTGCAGTGGCGAGGCTCACCGTGAGGAACCTATCGTTGAGTTCCCGGAGGCCGAGATCCTGGAGTCCCGCCACCTCCACATCCACGGCATTCAGCGCGCCATCCCGGGTGGTGGACATCAGCGTCAGCGAACTGCCGACGGAGGCGCCCAGGGCCCGGGCCAGGCCCACCCCGAGGATCACCTCCCGGACCGTGGGATCCGCTGAGACCCATCGGGTTCCTTGGCCTCCCGGGGCCAGCACGCCACCTTTCAGGGCCTCCGCGCAGGCCATGTATCTGGGCTCGAGCACCGGATCCACGGCCGTGCCCAGGAAGGCCACGCTCCTGGCGCCACTGGAGAGCAGACCCATGAACTGGATGCGGGGGAGCACTTCGGCCACGGCCGGGTCCTGGCGAAGACGGGCTGCCAGCGCTTCGCCATCAGGCAGGGCTTTCTCCAGACTCTGGG
>CAIQPH010000032.1 GCA_903873655.1 uncultured Holophagaceae bacterium | reverse complement strand
TCCGCTGGTGGCCGCCAAGGACGAGGACAGCTCGGTCATCGGCAAGAAGACCAAAGTGAAGGTCGTGAAGAACAAGGTGGCTCCGCCGCTCAAGGTCGCCACCTTCGACATCATGTACGGCGAAGGCATCAGCCGCACGTCCGAGCTCGTGGAACTCGGCACCCAGCTCGAAATCATCCAAAAGAGCGGGTCCTGGTACAGCTACAAGGAAAGCCGCCTGGGCCAGGGCGCCGAGAACGTGAAGAAGCTCTTCAATGACAACCCTGAGCTGGCCGACGAAGTCGAGGGCCTCATCCGCGAGAAGCTCGGCCTGAGGTCCACCGTCGAGGTTTAACTCCACTAGAACTTGGCACCATGTTCCTGCTCGCCCATTGGAAGGGGTCGGCAGACGGCGGCGGTCCTCACGGGTCGCCGCTGTTTTTTTTGCTCTGAGCCTGGTGCCGCATGAGAGAAGGTTTGTGCCCCCTCAAGGCGACCATGAAATATCCGCGAAAATTTTTTGACAAGTAGGCATTGAAAAACGGCTCGATCCAGCCTAAATTGTTAGCGATCTCAGCAATAGAATACTCGTTCATCGCAAATACTCCTTCCGTGGAGGATAGCCATGAGGATGCTCGCAAGCCTTCTCGCGTTGGGGTTAATCCTCGCCTGCGGGGGTGGCGGCGGGACAAGTGGAGGCGGAGCGGGCGGCAACGGCACCGCGCCCTCCATCAGCAATCTGCAGTACGCCCCCAATACCGCTGTGCTCAACCAAGGCGGCGGAACGATCACCATCAACGGCACCTTCAACTTCTCCGATCCTGATGGGGATGTCACCACCCTCCGATTGACCACGACGGCTGGCAGCCAGGACACACCGATTCAGGGCGCGAGTGGCATCACCTCGGCGACTTTGAATGGTGCCTTCAGCGTCAGCACCACCCAGTTGGGCCACTTCACTTTCCAGGTTTCGCTGCTCGACTCGAAAAGCCACCAATCCAACAGCCTCTCCGGGAGCTTCGACGTGGTGGTGGATGATGGTGCCACACACTGGACCCCATACTCCGCACCGGCCGCACTAGGCGCAGAGCAGTTCTGGGGAGTGGCCTGGTCAGGCACCCGCTATGTGGCCGTGGGCACGCATGGCGCGATCATGTGGTCGGCGGATGCGGCCACCTGGACCCGGAGCACCTCGCCGGTCACCGTCGACCTCTACCGAGCCGTCTGGGCCGGCACGCAGTTCGTCGCAGTCGGAGACCAGGGCACCATCCTGACCTCCCCGGATGGCCTGGCCTGGACCGCCAGGGCATCCAGCGGCACCCCAGGCAACATCCTCTACGGTGTGGCCTGGTCCGGCTCCGCGTTCGTGGCCGTGGGCGTCAATCCCACCACTCCTTGGGAAACGGCCGTAGCCCTGAGATCTCTGGATGGGGCCGCCTGGACGGCCAGCGCCATGCCTCCCAACATGACCACCTACGACAGCAGGTTGGAAGCGGTTGCCAGCTCGGGGTCCGGCTTCGTGGCCGTGGGCAATGGAACGGTGACGGGAGGTGGCGGCCAAGGGCTGGTCTGGACTTCTACGGACGGCGCGACCTGGACTGCCTCTAGTCCCAGGGCCTACGAGTTCACGACGGTGACCTGGGGCGGCGGGAAATATGTGGCCATGGGCAGCGTCGGGGGGATGACCACTCCCGATGGCATTTCCTGGACTCCGATTCCCACAAGCTCAGCCGGATACGAGGTGGCGTGGAGCGGGGCCCACTACCTCGCCATCTTGAACATCTTCCTCGCCACCCTGTACCCACCAGACTTTGCCGCACCTGGAACCTCCACGGTGAACCTGCCCGATCTCTGGTACGGCCATGGGCAGCTGGTCTGGGGCGGCCATCAATGGGTCTGCCCGGGAGCCCCAGGCACGATCTACACCTCGCCCTGAGCTCGCTCCATGGAGTTCTGCGGTCATTCACCTAGGCGAGAGTTGCGGCATTCCCGAGGCCACCACGCCATTGATCACAGTCCAACTCGGCAGGTCCGCTTGGAGAACACCATGAAAGGAACCCCCTGGCTTCTTGCGGCAACCCTGTTGTTGGGTTGCGGCCCGTTTGTTCCCGTGACGGATCTCTCGACCGTCGCCCAGGATTCTGTGAAGAAGGCCGCGCAGATCCCGGTCTTCGAATTCGGGCAACCGGCCAACCACCCGCCCATCGCGGATCGCCTCGGCATCGTGTCCGCCTACTCCTGCAAGCACCTCCTGTGGGACCCTCCCGCCACCAAAGAGGATGCCCTGCTCAAGCTGCGCCTGAAGGCACTGGAGATGGGTGCCCACGGCATCGTGGACGTGGTCTTCGAAAACAAGGGCACCGGCCTCGATACCAACTGCTGGGAGACCTGGCAAGCCAAGGGCACCGTCGTGACTTTCCAAACCATTTCCAGCAAAGCCACCTCAACCCAATCCTAGGGAGTGACCATGCTCAACCGATTCATCCGCCCCTCGGCGCTCATCGCGCTGGCGATGTTCTCGACCAGCTGCGGCCTGATCGTGAACGGGAAGTTCCAGAAAGTGAACTTCTACAGTTCGCCCAGTGGTGCCGAAGTCATCGTGGACGGCACCAGCCGGGGCAAGGCGCCCATCCTCGTCGACCTCGCCCGCAGCACGTCGCACAACGTCCAGATCAAGCTGGACGGCTTCCAGCCCCTCGAGATGGTCCTCGAGCGGAGTGTCAGCGGCTGGGTCTGGGGCAACATCCTCTTCGGCGGCATCATCGGGCTGATCGTGGATGCCTCCACCGGCGCAATGTACAAGCTCACCCCTGAACAGGTCGAGGCCTCGCTCAAGGCCAATCCCAAGGCGGTCAGCCAGGTGAAGGGCGAAGGCATGGTCCTCGCCGTGGCCCTGACGGCTGACCCCAGCTGGCAGAAGATCGGCCAGCTTTCGAGGTAGTTGGATTCCTATTCTCGACAAGGAAGGAGGTCTTCGTCATGAGCCGATTTGCTAGGTCCCGTGAATGGGCAGTCGCTGGTGGCATCTGCCTCCTTGGCCTCCTGGCCTGCGGAGGAGGGGGAAGTTCTTCAACGGCCAGTCAACCGACACTCAGCGCCGACCAGGCCGTCTTCGAGCATTTCGCCCTTTCACCCAACATCACCTACGTGCTGTCCCCATTCAGTCTGCCCGCCAGTGGGTCCCCAGTCTCAGGTGTCCATTTCTTTGCGGCAAATGGCTATACCTTGGCTTTATCACCACTGACGTATGGACGGCAGAATGCTTCTTTAACAACTCCTATTTCGATCACGAATACTCCATTTCCCATCCCGGCCTATGCCGTCGTTCCCAATCGATATCTGAATAACGGCAGCATCGTTGTCAGTTCAAGCCCGGCATGGAAGGTCAATTACAGCTACCAGGGCACCGGTGTGAGATTGGATTTCCTGGATGCGACGGGCACCACCACTCTTTTCAGTTTTCTCCGCTCGAATTTCTCCACCGTACCCTTGACTGGAACCGTCATCTCAGCACCCTCTGCGCTCAAAACGTACTATGGGAATCTTTTCTCCAACCCCGCCCTGCTCAACCCATCGGCCACCTGGTTGCCAGGCGCGGAATGGGAACAGTTCTCCCAAATCTACGTCAACGACACCTACCTGGTGCGGGACAACGGCACTCAAGCCGCCACCGGAACCAAC
>CAIQPH010000031.1 GCA_903873655.1 uncultured Holophagaceae bacterium | reverse complement strand
GCCGAACCTGCTGGTGCTGTCCGGGTCTGTGCTGAAGCCCACAATGGAGATGGTGCGGCCGTGAAAGTTGCCGTCGGCCACGATGATCTCGGCCTTGCTGTATTCGATGCCCTTCTTGTCGTAGCCCCACTTGCGCATGGCCTTCAGCGCCGTTTCGACAGCCTCCGCCCCGCTGTTCATGAGCAGGGCCTTGTCGAAGCCCGTCAGTTTGCAGAGTTTCTCCAGTAGTGGCGGGAACTGGTCGTTGCGGAAGGCGCGGCTGGTGAGGGCCAGGGTCTTGATCTGGGCAATCATGGCCGCGCCGATCCTCGGGTGGTTGTGGCCCTGGTTCACGGCCGAGTAGGCGGCAAGAAAATCCATGTACTGCTTGCCATCCACGTCCGTGAGGAAGACGCCCTCTCCCTTGGTGCAGACCACGTCGAGCGGGTGGTAGTTATGGGCGCCGAACTGGTTCTCCTGCGCGATGAGTTCGGCGGCCTTCGTCGTGATGGCGGACATGGGTGAGCTCCTACTGAGGGTCGGGATCTTGGACGGGGGAAAGCCAGAACATTCTAGTGGGTCAAATTTTAGAACTGACTTAATTGCATAAAAAACATTCATTTGATTGTCACATTGTCAAACAATTCTTTACTGGCGGGAACCCCCCGCCTCTGACACATTGGTGCACCACACTCGAGGTCAAGCCACCATGATCCCCTCCCTGATCCTTCGAAAGCTCTACACCTACGGTTCGTTGCGAAACGTTCCGGAAGGCCTGGCCATCAGCCTCAAGAATCGCCTGAGTGACGTGATCCTCACCAAGCTCGTGCGGGTCCGCATCGGCCCCCTGGATCTGCAAGCCGAGGATCTCGAGGTGGATCTCGGAGAGGGTCAGTGGCGCCCCGCCTCGGAGGTCTCCCCGGACAAGCCCGAGCCCTTCCCCTTGAAGAAGGTCGCCCACATCCGGGCTCGCGGGCAGAAGGTCTCTGAAGGGCTGCACAAAATCGAAATCTCCCTCGAGGTCATGGGCCTGGGCGCCCTCCACTTCAAGGTCGAGGACCACATCACCACGCCCCAGGAACAGCATGTATCGGTGCCCTGTCACAAGGAGGACAACTATACATCGGCCATCATCGCCGCCCGGCGAGCCTTCGTGGAGGAAGCGACCGGAGCCAAGCTGCATCACACCAGCCAGCACTCCTTCGATCCCGAGGTAACCAAGGGCAACATCGAGAATTTCACCGGCGTGGTCCAGATCCCGCTCGGCTTCGCCGGGCCGCTACACATCAAGGGTGAGCACGCCAAAGGCGACTTCCTGATCCCCCTCGCCACCACCGAAGGCACCCTGGTGGCCTCCTACAATCGGGGGATGAAGGTCCTCAACCTTTCGGGGGGCGTGACCTGCACGGTTCAGGCCGACCACATGCAGCGCGCGCCGGTGTTCATCTTCGAGAGCGCCCGGGAGGCCCTGGCCTTCCGCCGGTGGGTGGATGCCCACATGGACGACATCCGGCGCGAGGCCGAGGCCACCACCCGCAGCGGGAAACTCAAGTACATCGATACCTACCTGGCCAGCAAGTTCGCTTACCTCCGCTTCAACTTCGAGACGGGCGACGCGGCGGGCCAGAACATGGTCGGCCGAGCCACCTTCGCTGCCTGCAGCTGGATCCTGGAGCACAACAAGACCATCCAGCGTTTCTACCTCGAATCCAATCTGGCCACCGACAAGAAGGCCTCCCAGATCAACCTCATGCGCACTCGGGGCAAGCGGGTCACCGCCGAGTGCGTCATCAAGCGCGACGTACTTATGGAAGTCATGCGCGTGGAACCGGAGAGCCTCGCCTACCACTGGGGCGTAGCCAATGTTGGTTCCATTCTTTCGGGCGCTAATAACAATGGGGCGCACAGCCCCAATGCCATCACCGCCATGTTCATTGCCACGGGTCAGGATGTGGCGAACATCGCCGAGGGCTCCTCTGGAATCCTCTATACCGAACTGACTCCAGAGAAGGACCTCTACATCTCGATGACGATCCCGTCTCTCATCGTGGCCACCCATGGCGGGGGCACGGGTTTGCCCACCCAGCGGGAATGCCTGGAGGTGCTCGGGTGCGTGGGTAAGGGAAAGGTCTTCAAGCTCGCGGAGATCATCGCGGGAGTGGTGCTGGCGGGTGAAGTCTCCCTCGGTGCGGCCATTTCCTCGCTCGAGTGGGTATCCTCCCATGAGGAATATGGGCGCAATCGCTGAACCAGAAGCAGGATCGACGGTGAACCCGCCAATGGCGGGCGGTGAGGGTTTCGCCGAGACCATGTCCAACGAAGAGCTGCTCCGCGCCCGGGGTTTCGAGATCATGAGGACCTGGAAGCCCCAGGGCCTCATCCGCAGGATGCTGGTCACCTGGCGGCATTTTCTGGGACTGCTCTTCGGTGCCCTGGTCTCGCAGCTGGACACCCGCACTGAAGACGGCAACATCAAGGGCTGGCGCCTTCTCGCGCTCTGGATTGCGGCCCTGCCGGGGCGGCTGTTCGTGGACCGGTCACTCAGGAAGGAACCCTTCCCGGTCCAGCTCCGCCGCCGCCTGGAGCGCCTGGGCCCGACCTACATCAAGCTGGGCCAGATCCTGAGCCTGCGCGAGGACCTGCTGCCCAAGCCCATCACCGATGAACTGAAGCACCTGCTCAACCGCCTGCCCGTGGTCCCCCTGCCGGTGCTGCAGGACATCATCGAGAAGGACCTGAGGCGGCCCGTGGGCCTGATGTTCCTGTCCATCGATCCCATCCCCCTGGGCTCCGCCTCCATCGGCCAGACCCACACGGCCACGACCGTGGAGGGCGAGCGGGTCATCCTGAAGGTGGTCAAGCCCGGCATCCGCCAGACGCTGGAGCGGGATGCCAAGCTGCTCCGGATGCTTGGGTCCGTGGCCCAGCTGATCATCCCGCGCTTCCAGCCCCGGCAGCTGGTGAATGAGTTCTGCACCTACACCCTGCGGGAGGTGGACCTGCGCCTGGAGGCAGAGAACGCGGAAATCTTCGTGAGCCACTTTTTGGACGTGCCCGACGTGGTGTTCCCCCGGATTTACCGGAAATACAGTGGGCGCAGCGTGCTCTGCATGGAGTTTTTCGACGGCCTGAGCCCGGACCGGCCCGAAGCCCTTGAACTCCCCGAAGAGGAACGGCGTCATCTGACGGACCTCGGCGCCATGTCCATCATCCGCATGCTCTACCGGGATGGTTTCTTCCATGCGGACCTACACCCGGCGAACCTCATCATCCTGCCTGGACCGAAGCTCGGCTTCATCGACCTGGGGATGGTGGGACGCCTGGACGAGGACCTGCGCCGGGCGCTGATGTACTATTACTTCGCCCTGGTCATGGGCGATGGCGAGAATGCAGCCCGCTACCTCACCGCCATCGCCGTACCGGGACCGGGCGCCAATCCCAACGGTTTCCGCCGGGATGCAGTAGATATCGCGAACCGCTGGAAGCGCGGCTCCAACTTCACCGAGTTCTCCCTCGGCCAGCTCATACTCCAGTCCCTCTCCAGAGGCGCGGAGCATGGCATGTACTTTCCAGTGGAGCTGGTGCTGATGGTGAAGGCGCTGGTCACCTTCGAGGGCGTCGGCAACGTCCTGCTCCCAGGCTTCGACGTGGCCGAAGTGAGCAAGCGCCACATCCGCAGTCTGTTCATCCACCAGTTCAGTCCCATGCGGATCTTCACCGAGGGCATGCGCGGCGTGCCGGACATGGTGGATGCCATGGCCAAGATGCCGCTGCTGGTGACCGATGGCCTCAGGGTCCTGGAGAAGTTCGCCCGGCGGCCAGTCGAATCCCCTTTTTCAGGGCTGCGCGGGACCCTCATCGCGGGCTCCTGCCTCGTGGCGGGTGCCGTGGCCATGGGCTTCCGTGCCCCCTGGCCCGTGTGGTCCGTGCTCTTCACCATTGCCTTTATCCTGGCCGTCCGTAGGGGTTGATCATGCGGGAACCCATCACAGCAAACGACGCCATCTGGCTGCAGGATTCCGACACCAACTTGATGGTGATCAACGCGGTCATCATCACCGACCACCTGGATGTGGCGACGCTGAGGAAGGCCTTCCAGGAACGCATCTTCGAAGGGTCGGATCCCGCACGCTTCGAGCGCTTCCGCTGCCGCATCACCGGGCGAGGTGCTATCCGTTACTGGGAACCGGACCTGGACTTCGACATCGCGCGCCACATCGTCCCGGCCCGCGGCAAGAACCTGAGCAGCCTGAAGGGAGTCCAGGCCTACGTGGGCAGGATGGCCAACCGGAAGCTGAAAGACGACCGGCCCCGCTGGGAGATCAAGGTCATCGAGCATTTCGAGAAGGATGCCTCCGCCCTTCTGGTCCGCATCCACCACAGCATCGGGGACGGCATGGCCCTGGTGTCCCTCTTGTTCGCCCTGATGGACGAGACCTGGAACCGCACGGACGGCATGGCCAAGGGATCGATCCCACCGGACTTGGGGCTGACTGCCCTGCAACTCCTGCAGCGGGCCATTGCCATCCCCCTGAGCGCACCCGGCATCCTCCTGCGCCGCCTCACTTGGTTCCCCGACAGCAGCCACCTGCACGGTCCGGTTCTTTCCGGCGAGAAGCGGGTGGCCTGGACCACACCCCTGGACCTGCAGGTGATCAAGAAGGCCAAGGACCTGATCGGAGCCACGGTCAACGATGTGCTCATGGCCTCGGTCTCCGGAGCCTTCTCCACCTACCTGGCGCGCCTGGGAGTTGCCCCTCCCTCTCGATTCTTGATCTCCATGCCGGTGAACGTGCGCCATCCCGGGAAGGCCTTGAAGTGCGAGAACAAATTCGCCGCCGTTCCCCTCGAACTTCCCGCCAGATCCCCCCACACCACCCACCGCATCATCGCCGTAAAGTAACGACTGGACCAGCTAAAACAATCCACCACCCCCCTGGTGGTCTACGGCCTCCAGCGCGCCCTTCTGGCCTTCCTCCCCGAGGTCATCAGCCGCGGCCTCATCGACTTCCTGGCCAACAAGTGCACGGCCGTGGTCACCAATGTCGCCGGTCCCTCGCACGAAGTCTTCCTGGAAGGACGGAAGGTGCGGTCGTTCCTGTTCTGGGTACCCCAGCGGGCCCAGATCGGCATCGGCATCTCCATCCTCAGCTTCGCCGGCAAAGTGCAGGTGGGTGTCATCGCCGACAAGGCCCTGCTGGCCGATCCGGCGCATCTGGTGGAAGCCTTCGAGGAGGAATTCGAGGCCCTGAGGAGCCTCTGAGCCTAGCCAGTCCCTCCATTTGTCGTCAGGATTCATGCATGTCCCAAGTCCGTGTCCACCGGCCCCACAGCCTCGGCAGCCAGGAGGCTAGGCGGCGCTTCAGTGAGGTGGAATCCAGCCTCCACCAGCATTACGGACTCAACGTGGAGTGGGACGGCCTGGGCGGGGCTTTTCATGGCCACGGGGTCACCGGACAAGTGCTGGTGGGCGAGGACCACATCGCCATCGACATGCGCCTGGGTTTCATGCTCTGGCCCTTCACCCACCGGATCCGGGAGTCCATTGAGCAACAGGTGGACCAGCTCCTGGAGACTTGAACCAGGACTTTCGCGAATGGAGGCAAGACAGCCATGGACAGCAACCTGACAGCGCAGTTCGAGGCGGCCCAGGCCCGGGCCAAGACCGCCACCCAGCGCCCTGACAATGACACCCTCCTCAGGCTCTACGCCTACTACAAGCAGGCCACGGTGGGGGACGCCGGGGACGACCGTCCAGGGGCCTTCGACTTCGTGGCCCGGGCGAAATTCGACGCCTGGGCCGAGTTGAAGGGCAAGACCAGTGAGGAGGCCGTGCGGGGCTACATCTTCGTCGTGGCTGGAATGGATTTCGACTAATTCGTTTACATGGAACCTTTTGGGAGGACGATCGATGGCCAAGAAGTCCTGGATGGAATTCCCCTATGCCGACAAGGCCTTCCAGTACACGGCCGCGACCCTGGACAAGGCCTGGCTCCGGCTCCACAAGGGGAACCGCGCGCCCTTCCCCGAAGACAAGAAAGTCCTCCAGGCCTGGATCCACTACCACGCCGGTGAGTTTGCCAAGGCGGTCGAGGAAGGCCTAGCGGCCGGGGCGGCAGGTTCCAATGTGGCGAACCACGCCCAGAACATCTACGCGAACTACCTGGAGGAGGACGAGGCCGTTCAGTTGAAGCTTTTCCAGGAAGTCGCCTCACGCTGCGAGGCGCGGATGGTCAAGGCACCTGATGACGCCTTCAACTGCTACATCCACGCCTACGCCCTCGGTCGCTATAGCCAGTGCATCTCCGTGCTGAAGGCCCTGGCGCAGGGACTGGGCGGCAAGATCAAGGACAGCCTCACCCGAGCCTTGGAACTGGACCCTGAGCATGCCGACTCCCATGTGGCACTGGGCACCTACCACGCGGAGATCATCGACAAGGTGGGCAGCTTGATGGGCGGTCTCACCTATGGCGCCAAGGAGAAGATCGGCCTGGAGCACTACCGGAAAGGCCTCGAGCTGTTCCCGGAATCGGCCATCTACCGCGTCGAGTACGCCAACGGCCTGGTCATGCTGAAGGGCCGCGCCGGGAAGAAGGAGGCCGAGACCTTATACCGTGAGGCGGCAGCGATCCAGTCCATGGACGCCATGGAGCGCCTGGACGTGGAACTGGCTAAGGCGAATCTGGAGGAATGATCCTTGAACGTCAGTGGGATCAGGCCTTCGCGGCCTTCTGCCCGAGGCTGGCTTCCAAGGCCCGCAGGGTCGCATCGAGCCGATCGGTGAGACTTGACGACTTGCCGCTGGAGGGCTCGATGCAGTCCCAGACAGTCCGGCTGGTATCGGCCAGCACGTCCAGGCGCAAGGACAGGCCGCGTTTCCGGAGCACGCCCCCTAGCAGGTCCCGGCGCCCCCAGAGGTCCTTGCGGGTTTGCTGGTAGGCGATCTCGCAGACTCTGCGGCGGGAATGGAAGCGGAAGAGGTTCGTGAAGAGGCGGTGTTCCGTCCGTTCCGGCTGAAACAGCATGATGTCCCGGTCGGGGTAATTCTGGGCCGAGCGCTCGATTCCCAGGCCGACCCGGGAGTGGATGAGGATCCTGAAGCTCTGGGAAAGGAGCGTCGGCAGCCCGCCCCGCTGGATCGCCCTGCGCCCCAGGGCTTCGCGGGCATCCTCCGATCCCGTGATCATGGGCACCAGGGGATTTACGCAGAATAGCAGGTCGGCACCGTGATCCAGGGCGACAGAGGCATGCATGGTCTTCAGCAGCACACCATCCACGCAGACCCGGCCTTCGACATCGACGGGCTGGTAGATCCCAGGCACAGCCGTGCTGGCTTGCACCGCCTGTGAGATGGGGACATGGTCCAGCCCTTCGGACCCGAAGACCACCCCCTGGCCCGTTTCCAGATCCGTGGCCACCACGAAGAACTTCTGCCGCAGTTTGCGGAAATCGTCGGTCCTGCCGGGATGCGAGAAGGACCGGTGCAGATAGTCCTTGATGGCCTCGTTGCTGAAGAGGCACACCGGAAGCGAACGCCCAAGACCCTCGAGGGTTCCGATGAAGGAGGGATCCTCCGGTCCCTTGGCCAGCTGCATCAGGGCTTCGCTGATGACCGAGGGCAGCTGGAGGCCACGCCGGCCCATCTCCCGGAAGGCGGGCACGAAGAAGATGGACTGGTCGAACAGGGCCTCGCCTTCGCGGTCCGACACCAGGCCCTGGACCATCTGGGTCACTGTGACGCCATTCACCAGATGGGATCCGACGAAGGAGCCCGCACTCACGCCCACATACACGTCGAGCTGATTGAGATCGAGCCCCTCGATGGCCTCCTCCAGGGCGCGGAGGGCGCCAACTTCATAGACGCCCCCCAGCACACCTCCGGCAGCCAGCGCGAGTCCCAGCCGACGTCCCTTGACGCGACCCCGCGAAGGCATGGATCCCTTAGGCCCTAGCCGTCCGGGCCCGGCGCTTGGGCGCTTCAGCAGCCTTGGGCTTGTCAGCGGTCTTGGACTTGGCCACGATCCTGGTCAACTCCTCCACCCGCTGGGTGAGGTTAACGATCTCTTCCCGGCTCGGCACGCCCAGGCGATGCATCGCCGTGGCAAGACCGGCCTCGATGGGCGTCGTGACCATGGTCAAGGCGTCCTTGGCGTCACCTTTCAGGCCTCTCACGCTCTGGGCCAGATGGTTGATGCGTTCCTTGTTCGCCGCGTCCAGTTCGCTGCCCTTGTCCACCAGCTGCTTGAACAGGCGGGTGCCTTCCTCTCCAGCGACACTGTAGGCGCCAAGCCCTGCCAACCAGATGTTGTGGGCAGAGTCCTTCAGACCGGGAATCAGCTCTTCCTTCTTCTTCTTGATGACCATGTCGTGCTCCTTTCATCCGGCACCCTGGCCGGGAGGGTTGGGGTTAATGAGCCGCCCTGTGGGGCGCTCGTGAGCGGGTAGTGCTTTCCCGTGCAACGGTCCTCGATTCAAGTTCAGCCAGCGTGGCCTCCAGCTCTGCGAGCCGGTTCCTGAGGAGGACCATATCTTCCTGAACAGTGGCGGCCTGGGCGAGGCGGTCCACTGAACTCTGGACCATCCGGTCCACCTTGGCCTGGACCCGATCGGCACCGTGGCTCAGGGCTTCGCTGCCCCGCCGGATGACCTCGTGCAGAAAGTCTCCCGAGAGCAGGGAGGAACCCCGCTTGTGGTCCTCATAAATGCTCTGCGCAAGGGTCTGGGCAGTCACATCCTCGCCGGTACCGCTGTCCACGACCTGAAGTTCCTGTCCAGCCCGAATCCAGGCCGACAGTTCCTCAAGCGACACGTAGCGGCTCTCTTCGGTGTCGTAGAGCTTGCGACTGGCGCCACCATAGCGTTTGATGAGGCGGATCATCCGGGTACTCCTTTCCCGGATTCCAATATACCGCATTGCGGCAAACTCGCAAGACTTTTTTCCGCACTGCGTCATTATTTTGTTTTGGATCAGTCCGGGCCGGTCTTTGAGACTTTCTCGAAGAGCCGCCCAAGGGTCTCCAGATCCGCCGGAGGGACGGGTTCCAACGCGATGGGGATGATCTTCTGTCCACCGGGGAAAAGGCTTCGCAACAGCGTCAGGCCGCGTTGGTCCCGGTCCGCCAGGAAGCGCAGCAGGGTCAGCCCATCCTCCTTCCCCGGGGCCGCATCCAGGCTGGGATGGACCTGGTTCACCAGGATGGGACCGAGGTGATGGCCGGTTTCAACGAGCTTCCGCAGGAAGAACATCGCGTCCGGAACACGATCTGGGCCCGCGCCGGCCACCAGTAGGAACCGGGTCTCCTCCGCCTGGAGCAGGTTCCGGACTTCCTCGGCCCGGCTTCGGAAACCATCGAAGAGCGGCGCGAAGGCCCTGATGAACTCCACCACGTCCAGCAGAAACCGGCGGCCGATGATGCGGTCCGACAGTTCCATGGCCCCTTTCAGGGCGAAGTGGACGGCCAGGCTCTTCCGCCCTGCCCCATCCCACCACGGGTCCGTCGCAAACCGGATGGCCTTGCTGTCCACCAGGTTCATCATGCGCATCGGCGCCTGGAGGAAATCCATGGCCTGACGGGTGGGGGGCGTGTCCAGGATGATGCGGTCGTAGCGGCCCGAGGCCTGCATCTCGAAGAGGCGCTCCATAGCCATGTATTCCAGGATTCCCGAGAGGTTGCCGGCCATGTCCCGGTAGAACCGGTTCGAGAAGATCCGTCTGGCTGCCGCTGCACCGGGAGCGTAGGTCCGGATCAGGCGATCGAAGGTCCGCTTGGCGTCCAGGAGCGCCGCGTCCAGGAAGCCCGGACCGTGTTCCATCACCCGGATGGGGTCGTCCTTGGCCGCGTCCACCACCCCGAGCGCGTCCTTGAGGCGCAGCGAGGGGTCGAAGGTCATCACCAGGGTCCGGCGGCCCTCCTTCGCCGAGCCCAGGGCCAGCGCCGCCGCCAGGGTGGTCTTGCCGACACCCCCGGCCCCCACCACTACGATGAGGCGGCCCGCCAGCAGGTCGCTGCTCACAGGTCCTCCCTGCTGAACCTGGAGGCCAGGGCCTTCACCAGCAAGGGCCCCCGATCCAGGGGCAGCAGGGGCAGTTCCAGCAGGGGACCGTCCCAGGCCGCAGCAAGGCGGCTGAGCTCGGCCTCATTCAACCGGCGGCGGGCTTCCCAGAGGCTCGTGCCGGGAGCCTCGGCTGCGCCTTGGGGAAGCGGGGGATACAGCCCGTTCGCCACGATCAAGTCGGGTTGGATCCCAAGCTTCTCCTCGAGCAGATCAATCAATTCAAGGGTCTCCTGGATCGGCATCTCTTCCGCGAGGGTGGCGAGCACCACCCCGCAGCGGGAGTCATCGGCCAGAAAGGCGGCCAGGTCGGCGGCCATGTCCCCCAGCTGCCCCCCTTCAGAAGCCTGGGCCAGCAGGCCCGGAGCGGCCAGCATGGTGGCGCTGTGGCCCGTGGCGGGTGCATCCACGATCACCAGGTCCGTCTGTGGGCGATGGCCACCCTGCAGGACCCGGTAGGCATGCCCGAGCAGGGCCGTCTCCTTCAGCCCCGGTGCGCCTTCCACGAACTGATGGAAAGCGACACTTTCGGTGATCTTGTGGGCCAGGTAGGCGAGGTGGACTTTCTCCCGCACCAGGCCCTCGATCACCGCGCCCGGCTGGAGGTTCTGGATAAACAGACCCGCGCCAGCCGGCACCAGGGCGCCCCCGGAGGGCTCGGTTCCCAGAGCCTGATGGAGGCTCTCCCGGGGATCCACCTCCAGCAGCAGGACACGCTTCCCACGATCCGCCATCAGGCGCCCCAGCACCGCCGCGAGGGTGGTCTTGCCCGTGCCGCCCTTGCCCGTCACCACCACCAACTGCCGTTCAGCGAGCCGATCCAGGACGGACATGGGAAGGAGACTCCGGAGAGGGAACTGTATGGATGCGCCAATGTATCATCCGGGAAAGTTCCCTTTGCGCTACAGTGCCTTGGATTCCCGGAGGACCCTGCCATGAGCGATCAGCCCATCCCCTCCCTGTACGGCGAGCAGCCGCAAACCCCGAAGCCCCCGGCGCCCAGCCTTGGGGACCAGCTCATCGGGGTGTTCACCGCCCCCACGGAGCTCTTCCAGCGCCTGAACGCCACCCCCAGCTGGGGCTGGGCCCTGGGAGCCATCATCGTCGCCAGCATCATCCTGACGGTCCTTTGGGGTCTCAAGGTGGACGTGGACGAGATGCTCCGCCCCATTCTGGAGAAGAACCCGCAGATCGCCTCGTCCCAGATCGACATGATCATCGATATGCAGAAGAAGTTCATCATCCCCTTCGGCATCCTCGGCTCCGGGTTCGGAACCGCCGTGGCTGTGTTCCTGATGGCCTTCTTCTTCTGGCTGGTGGGCAAGGGCACCGCCGAGGCAGAGCCCCCCAGCTATCTCCAAGCTGTGAGCGCCGTGGCAGTCCCCAGCCTAGTGCGGCTCCCCTACATGCTGCTGGTCGGTGCCATCTGCGTCGTCAGATCCTTCGGCGGATTGACGCCGGAAAAGATCGCACCGACCTCCGTGGGCTATTTCGTGCACGTGGAGAACGTGAAGCTGCATGCCCTCCTGTATTCCCTCGACCTGTTCTTCATCGCTGAAGCAGCGCTGCTCTTCCTGGCCGCGCGCTACACGATGCGGCTGAAGGCCAGCGGCGCGACCTTGTGTCTCCTCATCACGGTGGTGCTGAGCGTCGGCCTCCGGGTGCTGGGCGCGAAGTAGCCGGCACCGCCCCATTTCAGGAACAGGCGCGGACGCACTAGGAGCGTGTCCAAGTAATGGGTGGGGGCGGCACTGGGGCGCCAGCCGAGGGAGACAAGAAAGGCGACGAAGGCCTTGGTGGTTCCAAGGTCGAGGAGGCTGACGCAGTATCCCGACGGCTGCCGCCCCAGCCCTTAGGGTTGATGCCGCCCCTATCGATTACTCGGACACGCTCCTAGACTGTGGTATCGCCGATTGGAGTCCCATGTCCAAGCTCATTCGCATCGCCAATGGCCAGGGGTTCTGGGGTGACAGCATCGACGCCCCAGTGCGCCTCGTGGAGGCTGGCGGCATCGACTACCTGACCCTGGACTACCTGGCCGAGGTGACGCTTTCCATCATGCAGAAGCAGCGCCGGAAGGATGCAAAGCTGGGCTACGCCACCGACTTCGTGGAGCTGATGGCGCGCGTGCTGCCCCAGCTCAAGGCCAAGGGCATCCGCGTGGTCGCAAACGCCGGTGGGGTGAATCCGGAGGCCTGCCGCGCCGCCGTGCTGGAAGTGGCGAAGAACCTTGGCATCACCGGCCTCAGGATTGCCACCGTTACCGGGGACGACGTGCTGGCCAGGCTCCCCGAGTTCCAGGTGAAGGGCTTGACCTTGGCCAACATGGACACGGGTGAGGGGCTCTTTGACGCGCCGAGGTACATCCTCAGTGCCAACGTCTACCTGCAGACCCAGGCCATGGTCGAGGCGCTCGATACCGGTGCGGACATCGTGCTGACGGGCCGCTGCACGGATCCGGGGCTCACCCTGGCCCCCCTGATCCACGAGTTCAAGTGGGCCGCGGATGACTGGAACCGCCTCGCCGCGGGCACGGTCGCCGGCCACATCCTGGAGTGCGGCGCCCAGAGCACTGGCGGGAACTTCACGCGCTGGTGGGAAGTTCCCGATCTCTGGAACGTGGGCTATCCCATCGCCGAGTGCTCAGAGGATGGCACCTTCGTCGTCACCAAGCACGAGGGCACCGGCGGCATGGTGACGGTGGACACGGTGAGCGAGCAGCTGGTCTACGAGATGGGCGACCCGCACCACTACATCACGCCGGACGTGGTGGCGGACTTCACCTCCATCCGGCTTGAGCAGACCGGGCCAGACCGAGTGCGCGTCAGCGGGATTTCCGGGAAGCCCCGCACCCCTTTCCTCAAGGTGAGCGGTGCCTACCTGAAGGGCTACAAGGCGACCGGGCAGCTGACCCTCTGCGGCCCACGAGCCCTGGAGAAGGCCCGGCTCTGTGCCGAAATCGTTTGGAAACGCCTGGCCGCTGCCGGGTTCGAATATCAGCACACGGACGCCGAGTTCCTGGGCGCGAGCACGGTCCATGCCGGAATCGCCAGGGCCCCGGAAGATCCCGCCGAGATCGTATTGCGCCTGAGCGTGAAGGATGCGGACCGGAACAAGGTCGAACGCTTCGGCCGGGAGATCGCGCCCCTGGTGACGGCGGGCCCGGCAGGCGTCACGGGCTTTGCCGGAGGCCGGCCCAAGGCCCAGGAGATCGTGGCCTATTGGCCGGCCCTTCTCCCCCGGGAACTGGTCACCTGGGCTGTGACCGTCCAGGAAATCTGACCTTCAACCCTGGAACCTGTTCCGGGGTCCAACCTCCTGCGACCTTGCGGCCTCCGCTCGGGGTTCTTATTCTTGTCATTACAGGTTCAAGGAGTCCCCCATGCCCACACGTACCCGCCTGTTTCTCGGTTCACTGGGAATTCTGGCCATGCTCGGCTGTTCGGATTCCGGCTCGATCTACGACTACTCCGGGCCCACCTCCAGCTATGTGGTCAACGCCATCGCCGTGGCGGACATCAACGGGAATCATCTGCCCGACATCCTCGGCCTGGTCTCCACCTCCTTCGGCGAGACACCCACTCAGGGCTATGTTTCGACCCGCCTGCAGACCACCACCGGAGCCTTCGCCATGCCCATCCGCTTCGGGGTGGGAACCGGCCCGGCCAACTTCGTCGTCGCGGATGTGGATGGGGACGGACATCCGGATCTGGTGGTGGCCAATGCCGACGATCAGACCATCACGGTTCGCCTGGCCGATTCGACCAGGCCCGGCTACTTCCTGCCCGCCATCGTCCTCTCGACGCCGGGGCGGACACCGCTCGACGTGGCCGTGGGCAACTTCAGCGGCCACTTCGACGGCCGGATGGACATCGTGGTAGCCGCCAGCGGCGCCAACAGCGTGCTCGTCTTCACCCAGACGGCCACAGGGACGTTCAATAACCCCGTGGCCTACCCCGTGGGCGGCGATCCCCAGGCAGTGACCGTGGCGGACCTTGATCACAACGGCTTCGCCGACATCGCCGTGGCTACCACCGCCAACACGGCTTCCGTCCTGCTGCAGACCTCGACAGGTGTCTTCGCCCCTGCCGTGGACTACACCACCGGTGTCCAACCAGTCGCCATCAAGGCTGCGGATCTGAATGGGGATGGCAGGCTGGCCCTGCTCACCGCCAACTATGGAGCGGCCATCAGCCCCGGGACCCAGGGTCTGAGCGTACTGTTCCAGGGCACCACTGCCGGCACGTTCGCCCCGCCGGTCCACTACGCCACAGGCTACCGAGCCAGTGGCCTCGCCGTGGGCGACCTGAACGGGGATGACAAGCTGGATATCGCAGTGGCCTGCCAGGGCCTTCCCGGGGATCCGGGGGCCGTGTCCGTCTTCCTCCAGACGCCACCCGCCGCAGCCACGCCAGGTGTGTTCCTGCCCGCCATCAACTACCGCGGTGTTTACGGCCCCATGGGCGTGGCCATCGCGGACATGGACGGCGACAGCCATCCGGATCTGGTGCTGGCAGATGGCGACATCGTGGTCCGGCTGAACAATCCCGCTTCGCCCGGCACCTTCGGCCCGCCGAACCTGTTCTACAACTGACTCCAAAAAAGCCCCGGAATACGGGGCTTTTTTGGAGCGAGGCAAAGATACTGCCTGCCTCAGCCGAGGCTGACGTTGATCTTCCTGGGCCTCACCTCCGGGCGCTTCGGGACCATCAGGGTCAGGACGCCATTGCGGAGTTCGGCCACCACCTTCTCTCCCTCCACATCCTCGGGCAGGGTGAAGGTGCGGCTGAACTGCCCATGACTGCGCTCAGCAAGATGCACGCGTTCGCCGTCTTTCAGGGCCTCCACTTCACGCTTGCCGGCGACCGTGAGGCGGGTCCCTTCCAGGCTGATCTCCAATTCAGCCTCGAGGATCCCCGGGAGGTCCGCCTTGAACTGGTAGGAATCCGGGGTTTCCTTGACGTCGAAACTGGGCATGAAGGCCATGGAAGGTGACCCGGAATCATAGTCCCAGAGCGGGTCCCAGCGCAGGAAGCCGCGCATGAGGCGGAAGGGCTCCAGGGTCGAGGCCGTGGCCGAGACGGACTGGGGAGTGCGGGTGCGAAGGATGCTCATGAAGTCCTCCTATGAGAAATGGGAGCCCGGCGAATGCAAGATTCGAAAATCATGATACCGTTCCCGAATAAAATATTAGTGTCTATTAGTCAT
>CAIQPH010000030.1 GCA_903873655.1 uncultured Holophagaceae bacterium | reverse complement strand
GGGGCTGGTGAAGGGCATCGAGGCGGCCTTCCCCGGCTCCATGTGGCAGGAGTGCCAGACCCACTTCATGCGCCGCGCCCTGGACCTGGCGCGAGATGTGGACAAAGGCGCCCTCTGCGAGGATCTGCGGATGATCCTCCAGGCCAGCAGCCGCGAGCGGGCCGAGGAGGAGAGAGCCCTGCTGGAGAAGCACTGGGGAAAAAAGTATCCAAAGCTGGTGGCCTATATGGAGGATCACTTCGACTCTGTACTGGCCGTGCTCAACGTGCCAGCCAGCCACCGCAAGCGGCTGCGGACAACGAACCATGTCGAGCGCGTGAACCAGGAGTTGAAGCGAAGGGGTCGCACCGTCCGAATCTGGCCCAACCCTGCCAGCCGGGATCGCCTCTATGGGGCTCTGCTGATGGAGCAGCACGAGCGCTGGGTCGGCATCACTTGGCTGAAGCCGGAGGGCGCATGAGCAACGCGCCGCAGGGGGTCAGCTTCGGTCGGGCTCCGCCCTCCCTTCGCTGACCCCCTGCACTCACTGCGATCTACCTGCTATCGAGGACTTACAGAAACTTCTGGACACTACTCGGTGCATGCGCCAGGCATCCAGGAACATCTGCTGCCACTCCGCCCGTGGGTCCACAGTGAAGGCCCAGTCACCCACCTTCACTTCCGCCTTGGCGAGATCCGCCGGGGCCTTGGGCCCAGCCTCCACGATGTAGAAGGTCTCTGGACCGGGACCTGCAGGTCCGGCTGGTCCGCGCTTGGTCAGCAGAGCCTTCTTGCCATCCGTGGAAAGATCAAAGCCCGACACATCGGCGGCGAAAACCTCCGCCGGTGCACCACCGTTCCCGATCTCCAGTGTCTTCACGGTGGTGACACGGCCCTCCCGCTCAGTGAGATACAGGCGCTTGCCGTCAGTTCGCAACGTGCCGTAGTTGCCGGCTGCCAGGGGCACCTCGTAGAGCCGTGCCGCCAGGCCATTCCAGTGGATTGGAGGCGACTCAATCTTGCCGTCCTTGCCTTCCTTGGCTTCCTTGGACTCCTTCGGCCCCTTCGTTTCGACATCCAGTTCAGTCTTCGGTTCGAAGGGGAACCTGAGGCCTTCCTGCAGGGCAAGGGCGTAAATCTTGGCGCGGCGGTCGAAGTAGGGACCCATGTTGCGGTCACCCCAGGGTGAGCCGTTTACCACTTGGAAGGTTCGATTAGAGAGGAAGTAGAGCCACTTGCCATCGGGCGTGAAGGCGGCCGCGAAGGAGCTGTACTTGTCACTGGTGACGGTGACTTTGTGGTCCTCCGCCACACTGTAGAGGAGGATCTGATCCAGGTGGTGGTTTGTGTCCGAGCGCAGGATCGCCAGGGTCTTGCCATCCGGTGCCCAGATCACCTGCGGGACTACACCCTCGGGGTTGGCGTCGATGCGCTTGTTCTTGCCCGTGGCCAGGGTCATTAGGTAGAGGTTCCCCTGCCGATCGGCATGGGCCAGGATCGCGCCATCGGGTGAGGGGATGAGTCCATTTCGATCCACTCCTTTGTCTGCAGTGAGGGCCTTGCCATCGGGGGCGCCGTCGGCGGGGAAGCGCCATATCTGCTGTTCCCCCGTGGCGTCGCAGAAGGCGTAGACGCTCTTGCCATCGAGGCTCAGTCTGGCCTCCCGCGCCCGGCTGCCCACGGGCACAGCCACGTCCACGCGGCGAATGAGGTTGAGCCCGGCCACGGCGATTTGGCCGCGGGCTGTAAGCACGACGCGTTCGCCATTCATGGCAAAGTGCGTGTTGTCGAGGAAGTCCATGGGGCGTTTGATGAGCCGTTCCCGCCGCTGGTCGAAGTCTGAGGTGAGGGTCACCGCCACGGCACGATCCTCCCCGGAGGCCAGATCGAAGATTCGCAAGTCCGCGCCTTGCTGGTAGGCCACACGGCCGTCGCCCAGGCTGGCGCTGCGTACGTCCCAGGCGGTATGGTGCGTGAGCTGCCGGGCATCGCTGCCATCGAACCTCATGGACCAGAGGTTGTCGCAGCCGTCCTTGTCGCTCACCACGATGAGGCGGTCCTTCCATACCATGGGGCGCTTGATGGGAGCGTCAAAGGGGACCTTGGCGGCTTCCCCACTTCCCGCCAAGTCGTAGCGCCACACTTCAGCAGCCGCGCCGCCCCGGTAGTTGCGAACATTGTCGCCGGTCATGTGAATGCCCAGGCGGGTGAAGAAGAGCGTTCTGCCTGTCGCATCCACGCAGGCCTCGTTGGCGTCCGCGAGGGGCAGGGTGGTGCGTCGCAGGGTCTTCGGGTCCACCATGGCGACCACCGTGGCCCGGCCGGGGCCGAATTCTGCCAGGGTGGAATAGAGCACCTGACCTTGAGGTGTCCAGCCTAGGACCGAGCAGCCGAGGGCCTCGAAGGTCAGCCTCTTGGGCTGTCCACCCTCCACGGGCATCAGGTAGACCTCCTGAGGACCCTCGTAGGAACCTGAGAACGCCAACCACCTGCCGTCGTGAGACACGGCGGGGCGCGTCTCTTGGCTTGGGTGGGTGGTGAGACGCACGGCCTTGCCACCCAAGAGGGGGGCCCGCCAGAGATCGCCTTCGGCGGTGAAGAAGACCTGGTCGCCCTTGGTAGTGGGGAAGCGCACGTAGGCGTCTTCCGCGGGCGCAGGCATACCTAGGAGGAGCGCCAGGGCCATAGGGGGGATGATCTTGAGCAAGGGGCCTCCAGAGGTTGGCTATCGCGTTCCGAGGTTACCCGTGAAAGGTCCGGGCCGGACAGGGCCGCTTACGGTGAATCCAGGCCCCCACCCGACTATGTCCCTGTCCCCTGGCGGTCAGCCACCGACCCGTTCCAGGAATCGTTCCCGGCGTTCCTTCGGCCAGCGTCCGCAATAGGCCGGCTTCTGCTCCTTGACCCGCTTGGTGCAGAGCATGCAGCCAGGTGTGCATGGATTGATCGGTTCCTTGAGTTCACCCACGGCCTTCCGTGGCCAGAGGGGATCCGCGAACAGCACCCTCGCCAGGCCCACCAGATCGGCCACGCCATCGCGGAGGATAGCTTCGGCGGTGGCCGGGCTCTGGATGCGACCGGCGGCTATGATCGGGACGCCTGGAACCGCCTGCTTGATGGCCTGGGCGTACGGAGCCATGAAGGCTTCCTCTGCATCATCCTGGATGTATCGCGGAAGCGGAAAGGCGTCGTAGCATCCGGTCATCACCGACAAGTAGGTGATCCCCGCCTCGGCAAGCCTCTGGGCGAATGGAATTGTGTCGGTCAGCGTCAGGCCGCCAGGCACATATTCATCTGCGAGGAACCGGTACCCTACAGGAAAGGCTTCGCCGACCTCGGCCCTCACAGCGCCCAGGACTTCGAGGGGGAAGCGCATGCGCCGCGTACCGTCGCCGCCGTAACCATCCTCGCGGAAGTTGGTGCGGGGGGACAGGAACTGCGGCAGCAGATAGCCCGTGCCGCCATGCAGTTCCACTCCGTCGAATCCGGCTTCCAAAGCCCGCCTCGCCCCTGCCGCAAAGGCGCCTACGACGCGGTCGATGCAGGCCTGATCCATGGGTTGTGGCAGCACGCCCCAGGTCTCAATGGGGGAGGGTGCGATCCGGTCGGGGCGGTTTGCGTGGCGCCCTGCGTGATGGATCTGCAGAATCGCAGGAATGCCGTGCTGCTTGATAGTTCTAGCCAGTCGGGCGAGTCCTGGGATGAAGCGGTCCTCGGAGATGAGCATCGTTCGGGGACTCCCGAGGCCGCGGGCCTCGACGGTCACATTCTCCACAATCACCAAGCCCACGCCCGATGCGGCCATTTCCTCGTAATAGTCGAGCACGAGGTCGTCCACCTCGTGACTTTCGCTGGGGTAGGCAAGGTACAAAGGCAGGCTGACCATCCGGTTCGGGACCTGGATGTTGCCGATACGGAAGGGGCTTGAAAGCAAGGTGTCCATTCAGATGACGTTCTCTCAGTAAGTTGGTCTGGTCAACCTTCGGAAATTCACAGAATGCTTGGCCTTGATTTTCGGAGCCAAAACTAAAGGTATTGCGTCCAGTCCGCTGCTGCTCTATTACAGCGAGACCAACCTCGCTTCCAAACGGAGCGAAGGCCGGTTGGTTGGAGCAATGAGGCCTGAGACTGTAAGCCAGAGGGACTCCGTGAGGGAGATCACCCTGGCATGACCAAGACAGCACTCTCTGCCACATCCGAGGCATAACCATCTGTCGGTAGTCCTTCAGTAACTCAACGGCATGAACCGCCCGGTATTTCTTGGACAGATGGTTGAGTGT
>CAIQPH010000029.1 GCA_903873655.1 uncultured Holophagaceae bacterium | reverse complement strand
TCACCTTGGTGCCTTCCCCGGCCCGGGTGAGGATGGTCTTCACCTCATGGGGCGTGAGGTTCTGGGCCTCGTCGACCACGAGGTACTGCTTGGGGATGCTGCGGCCCCGGATGTAGGTGAGGGGCTCGACGCTGAGGTAGCCCGCCTCTTCCAGCTGGCTGGCGGTCATGGTGGTGCGGCGGCGGGCCTCGGTATTGGCCCCCACGATGAATTCGAGGTTGTCGTAGATAGGCTGCATGTAGGGTCGCAGCTTCTCGCTGATGTCTCCCGGCAGGTAGCCCAGGTCGCGGCCCATGGGCATCACCGGCCGGCTCACCAGGATCTTGTCGTAGGCTTCGTCATCCACCACCTGCTGCAGGCCCGCGGCTATGGCCAGCAGGGTCTTGCCGGTGCCGGCCTTGCCCAGCAGCGTCACCACCTGGACCGTGGAATCCAGGAGTAATTCCATGGCGAATTGCTGCTCGCGGTTCCTGGGCTTGATGCCCCAGGGGTAGGCCTCCATGCGGCGCAGGGGCCGCAGGAGGCCCTCAGCCACCATGAACCGGGCCAGGGCCGTATGGCTGGGGTTGGTCTGATCCACCAGCGTGAGAAACTGGTTGGGATGGAGGGCCAACTCGGGATCAGGCTGGAGCCCCCCGTCATAGAGCAGATCCACCTTCGCAGGATCCACCTCCCAGACTTTGTGGCCGGTGTAGAGCTCATCCATCTCCACGCGGTCCGTGGTGTAGTCCTCGGCCTGCACACCGATGGCGTCGGCCTTGATGCGCAGGTTCGTGTCCTTGGTGACCAGGACCACGCGGTCCTTGCAGGTGTGCAGCAGCTCGCGGGCACAGGCCAGGATCTGATTGTCGGCCTTGTGCTTGTCCGCCGACAGGATGCCGATGTCCAGGTTGTGGGCCGCCACATCGACCTTGAGCATGCCGCCGCCTGGCAGGAGCACGCCCCGGCTGAGGGTGCCGCTGGCGCGCAGCTTGTCGAGCAGGCGGGAGACGCTGCGCGCGTTGCGGCCGACTTCGGTCTGGTCCTTCTTGAAGTGATCCACTTCCTCGATCACCACGATGGGCAGCACCACGTCGTGTTCCTGGAAGCTGAGGATGGAATTCGGATCGTGCAGCAGGACGTTCGTATCGAGGACGAAGACCTTCTTGCTGGATGGTGGGACCAAATGAGACCTCCAGGGCTGCCCGCACCCTACCACCAAGCCGTCGCCCTTGCACGGCTGGGATTCGGCTTCGGACGTGGAAGATCGTCTCCCGCCCCGGATATCCACAGGTGAGGCAGCAGCGCCTCAGCCACATAGATAGAATTCAGGGAATGAGTGTCATCTGACGATACTGTGGTGAATTGATTGGTCACTTCTTTCCTTTTCACCGTCATGGGAGGAACCATGAGCAGGGACTGGTCCGGTGAACTTGTCAGTTGCATCCGGGGCGCTGATCGCGTGGCTGCTAATGCCATTCTGACCGATTGGGCTGAGACCCGAACCTACGAGGAAGCCGTGACCCACCTGCTCACCCCTGCTTTGGAACATTTCGGAAAGCTATGGGCTGACAAGGGTGGGGAGACCTCTCTCGCCCAGGGTTATGTGGCTGCCAAGGTTGCTGAGGATCTGATCGGCCGGGTTCTCGCTGCCCGAGAGGCTGAAGGACGGACGGTCGAGACGAAACTGGGTCCTGTGGTTGTTGGCAATGTGGAGGAGGATTACCACCCCTTGGGCCGCAAAATGCTTGTGGCTTTCCTCAGAAGCGCTGGCTGGGAGGTGCACGACCTTGGTGTCGATGTCCCGCCGGAGGTCTTCCTCGACAAAGTGCAGGAAGTGGATGCACGGGTGGTCGGGGCCTCCGCCATGATGTTTTCGACCGCCAAGAATGTGGTTGGCATCCGGCAGGAGATCGAACGCCGAGGATTGACAGGCCGGGTTCAACTGGCCGTGGGGGGAGCAGTTTTCAAGCTGAGGCCAGAACTCGTTCAGGAGTTCGGAGGGGATGGGACGGCTCCCAGTGCGCTCCACGCTCCAGCGCTCTTTGAAGAGCTATGGCAGCGTTCCCTCTCCCTGGATTCGGTGACCAAATAGGAAGTGCGTGATGAAGAGCCTGGAACGCGTCTTCGCAACCGTGGGTGGACAACCCAAAGATCGGCCTGCCTTTGTCCTGAACCTGAGCCTATATGGCTCCAAGCTGGCCGGAATCCCTCTCCAGACCTACTACACGGATAGCAAGGCCTACGTAGAAGGGCAGATAGCTGTTCGGGAAGTCTTTGGACCTGATCTGCTGCTCAGCCCATTCCTGGTGCCTGCCATTGGTGAGGCCTTTGGAAGTGAGGTCACGGCCTACAAGCATCAGGTGCCAAACATTCGGCGCTTTTCGGCAGCTTCCGCCCTGGATGCCATGAAGATCCCATTGCCTGATGTGGATAGCCACCCACGCCTCATGTACCTCCGTGAGACCATCCGCATCCTCTCAGCCCGATACCAGGGAGAGGTTCCCGTGGTCGGCGTCCTGGTGAGCCCGGTCGACATCCCCCCCCTGGTCATCGGGGTCGAAGCCTGGCTGGATGCACTTCTCTCCGAGCCGGATACGGCCCGGGCCTTGATGGACCGTTGGACGCCCTTCTGCGTGGATCTGGCCAATGCCATGCTGGGGGACGGTGCCACTCTGATCGCGGCCACGGCGAATTTTGCAAATCCGACCATTGTGCCCCCGAGGGTGATTCAAGGTATAGCCAGGCCCGTGCTAGAGGCAGCCTTTAGCTCTATGAAGGGGCCCATCATTCTCCATCACGGCGGGGCCTTACTGTCACCCCACTTGGAGACTTACCTCGGCCTGCCGAATGTGGCAGCGTACTTTGTAGATGCCAGAGACTCGCTTGCAGAGGCCCGTCGGGGTCTGGGTGAGGCACCTGTCCTCATTGGCAACCTCCATGCTCCTTCATTAGAGAGTGAGACTCCGGAATCTGTGCGTAGCCAGTGTGAAGCCATCCTGGTGGATCGTGCCGGCGATTCTAGGTTCCTATTTGGTACCTCAGGGGCGGATGTCTCACTCGCCACTTCTCCGGAAGTGATTCAGACCATCGTGGATACCATTTGCCTTGCTGGGATCGGTGCTTCGTGAACCCAAAACCTGCGACACAGGTCTGCGTGGCCTGCTCCATCTTCCGTAACGAGATCGAGCGGCTCCAAGCTGAGGCCAAACTGGACCTCCCTGTGAGGTTCCTGGGTTCCATGCTGCACATGGTGCCGGAGAAATTAGAGAAGAGGCTCCAGGAAGTGGTGGAGGAGGAACGAGCCAAGGGACATGAAATCGTATTGGCCTACGGCGACTGTTGCCCAAATATGACTGGTATAGGATCTGCCGAGGGAGTTGATCGGACACAGGGCTTCAACTGCCCGGAGATCCTTCTCGGCGGGGAAACCTACCGCAAAATGCGCCGAGAAGGCGTGTTCTTCCTGCTACCGGAGTGGACACTCATGTGGCGGAAAGTCTTCCAGGGAACCCTAGGACTCCAAGGAGGCACTGCCCAGGATTTCATGAAGGAGATGCACACGAGGCTTGTCTATCTGGACACTGAACTCGAGCCTGTTCCCGAAAAGGAACTGGCGGAGATATCGGAATACTGCGGCCTACCCGTGGAACGAATGAAGGTGTCTTTGGAACCGCTCCTGGCCAGCCTGATGAAAGCCGCCACGCGGGTTCCGCATGAATAAACTCGATTACTCTCGGATGAAGGACGCTGCGGCGATCCAGTTCATGGTTCTCGACATGATCGGGAACATCATGAGCTTGTCCGAGACCCCTGCGAAAATGGGAATATACCTGACCAAGCAGATCCGGCAGTTGGTGGGGGCCCGGATTGTGATGCTCATTCAGTACACAGGCTGGGAAAGCAGCCCTGATTTTCGTGCGCTCTCCATAGAACCTGAACATCACCGAGGAAGCGCCAGGCTCTCTGGGCTTAACGCCCTTCTACCGGTTCTTCGTGATCTCCAGGAAGGAGTCCTCTGGAGTTCTAGCAATGTTCCTGACAAGGCTGTTGCCGCCTTCCAGGAGATTGGGTATGAGAGCCTGATCGCCATTCCTCTGTCCATAGCCTCCGAACCGGTGGGTGCTCTCTTGGCACTGGGCTTGTTGGAAATGGACCGCAAGGAGGATGTGCTCCGATCCTTGGAAATATTAGGTCCTTTCGTGGGGATGGTGATTCGTAATGCCTTCTACTTCGAGAACCTAGAATCAGAAGTCCAGATTCGGACCAAGGAGCTTGCAGATAGTGAGAAGCTTCTACGAAACCTGGCCGAGGCGGCTCCGGTTGGCATTTTTCATCTGGACCACGAAGGTCTGTTGGTCTTCGTGAACGAGCAGTGGCGTCAGATAACCGGAATGCAATGGCAGAAAGGTCCACCAGAGGCATTCCACAGGCTCATCCACCCTGAGGATCGTGAATATGCCGGAAGGCTGTGGCAAGAAGCCCACGCCAACCAAACGGAATTTCAGGGGGAATATCGGCTGGTCAGAGACGATGGAAGCCTCGTTTGGGTAATTGGGAAAGCAGTCTTTGAATTTGATACATCTGGGCAACTAACCGGTGTTATCGGGACTCTGACGGACATTACAAAACGAAAGCAGGCGGAAGCTACCACGCGAGATAGTGAGGCCCGATTCCGAAGAGCCATCGAGGAAGCGCCCATGCCCGTCATGATCCACGCAGAAGACGGCGAGGTCATCACCATCAGCCGTACCTGGACAGAACTAACGGGCTACCGACATGAGGACATCCCAACCATCGCGGAGTGGACCCGGAAAGCCTATGGCAATAACCAGCCAGTGGTTCTGGAGGAAATTGCAACACTTTACGACCGCCCACATCGGAAAGCCGAAGGTGAGTACGAAGTGGTCTGCTGTGATGGCACCAAAAGGATTTGGGACTTCAGTTCCATTTCCTTGGGCACCCTTCCGGATGGTCGGCGCATCGCCATGAGCACAGCTTCGGATGTCACCGAGCGCAAGCAGGAAGAACTGGAAAGGGGCAGACTCCAAGCCCTACTTCAGCAATCTCGGAAAATGGAAAGCCTTGGGAGCCTGGCGGGTGGAGTCGCCCATGACATGAACAATGTTCTGGGAGCCATTCTTGGCATGGCCTCGGCCAACCTTGATCTTCAGCCTGTGAACAGCCCTGCCCACCATGCCTTTGACACCATCGTCAAGGCGGCCACGCGTGGGGGAAAGATGGTCAAAAGCCTACTGAGTTTTGCTCGTCAGAGCCCGGTCGAAGAACGCGAACTGGACATGAACACAATTCTCCGGGAAGAGGCAGTCCTGCTCAAACAAACAACTCTCACGAAGATTCGATTGGATATGGATCTGACTCCATCGCTACAGCCCATCCTTGGAGACGCTACCGCTCTGGCCCACGCGATCATGAACCTCTGCGTCAATGCCGTAGATGCCATGCCGGAAAATGGCACCCTCACCTTTCGGACCCGCAATATAGATCACGACTGGATTGAAGTCATCGTGGAAGACACAGGCACTGGCATGCCCAAGGAGGTCCTGGAGAAAGCCATGGATCCATTCTTCACGACCAAGGAAGTTGGGAAAGGCACTGGATTGGGCCTATCCATGGCCTACAACACCGTGAAGGCTCATCGGGGTCAGATGGAAATTCAGAGCAATCTGGGCCAGGGCACCCGCGTTATCATTCGGTTTCCAGCCTGTGAGTTTGTGGCACAATTTCTGGATCCGGCGGTCGAGACAGGACCTGAATCCCCCCATCGCGCATTGAAAGTCCTGGTTGTGGATGATGACGAACTGATCCAGAGTTCCGCTTTGGCTGTTCTAGGGGTTTTGGGACATAGCACAGTAGGCGTTTCTAGCGGCGAGGAAGCATTGGCGAAGCTAGGAGCGGGTTTCCAGCCCGATGTGGTGATCCTGGACTTGAACATGCCGGGGCTGGGTGGTTCAGGAACGCTGCCGCGCCTTCGTGCCCTTAACCCCACCGTGCCCGTCATGATCGCGACTGGCCGAGTAGACCAATTTGCGACGAATCTTGTTGAGAAATACTCCAATGTTTCTCTTCTTCCCAAGCCCTACAGCATTAGTGACCTCAAAGAGCACCTCAACCGCTTGGTCATGGATGATGATCCTTCTGCCAAATCCTGAAGTGTCGGCGCATCATGCCAAGTTACGCTGCTCATCTTGATTTCCCAGGCTTCTTTCTCGTCTTGGCCTTGGCTGAAGGAGCCTTCGGGGCGGCTTTGGGAACCTCCTTGTGGTCCCCGATCACGGTCTTGAGTGGGCAGATGGAGAAAGCGATGCACTTCTGACATCCGACAGCCAGGGCAATGGGGCAGAGAGTCATGGTGTGCTCCTAGGACTGATCATAGTTACCTATTGGCCATCGTGGTCATATCGTTGGATTATAATCTCATCCCTAATTCCTCGGCTACGCTCAGCGCCTCTGTGCAGGCGGGACCGGCTAGCTCACTTCGTTAGGCAGGAGCTTCCATGCGCAACCCGGTACTCCCTGTTCTTTGCCTCATCTTACTGCAAGGCTGCAATTTTCTGTTCGCTGAAGGTCGGTACACAAAGGCCATGAGCGACCTGGCTGCTGCGAAAACGGAAGAATTGCGGTTCTATGCCTTAGACCATGCCGCCAAGGAGAGCTTTGAGGCTGGGCACTTTGAAGACGCCGCTAGATTTGCCAAGGAACTACTGGAAATCAGTTCTCGCTTCAAGAAGGACTGGAATTATGGGAATGCCGTTCAGGATGGGAATCTGGTGCTGGGGAGACTGGCTGTCAAAGATGGGAGAATCAATGAAGCCAAACAGTTCCTCCTTGAAGCAGGCAAAAGCAAAGGTTCACCTCAGATGGATACCTTCGGACCGAATATGAGCCTTGCGAAGGATCTGCTTAGGAAAGGTGAGAGAGATGTCGTCCTGGAATACTTCGAGCTTTGCCGAAAATTCTGGGGAATGCACGATGGTCGATTGGATCAGTGGTCCAAAGAAGTTAAACAAGGGAAAATTCCGAAATTTGGGTCAAATCTTATCTACTAGGCCCGGCGTCGGGTAATCGATCTCGAATACCACCGATTTCAAGATCCATAAATGGAACACATTTGGTCAGGGAATGGAGGCTTCCTTGCGAAGTTCACTCCATGTCCATAGCGCACCTGCTAGATCAACTGCGCCCATGAGAAGCAGCACAGGCGGGGCAAGACCAGCCAATACGAAGGCAAAGAAGAAGAAGATCACGCTGGCCCTAAGACGGAAGGACCAAAGCATAAAGAGACGATTATCTGAACGAGCGGCAACGAAATAAAAGACGCTGAGGAATAGCAACAACATCCCAACCACGCGAATCCATACCTCGAAGGTCGGTGGAAATCGAAAGAGACCAAGGACCAGGTTTGGAACAAGCAGCAGGGAAAGCCCTAATAGGAACAGATAGCAGTCGTACATGAACAGTGTCTTAGCAGGGTTGCTCAGAAGGCCTCCTTCTGTCCATGAGCGTCATCTCTGAATGAGCTTGCTCCTCAATTCCTTGCCAATTTTGAAGTAAACCACCCGCTTGGGCTGGACCATGACGGCTTCACCGGTGCGAGGGTTCCGGCCCTGACGGGCACGGCGGTCCCGCAGGCGGAAACTGCCGAACCCACGAAGTTCGATGCCTTCGCCTGATTTGAGGGACTCGATGATGCTCTGCAGGAAGGTGTTCACCAGCAAATCAGCGTCCTTCTTCCCGAGTTCAAGTCGCTCCATCAGGTGATGGGCCAAGTCGGCCTTGGTTGTGGTCTCAGGGGCTTCCATGTGGGCTCCAGGATGGGTCAGTAGGCCAGTTTCAGTCACAGCGACTGTGATAACGCGCTTCACCCTAGGCCAATGTTGTTTTCGAGGTATTTCTGGAGTTCCTTCATCCCGAATGGCTTGGCCAGCAAGGTAACCCCATCGCCGGGGGGCTTGCCAATATCAGCCATGTTGTCTTCTCTATCGGTCGGGCAGCCGCAAGGATGATTTTCGGGACCTGGCTGGGAATCAGGCTGACAGAAATGGTCCTGGAGCCAACCCCAAGCTGGCGGCCTGACCCACGTTTCCCTTTGAAGCGGTTAACGGCCCAGCGTCTTCATCAGGGACTTGCTGGATCCAGGAACCAAGCCGTGGTAGACCCAGGAGTAGACGCCCTTTGGGGTCACTTGCAGCTTCAGCCCCCGGCAGGTAGCATCTAGTTGGCGGTAGGTCTTCTCCCTGGGCTGGAGCTCAAGGTAGTTGTTATCCTAGAAGAAGGCCCGTCCGTCTTTCGTGTAGTCCATGGTTGCCTCCCCTGAGACTCTGGCCCACTATCAAGCCATTATCAATCGGGGATACCTGAAGCAGGGTTATCAAGTCCTCTTGAGGTTCTAACCATGGGAGCTAAGCCCCATATTTTAAAGGAAAATAGCTCAATCATACTTACACGCCAACTTAGCTCAGTTGGTAGAGCAGCTGATTCGTAATCAGCAGGTCGCCGGTTCGAGTCCGGCAGTTGGCTCCACCCCAAAAGGCCCGCCACCATTAGGTTTCGGGCCTTTCCTTTTGCTGTTTGGAATAGGTGTCTTTGGGCCGTTGTCCCACCTTTGTCCCAGCGTGGAAAAATCGGTGCCCAGTCCGACGTGATCCTGAAGGTTGATCAGGCCTGCTTTCGGGCCTTTTTAGGGCTTTCCTGGGCTTCCACCAGGTGCCTGATGGATTGGCACCAAGGGCACCAGGTGGGTAGGGAAGGGCACAATCCGGCCCGCGGCGAGGCTTTCTTCATGGGCAGCACATAGGAATCCTTCCACGACCCATGGGAAGAGCCACCCAGGAATCATGTGTCGGAGTGGGAAGAGCAACTTGCCTGCCAACAGGGCGTGGGTTGGCGCCGATTCTTGTGGGCCGGAAGCGGTTGGTTCAGGCTGGCTGGTGCCAGGGGTCGAATTGGATATGAGGACATCACGATTAAAATTGTCAATGTCCAAACAGAGTGGCATTAGTAGAGTCGGTAGATATTCCCGGTTTGAGTCTCAGTGACGTAGAGGCCCCCGCTATCAATGGACAACCCCTCGAAAGCGATCAGTGGATCAAACCACAGAGTTCCAGGCAAGCTAGTCGCAAGGGTCCCCGGAACGGTAGTTTTGGTTGTCTCCATGATTCCATTCGATAGCAGATCAATCCAGTAAAGGTGGGATGCATCGTTGATCAGCACCCAGGGCTCAGCAAGTTGCTGTACTGCTGAGATGGTGCCTCCACCCAGAGGAACCTTGTTTATGACATTTTTTCCTAGTAATGAAAAGTAGACATTGGATGCGTCAATAGTGAAATCCACGAATTGGGGGTCTACCACCAAGGTCGTAATCGTCCCACCGCTGATGGGTACACTCTTGACCGCGCCGCTGGTACTCCAATACACGTTCTGCGTGTCCACCAGGATTCGCCATCGGGATCCCTGAGGATCTGAATAGGCCGAATCGGACGCCAGGGTCACCGTCGGGCCACCGAGAACAGAAACCTTCTGTATCGTGGGTCCATACCCCGTTCCCGTTCCCTCGGTGGTCCAGTAGATATTCACTCCGTCCGTCGCAATATCCTGGTTCACCACGGATAGGTCGCCGATGGTTCCAGAGTGGGCTGAGGTCACCTTCTCCATGGTCCCGCCCGCGAGCGGAACTTTCTTGATGTAGTCGCCGTCCAGGACGTAAACATTGCTGGAATCCACTGCGATTGGGCTCATCCCACTGGAGATGCCGCTGGCGAGAGTCTTGACCGAACTGCCATCCAGGGCCGCCCTCCCGAGCCGCCAGGGTTCCGCCCACACAAGATTCGCTGCGTCCACAGCCAAGGCACCGGGAGAGTCAAGCCCGGTCACCAGGGTGGTGACGCTGCCACCCGCAAGGGGAACTTGCTTAACGCTTCCGGCCCCCACCTGTAGGCAGCATCCGCCCGTAGCCGTCTGCTCAGTCCAGTAGGCGTTGGTAGCATCCAGGACGAGAGAGGCCCGATTGGCCCCAGTGTTGGGGTTGCCGGCAACAATTGCTAACATATCAGCGGAACCACCGGTGAGGGGGACGGTTTCCAGCGCTTGGTTCCCAGGGTCCAGCCAATAGGCGTTAGCACCGCTGGTGCTGAGGCTCAGGATCGCACCCATGGTGGCTGGAGAATCGACTGTGGCAAGGAGGCTGAGGTTTCCCCCGGTGATAGGCACAGCGATCACCTGATAGGAAGATGTTCCCGATGAGCCGAAGACGACCGCCGTGGGAGTGATGGCAAGCCCGCCGGTAGGCCGCCAAGTCCCTGGGATGTGACCAGTGGGAGGGGGAGGCATGGTGCCGTTGAGCCGATTGTCTACTAGGATCGTGACCGAGCCTCCGACCTTGGGAACGGCTTTTATTGAACTGCCACACAGGCATCCCGCCGTGACCGGTTCAGAGAAGGATTCCTCCCAGTAAATTGTGGTGGCGTTGCCCTTAAGTGCCACTACCGGTCGGGTGGCGGTAGCCACCGTGATAGCTGTTCCTCCCCCAATCGGGACTTTCTGGATGACAAAATTGCATGACGTACAATTAGCGTCGATAACGGAATTGGCCCAAAAGACGTAAGTGTCGTCCACAACGATATCCGCAGTGATTGGCGAGCCACCAATACCATGATCATGAGTACCCACGGCAAGGATCGTCGTTTGACCACTAGTGACTGACGTCTTGTTCAGAGAGGTGCCATCGGTCCAGTATGCGTTTGAACCGTAAAGCACCACGTTTGTAGCATCGGGAAATCTAGCCGCAAGGGTGGTAGACCCGCCGCCAGTCGAGGGGACCTTTTTTAACGGGAAATCACTCGAATCAGTGAAGTAGGCATAACCGCCGCGTGTGATCAGCGAGGCATGTAGCTGATTAGTACTGACGTTCGTGGCAGGCAGGAATTGAATTCCCGAGGCAAGGATGGCTGCTCTGGTTGCGGCAAAGTTCTTGCCCGTCATGCTTCGACCGTTGATGATTACTCCTAAAATCGCAGGGCTGAAAGCGGCATTAGTTAAGGTGGGCTCGACGGTGTAGCTTCCATTGCCGAGTCCGCTGAAGGTGAAGTTGCCGTTACTGTCACTGGATGAACCCGCAGTCGCGCTCCCTGAAAGGGTGATGGTCACGTTCGGTACGGGGGCCCCATTGACTGCACTCGTAATGGTTCCTGAAATTGAAAAGCCTGTTTGGATGCCCCCGCCACCTCGGCCCCCGCCACCACATGCCAAGGCAAGCACAATCGTCGAGATAATGAGCAAACGCTGGAAGAACTCCCCACAGCCACGCCGCATAAACCACCCCGTTTGGAATAGGTCCTTGTGCAGTAATGTCAGATGAGAACCAATATGAAATAATCAATAATTATTTATTGTGATATTGATCACTGCATGCTCGAAACCCGAGCGAATCAGTGAGCAATTACAAATTCCCGACATGAGGTCCGGATTCTGCCGGGGAAGTAGCGAACCTCAGCAGAACCAAACGAGTAGTTTCTGAGGCTTGGATCTTCATTCTGTTATTTGCTGGGTAGGCCAGACTGACCTGAAGGCTGGGCTAGTGCAGTCCGCCAAAAATACAGGTAACTATAATTCATCTCGTCGCGCCTAGTACTGAGGGGCGACCTGGCACACGCTGGGCGAGTTGAACTCACCGAAAGCCAGAGGACGCGTTGGAGGAGATGGCGCGGAGTAGGACGTTGGCAGCACCAAAGATTCTGCGGGCAAAGATCATCCTTCGCCGGGCGAATGGCGAGCCCTTTCGGGACATCGGGAAGGCGTTGAGTTGCGATCATCGGACTGCCTGGAAATCCGCGCAGATGTGGCCTTAGCCTCGGCCTCCAGATCCAGCTTTCTGTCCAGCAGATCCGCCAGGAAGCGACTCTAAGGCTTGCCCATGTCCTTGGTCATGGCTTCTCCTCCGAATCGGGCGTTGTTGGAAGCCGCAGTGGTGACACGCTCTACATCAACTCATCCATGTGGGTTATCTCGGTAGCTTAGGCCACTCGGTTCGAGGATCACGGCGTGACGGGCGATAATGCTTCGCTCGACGGACCGCTCATCCTCCACGACGCCGCCTGTATATTCTGCCCTATGAAACTGGAGGTTTAGGCCTTTGAGGCACTGGCAAAAGCCTGGCGGGTGGGCTATGGTGACTCCCACTGGGGCTGGCGCGATCCCGACTTGGCCATCCTTTATGATGAACGTGAATTCGAGAAGCGTTTCCAGAAGAAGGGTGTGGGGCATTGACATGACATCGGAGTCGCTGGTTGGAAGGACGGTTTCCCACTACCGGATCACGCGCCTGCTGGGCTCTGGTGGAATGGGTGTCGTCTACGAGGCGGAGGACACCCAGCTGGGCCGCAGCGTTGCCGTAAAGGTCCTCTCCGTGGAGATGCAGCGCGACCATTCAATTCTGGAGCGGTTCCAACGTGAGGCCCGTGCTGCCTCCGCCCTGAACCATCCCGGTATCTGTACAGTCCACTCCATCGAGCAGCATGAAGGGCAGCACTTCATCGTTATGGAGTTGATCGAGGGTCAGACCCTCGCGAGCCGGATCGGGCGGCAGCCGCTAGAACTCGCCGAGATCCTCGACTTCGGCATCCAGATCGCCGACGCGCTAGAATCGGCGCACTCGAAGGGAATCGTCCACCGCGACCTGAAGCCGGTGAACCTGATCGTGAATGCCCGCGGGCAGATCAAGATCCTCGACTTCGGGCTGGCCAAGATCGGCGTCCTGACGCACTACGCCAGCGATATGCCTCCTGATTCCCGGGTCGAGACTTCATTGGACCGTCGTGACCTCACCGTGGCCGGGATGGTCCTTGGGACGGTCCACTACATGTCCCCCGAGCAGGCCCGTGGCCAGCATACCGATGCGCGAACTGATCTCTTTTCGCTGGGCACGGTGCTCTACCAGATGGCCACTGGAATCCTGCCCTTCCAGGGTGACACCCAGGCGGTGGTGTTCGACGCCATCCTCAACCGCGATCCTGCCCCGCTGACCGAGGTTAATCCCGGGATGCCCGTGGTTCTAGGGCAGATCATCGAGAAGGCACTAGAGAAGGATCGGAACCTCCGCTGCCAGACCGCGACCGAGTTGAAGACCGATCTGCTGCGCTTCAAACGGAATTTCGACTCGGGTCAGCGGCGTCGGACTGAACTCTCCGACTCGAAAGGCGGGCCTGAGCAACCCGCCGAACACTCGGTCGCCGTCCTCTATTTCGAGAACCTCTCTGGCGTGAAGGAGGACGAGTACTTCCGGGATGGCGTCACCGAGGACATCATCACCGAGCTCTCGAAGATCCAGGGGATGCATGTCTACTCACGGCCGACGGTGCTAGCCTACCGCGACAAGCCGGTGACGCCCGCCCAGATCGGCCAGCAACTGCGGGCCACCTTCGTGCTCACCGGGAGCATTCGCCGCTCCGGGAATAGGTTGCGGATCACGGCCCAGCTCGTGGACACCCAGACCGATTTCCCGCTCTGGTCGGAGCGCTTCGACCGGGAGATGCAGGATGTCTTTGAGGTCCAGGATGAGATCGCCCGGAAGATCGCTGAGGCCCTCCGCATCAAGCTGACCCCCCAGGAAAAGGAGGCCCTCGCGGCAAAACCCACAGAGAGCCTGCCGGCCTATGACCATTACCTGCGGGGCCGGAGCTATGCCCGTCGGTTGACCAGGCAGGACCTCGAGTTCTCCCTCCAGATGTTCAATGACGCGGTGGCCCTGGACCCCGACTTCGCCCTGGCCCATGCGTCCATCGCCAATGTCTGCGCCTATTTCTTTTGCCACTATGACCGCGAGGCGGCCTGGATCGATCGCGCCCGCGCCGCCTCTGAGAAGGCGGTGGCCCTTCGGCCCGACCTTCCCGAGGTTATGGTGGCCCAGGCTTGGATCCTCTACTCCCGAGGCGAATACCTCGACGCGGCCCGGATCCTCCGCTCGGTGATTACTCGGAAGCGCGACTGCGAGGGAGCGTTCTACCTGCTCCTGCGATGCCTCTTCGCCAATGGCCAGCACCAGGAGGTGGCCGTCCTCGCCGAGGAGGCGATCGAAGCCAGCGGCTCCGACTACAACGTTTACGTGCCCATCCTGAATTCCCTCGGCGCCCTGGGCAAGAAGGAAGCGAAGAGCAACATCCAGCAGCGCTCCATTCAGGCACTGGAGGCGCACATCCGAGAAGTGCCCGAGGACGCCCGGGCCCGGTCGCTCGTCGCCAGTGACTACGCGGAAATCGGACGAACCGAGGATGCGAAGCGCGAGGCCACCATGGCCATCACCCTTCGTCCTAATGAATCGTCGATCCTCTACAACGCAGCCTGCACCTTCTGCGGACTTAACATGAAGGCTGAGGCCATGGATGCGCTTACGAAGGCCTGGCGTGCCGGCTTCAAGGATACGGATTGGGTCCGGCGCGACCCGGACTTGGCCATCCTCATGGATGACCCCGAGTTCGAGAGACTCTACCCGAAGAAAGGCTAGGGTCTCCGGACAACGACCGCACCGCCCTTCATGACGAAGACTCCTCTTTGTTTTGTCACCCACCGGTGAACCTAGGGGTGCCGCCCGAAATACTCGTTACAAACGAATGCTGGTGGGCACCACGTGGCGGGGGCCTGGGGGCACGGCAGTGCCCCCAGAGGGGTGACAGCCAGGACACGCAACGCGTAACCTGGCGCCAGAGGGGCTTTGCCCCGATGGAAGTGCACCCCGCCATCATCGCCACTGATTCACGTATTTCAGGCGGCGTGCACTAGAAGATCATGAACCCTTCCATCACCTTCACAGCT
>CAIQPH010000028.1 GCA_903873655.1 uncultured Holophagaceae bacterium | reverse complement strand
GACATCGGTCCTGGGTTCCCAACCAAGCAGCCGGCGAGCCTTCGCGGGATCACCCTCCAAGTGGTCCACCTCAGCAGGGCGGAAGTAGCGGGGATCGATCTCCACATGCTTCTGCCAATCCAGATCGAGCCGGCCGAAGGCAAGTTCAAGGAAGTCACGGATGCTGATGCTTTCGCCCGTCGCCACCACATAGTCATCCGGGGTGTCCTGCTGGAGCATACGCCACATGGCCTCTACGTAATCGCCCGCAAACCCCCAGTCCCGCTTGGCCTCGAGGTTGCCCAGGAAGAGTTTGTCCTGGAGGCCCATCTTGATGCGCCCGGCAGCCCGGGTGATCTTCCGGGTCACGAAGTTCTCGCCCCGCCGGGGGCTCTCGTGGTTGAAGAGGATGCCATTGCAGGCGAAGAGGCCGTAGCTCTCCCGGTGGTTGATGACTTGGTAGTGGGCGTAGACCTTAGCGCAAGCATAAGGACTGCGAGGTTCAAAACGAGTGCCTTCGTGTTGCCTCGGCTTGGCGCTACCGAACATCTCGGAACTGCTGGCCTGGTAGACGCGGATCTGCTTGGCATTGTGCTTCATGTAGCTGCGGATGGCCTCTAGCAGGCGGATAACGCCCACGCCCACCACGTCAGCGGTGTATTCGGGTTGATCAAAGCTGATGCGAACATGGCTCTGAGCACCCAGGTTGTACACCTCGTCTGGATGAACCTCGTCTAGCACATTCCGCAGTGCCCCTGCATCGGATAGGTCCCCGTAGTGCAGGTGGAAATCCGGATTCGGCGACTCTCCCACATGCAGATGATCGATCCGGTCGGTATTGAAAAGGCTCGACCGGCGGAGGATGCCGTGAACCTGGTACCCCTTGGAGAGCAGCAGCTCGGCCAGGTAGCTGCCGTCCTGGCCAGTGATTCCTGTGATGAGGGCGATTCGGGGCATGGAGACCTCTACAATACGAGCGACTGCAGCATGCTGCGCAGGCTGTCGAGAAGGGAGTGCCGGGCAATCCAGCCAGTGGCCTCTGACATGCGGGAGGGGTCACCAACCAGGTAGGGAGTGTCATCCGGGGAAATAAGCCGATCCTTGAACTGGATGGGTCGCCGATGGCCAAGCAGCCCCATGGCCGTAGCTACAACATCCTCAACAGTGTGGCCAACCCCCGTGCAGACATTGAAGGTACGTTCCCTGGGCGAACCCGCCTCGAGGATCGCCACATACGCCGAGGCCACATCGCGCACATCGATGAAGTCCCGGGTGCTGTTCAGTCCCTCCATCAGGACGGGTGCATCATCGCCTGGAGCCAGCGCAGAAAGGCGCCGCAGCAGGGAAGGGATCATCAACTCAGGACGAAGGCCAGGCCCGAGGTGATTGAATGGCCTGGCGATCCGCACATCCAGAGGTCCCTGATAATGGGTGGCCACCTGCTCGATCAGCTGCTTGGAGAGCCCGTAGAGTCCCTGGGGAAGGATCGGATCCGACTCCTTCCGGCGAGCAGAGGATGGGGCATAGACGTGGCAGCTGCTCACCAGGAGCACCCGGGAATCCCGGAGATGATCCAGCAGGTTGAGGGTGATCTCCAGGTTCTGAACCACGGGGCCAGCGTTGTTGAACAGGCTGGGAACCGAGGCACCAGCCAGGTGGATCACGCCGGCCCAGGCCCGGGGGAGCCCCAACAAGGAGCGGGGGTCGCGAAGATCAGCCTGGAAGACGGTGACACCTTCAGACGAATCCGTCCCCAGGTTCTGATCCAGGGCTGTCACTTCGTAGCCTCGTTCCAGAAGGCAGCGGGTCAGGTGCCGGCCGACAAACCCCGAGCCACCCGTCAGCAGAATCGACCCCAGCCTGCCGCTTCGAGTTTCTGCTTTCATTTGCATTTTCCAACATGTTTTATTTGCATTTCCCAACCTGGATCATTCCTGATTTTCCGTTATACAAGCATGCCAACTCGGCATTTAGAGCTTACGTCTGTCTTCAGTCGATATTATCCTGAGTACTCGTCATCGTCGGCACAGTTGTGAGGTTCAATCCATGTACGTTGATCCCGGTTCTGGGTCCATGCTTATTCAATTCATCGTCGCGTCTGCAGTCGGGTCTCTTATTGCGTTCCGGAAGTTCTTTCTGGGACTCTTCTCACGCCTGAAGTCGAGCTCACGCTCCTCGGGCGGTGGGGACTTATAGGGTGGAACGGACCTCCTTCCGGGATCCTGCGGGCTGTACCTGGGTCGGACCGGACGCTGTCTACCGTGCCAGCTGGGCTGATCCAGCGGTGCAGGCGAACTCTAAGGACCTGGAAGTGGTTCTGCGTCCACTACAAGACGAAAGCCTCTGGATTCCCGCGCAACCCGTGGATCCCTCTAGGTTCCCGCCCTATCTGAAGGGCATCTGTCCGCTTCCTCGGCAGGCCTGGGAGCATCCGCGTGTCTTCTTCCCCAGTTACGCCCATGAGTGGTCCCCGGCCATGCTCTATCGCGCCGCGGAACTCACACTGACCCTGAACGAACGACT
>CAIQPH010000027.1 GCA_903873655.1 uncultured Holophagaceae bacterium | reverse complement strand
GGCTGTCCGCCAAGCGGATGGACTCGCTCAGGGAGACGTAGCCGAGGTTCTTGCGTTCGTAGACCTGCTGCTTCTCGAGCTTCTCGGGCTCAAACAGCTCAGGCTGGTCGATGGTCTTGGACGGGGCGGGCTTCACTGGGGCAGGCCGGCTCACATCGGGCTTGCTCTCGTACTTGGGGGCGGGCTCGGATGGTGGAGGTGCGATCACCTTGGGGGCGGTGGGAAGGTGATCTTCCGTCTTCTTGGGCGCGGCCACTCCTTGGGCCGTGGATGGCGTCTGGGGAGGCTTTCTGTCACCAGCAGGGGTCGGCGCTGGCTCCAGCTTGGCATCGGCCTGCGCCGTGGGCGGCCCAGCAGCGTGCTCTCTCAGGAGCCACCAGGAGGCGCCGCCGAGGCCCACCAGGACCAGGGCCGCGAGACCGATCCACAACCCCTTCCTATTGCCCGTGGAGGCAGTCTTGGGATGCGGGGCCACCACCGGCGGCGCGGTGGGGATCTGCAGGGTGGTGTCCGCGGGGATGGGCCGGACCGGTGCGGTCGGTGCGGCGGCGTGGAGCACCGTGGTGGCATCGTCGAGCTGCCCCACCCAGGAGGGATCCTTGGCGGCCCGCAGGGCCTTCGCCAGGTCTTCGGCGGTCTGGAAGCGCTCGTCGGGATTCTTGCAGAGGGCCCGGTCCAACACCGTCCGGATGGCGGGGCTGATGCCCTTCAACCTTTCGGTATCGATGGGGTCCGGAGCCTCGTTCACGATCTTGTAGAGCACCGTGGGCGTGGTGTCGCCCGCGAAAGGTTTCCGGCCGCTGAGGCACTCGTAGAGCATCACGCCCACGGCGAAGAGATCGCTGCGGGGATCGGGCTTGCCGGTCCGGATGTATTCCGGGGCCATGTAGCTCACCGTGCCCATGACCATGCCCGTGGCGGTCATGTCGGAGTTGCTGATCTTGGCCACGCCGAAGTCCATGACCTTGGCGTGGAGGCGCTTGCCGTCGCGCTGGACGCGGACGTTGGTGGGCTTGATGTCGCGGTGGACGATGTGCTGCCGGTGTGCGAACCCCATGCCATCGCAGACCTGCGCCAGCACCTCCAGGGCTTCGGAACGGGTGAGCGACTGCTCCTGGAGCAGCTCGTCCAGGTCGTGTCCCTTCACGAACTCCATGGCGATGTAGAGAACGCCCTGATCCTCGCCGAACTCATAGATGGTCACCAGGTTCGGGTGGTTCAGCACGCCAGCGGCGCGGGCCTCGCGGGCGAAACGCTCCTTGGCCTCGTTGCCCTGGGCTGCTGCGGGAAGAATGGTCTTGATGGCGACTTCGCGGCCGATGGAGGGATCCACTCCCAGGTAGACCTCGCCCATGGCGCCGTTGCCGAGGACGCGTTTGATCTGGAATTTTCCGAGCTTTTCGAACATGGGACCCTTCCGGGTGCGGCGGTGGACAGTAGAACAGGATAGGTCCAGGCGGGAGCGGGGCCAAGGGAATGGGGATAATTCGGCATCTGCCGGGCCGTTTCGGGGCTGGCGTCCCAGCCCGGAACATGCAAACTTGGAATCACCCCCCGGAGCCTAAGTGCCCGAAGTCCCCATCCGCCATTTCCTGCCGGCCCTCGTGGGATCCCTCCACCAGCAGAAGGCCGAGGGTGAACTCGTGCTGGAACAGAACGACGGCACCAGACGCCTCTACTGGGCCGACGGCGACCTGAAGTACCTTCGCAGCGATTCCGTAGGTGAGCAGTTCGGTAATTTCCTCATCCGGCGCGGCGTCCTCGACATGGCCTCGCTGAAGGAACTGCTCTCCGATGGGGAAGGGGCCAGGGTGGGCGATCGCGTGGTCCAGTGGGGCCTGATGACCCTGCAGGAGCGGGACGAGCGCCTGCACGAGCTGCTGGCATCCATACTCCTGCACGCCATGGAACACACGATCCTGAAGCTGACCTGGCTGCCTGGCTCCCTCGATGGCAATCTCAGCGTTGATCTGCAGTTTTCCCTCGATCACCGCGCGCTGATCTGGGACACCTTCCAGAACGCGAAAATCGACCGGGAGCTGGTGGAGATGTTCCGCAGCGAACCCGACTGGCGCTGGCAGGCCCTGCCGAACCTGCTGGAAGCCCTGAGCAGCCTTCCGCTGACGCCCACCTTGGCCTATGCGCTGTCCCTGTTGGGTACGGAGCCCCTGG
>CAIQPH010000026.1 GCA_903873655.1 uncultured Holophagaceae bacterium | reverse complement strand
GGGGAGAGTGAAGCCGAGGCTAGCAGAGAAGTGGCGTGGGGCAGTTCCAAGGTTCATCGGAGGTGCGGGCGTTAGAGGCAGGTCGTCCTGGGGCGCTGGTTAAGTTCAGCCACGTGCTTCGTCCCCACACCGTGGTTGAGGCGGCAAGCCTGACCCACTGGCCTCCCATCAGGTGGGGAGGAACGGCAAGGAGGCAGGAGGCTCAGGATCCTGCTCCCGGCCAGAAGGCCTCGCCCGCAACCAGTGGGTTTTTTCTTCAGATACTGATGGCTTATCGCTCCCGCAGTGTCTTGATCAAGACCCATAGGAGCGGCAGATCGCCAGGTGGACCTGCTGAAGGTGTGCCTTCAGGGCCTTCAGGCCGTGGGGTTTTGGCAGCAGAGTGACATGGGCGTGGGCCCTGACCAGTGCGTGTGTGGCCTCATCGACCCAGTCTATGGTGAGGATGACAGGCATATTTGGCAGCAGGGCACGGAAACACGAAAGGGTCTGCGGACCATTCAGGCCCGGCATGTCGAGATCCAGGATGACCACGTCTGGGGAGAAGCCGCCATCGATCACGTAGATGGCGATCTCACCACAAGAAGCCGTAAGGACCTCGTAGCCCAGCCTCCTGAGGAGTGCCGCGGTGGCGATCAAAGGCGCCTCGACGTCCTCGACCACCAGCGCGATCAGGGGCGGGTGATCCCCCTCCTCAAACTCCGGACTAAAGACTTCTACATTCCAGAAGGGATTTCTGTCCACAACATCCCCATGAATGACGTTCAAGGAGGAGACTCGCGACCCACCTACAGGTGGTCCACCCAGCATGGTGGTAGCTCCTTCAGTGGTTCTTGGGTCTCTGGGATTCAAGATTAAAGGCTCCTCGAATCCGATCCGCTTCAAGCCACTTCCAGCCCGACCCCTTGCTTTCGATTCCGAGGAATCACCGAGCCCCTCGAACTGCCCAACTCGAACCTGGGGCGCTTCGACCTTGCAGGCCAGGTGGGCAACGGTTCGTGACTCCACCATGTCGATCGCCCTCCTGCTTGGACAGTCGCAGCGGGTCGAACTCCGGGGCAGGTTGGCCATTCATACAGGCTAGGGGAGTCAGCGTTGCCGCCTCAACCAAGGTGTGGGGACGAAGCACGTGGCTGAACTTAACCAGCGCCCCAGGACGACCTGCCTCTAACGCCCGCACCTCCGATGAACCTTGGAACTGCCCCACGCCACTTCTCTGCTAGCCTCGGCTTCACTCTCCCCGCCAGCTTGGCCAACCGCTGGGTGCCACCCATCAAGGCCAAGGTCGCCCGCGACTAGGTAATTGAATATATATCGCTCCGGCGATTCCGGCCGTTAAGTGGGTGAAGCGCCTCCATCGCGGCGCAAGGGTGAGGTCATGCGAACACTCTGGTTCATCAGTCAGGATTGGGCGCAGGATAGGGCCGGGGGCGTACCAAGGCGCGAACAGGGACCCAACCGCTCTGCAGGCCTCCCAGGACCTTCCATCCCGATAAATCAAGCAACTGCTCGCAGTGAACGCCCGGGTGGGGAAAACCATGGTTAACAACCCAGGCAAGCAAAGCCGTCTCACCCGCACCATCGCCCTTTGGCTGGGACTGCTCCTGCCCCTGATGCTGACGACAGCTGTGGCGATTGGCGTCCACCGGCTCGAGTTGGGACGGGCCCACGATCGTTTCGAAGCCGAGGCCAGCTTGATCCAGGAGCGAATCGCCCAGCGGATCAACGCCCATGAGCAGGTCCTCATGGCGGCGGCGGAGTTCGCGACCAATGACCAGCTGCTGCCAAGCCGCGAAGGATTTCGACGCTATGTGAAGGCCCTGGAATTGGACCGATTGAACCCCGGGGTCCAGGCGCTCGGTTTCTCCGAGTGGATCCCCCTGCCGGGCCTGAAGGCGCACGAAGCCCGCCTGAAGGCCGAGGGCTTCCCCGACTACCAGGTGCGTCCAGGCGGCCCGCTGCCCCCGGATGGCGGGGTGAGTTCGATCATCTACATCGAACCCTTCGACGTTCGGAACCAGAGGGCCTTCTCCCGGGATATGTACGCCGAAGCCAACCGCCGGGAGGCCATGGGGCGCGCCCGCGATACGGGCAGGGTGAGCCTTTCGGGCCCGGTGAAGCTCTACCAGGAGGGCATCGGCAAGATCCAAGTGGGATCCCTCCTCTACGCGCCCGTCTATCGCTTCGGATACCCCAGGGAGAGCGTCGCCCAGCGGCGGGAGGCCCATGTGGCCTGGACCTACATGGCCTTCCGGATGGATGATCTCCTTGAAGGGATCACGGGCGACTCCGGCCAGGGGATCCATCTGGAACTGTTCGATGGGACGGCCGAGCTGCCGCCGAACCTGCTCTTCCATCGTAAGGACCAGCCGCTGGGATCCACCCCGACCTGGACGGCCCGCCGGCAGTTCCAGGTGGCCGGGCGGGTCTGGACCCTCAAGCTGACCCCCGGGCCAGCCTATGGCATGGGCATCGCGGCGGGCACCCCCCTCACCATCCTCCTGGTCGGACTCTTCACCAGCATCGGCGTCTTCGTCTACCTCCTGGTCCTCACGCGCTCGGAGCGGATTGCCAACAGCTTGGCCGAGGAGCGGTTGAAAATACTGCAGTCCCTGCTGAACACCATCCCGGATCTGGTGTTCTTCAAGAACCTCGAGGGGCTGTACCTCTCCTGCAATCCGCCCATGCTGGAGCTGTTCGGCCAGCCCAAGGAGGCGGTCCTCGACCATACCGACTTCGACCTGGTGGATGAGTCCAGCGCTGAGATCTGCCGGCAACAGGATCTCCTGGTGCTGGCAGGGAAGGCCACGCTGAACAACGATAACTGGCTGGTCTATCCAGATGGCCGCAAGGCCCTCTTTGACATCCTCAAGACGCCCTTCTACAGCCCCTCGGGAGAACTGGTGGGCATTCTCGGGATCGGTCGGGACATCACGTCCCGCAAGGTCATCGAGGAAGTACTGGTCGATCGGGACCAGCTTTTGAGTGCAGTGAGCCAAGCCTTGGTCCTACTTCTGGACGCCCCCGATTGGGAGGGCGTGCTGCCGGATTTCCTGACCCACCTCGGCGAGGGAGCCAAGGCGAGCCGGGCCTATATCTTTAAGCGGGATTCTAGCGGCACCAGTGATGTGGCACTGAAGATGTGCCCCATTGGGGAGTGGTCTGCGGAGGGCATCGGCAGCTCTGGCGTCTTGGCTGCTTCCGTCGCCCAGGTCAGCCCCATGAGTGATTCGGGGTTCCTGCGCTGGGTCGAGGAAGTCGGGGCCAATCCCGGATTGGCGGGCTTCACCGTGGACTTGCCTCCAAGCGAGCAACCCTTGCTCCTGGCCCGAGGAATCCATTCCTTTCTCATGGCGCCCATCTTCGTAAGGAGGAACCTCTGGGGCATGATCGGCTTCGATGAATGCACCGGACTCCGCACTTGGTCAGGCCCCGAACAAGACATCCTCCGGTTGACCGCCCGGGCCCTGGGCACCGTGATCGAACGCCAAGAGGCTCGCAACGCCCTGGAAACAACCAAGGCTGCTCTGGAACAACGGGTGGTACTTCGGACTCGGGACTTGCAGTCGGCCGTCCTGGAACTCACCACGGAAGTGGCCACCCGCCATCGAGCGGAGGATCGGCTGACGGGACTCACGGAAGGATTCCTGCGGTTCGGGCCCAACCCTCAGGTCAACCTGAGCATCCTGCTGCGCCTGTTCCAGGATCTGACAAGGGCCGACCAGGTCCTCTACCTGTCCGTCGAGACAGGCAAGCTGGAATTCCGCTCCGGCCTGCCTGGCTCTGAGTCTGCGCAGCTCCTGCTCGCGATCCTCCGGGATCTCGATCCCAGGACCCTCATCCGGAACACGACCGTCAGTCTGGACTGTCCAGAATCAGGGTCAGGCCAGCCAAGCATCTTGCGGGCCCAAGGCGTCTGGGCTGAAGAACAGGTGGTGGGTGTCCTCGTGGGAGGATGTTCCCCGGCCACAATCTGGTCGACGGAGGACGACACGGTCCTCAGCATTCTCGCAGCGGCGGCGGGTATCGAGGAACGGCGGCGGCTGTCCGAAGAGAACCACCGGAAAAGCCAGCTTCAGCTCCTCCAGGCGCAGAAGCTCGAATCGGTGGGCCGCATGGCCGCAGGCATCGCCCACGAGATCAATACGCCGATCCAGTTCGTGAGCATGAATCTGCGCTTCTTGGACAAGACCTACGCCCAGCTCCTGCAGGTCCTCGCTCAGGCGCGGGAAGCACCGCAGGTTCCTGCGATCGGGGCCCAGGATCTGGCCTGGATCGCGGCGGAGACCCCCCAGGTCATCCAGGACTCCATCGAAGGCATCGAGCGGGTGGCGACCATTGTCCGGGCCATGAAGGAATTCAGCCACCCCGGCAATCCCCATCCGGTGACCTTGGATATCCACAACAACCTGGAGTCTGCCGTCAACTTTTCCAGAAACGAGTGGAAGTACGGGGCCGAGCTTCATCTGGAGGTCGATCACGCTCTCCCGGTGATCCAGGGTTTCCCCGCTGAACTGAATCAGGTCTTCCTGAATCTCATCATCAATGCCGTCCAGGCCATCAAGGCTAAGCCCCATGCCGAAGGGCAGCTGGGGAGCATCTGCATTTCGACTTCGCCAACCGGAACGGGTGTGGAAATCCGGATCAAGGATTCCGGCACCGGAATCCTGCCGGAGCACGAGGGGAAAGTCTTCGATCCCTTCTTCACCACCAAGGGCGTCGGCATCGGAACAGGGCAAGGGTTGAGCGTGTGCTACCAGACGGTGGTGCACCTGCACGGCGGTGAACTGTTCTTCGAGACGAACCCGGGCCTGGGCACCACCTTCATCGTCCGCCTGCCCTTCCGGCCAGTGACCCGCATGGACTCGTCCGGGCAGGAGGGTTCGGCGTGAGGATCCTTCTGGTCGATGACGAAGTCCGGCTCCTGGGGGGGCTGCGAAGATCGCTCCGTCTGGAGCGGCCTGACTGGCAGGTTGACATCACCGTCTCAGGCGCGGAGGCAGTCCAGCTGCTGCAAGAGAAGAGCTACGACATTCTCGTGACCGACATGCTGATGCCCGGCATGGATGGCGCCACACTGCTCAAGGAGGCGCTGCAGACCGTTCCCGGGACGGTCCGCATCATTCTCTCGGGCCATGCGGGCCGGGCACTCATCCAGTCCTGTGAGTCCTACTACCACCAATTCCACGCCAAACCCGTCAGCCCGCAGCAGTTCCTCGCTTTGCTGGACACTCTGGCCAGTGGACTCGAGCGTCCCGAGACACTCCGTGCGAGAAGGCTCGTGGCCGGCTTGCAGCGGGTGCCCAGCCTGCCTGCCCTGCACCAGGAGCTATCCAGGCTCCTGGGTGGAGGCCATCCCTCTGTGGAGGAGGTGGCTGATCTCGTGAGCTTGGATTTGGGCATGTCCACCAAGATCCTGAAATTGGTGAACTCGTCCGGTCTGGGCCTCGCACAAAAAGTGACCGATCTCCGCGAGGCCGTGCACCTACTCAGCGTGGATCTGCTCAGCTTTGCAGTCCTCGAGCATGGTGCCCTGGAATCCGCAGAGTCCATTCTCCCCTCCGGGCTGGATCTCGCCGAGTTGTGGGAACACTCCGCCACGGTTGCCCACATCATGCGGACCCTTGCCCTCTCGGAGAACCTTGAGCCAGGAGTTGTAGCTCTCGCCTATACCGCTGGCTTGCTGCACGACCTCGGGCGGGTCCTCATGGCGTTGAATCCCGACCTGGACTATCAGCGGGTCCTGGATCAAGCGGGGAGCGACCAAAGGGAGGCTGTGGCCCTTGAGTTAAGTACCTATGGCACCACCCATGCCGATGTCGGAGCGGAGTTGCTGAAGCTCTGGGGGCTGGATGAGCGGGTCTGCACTCTGGTCCGGAGCCATCACCACAGTGCCTGCAGTTCCCCTGATGACGACCTCCTGCCTCTGCTCCGCTTTGCCGATGCCTGGTCGTCCGGACTCTCGCCTGATTCACCCTACTCCGATGGCCACTTTGAAGAGGCCGACCGGCGGCAACCCAACTTCAGCCGCTGGGCCGGGGTCATGATGGCACCCTTGCCTCAGGGTTCCAGTTGCCCAAGACATCCAAGTTGACTGCATTCCAGGTAAGGCCGTGTCCTTCCGGTACGCCTTCATGAATCCTGATTTCCACTGAGATAGCCTCAGGGCCTTGATGAGTGGAGGCCCCATGGGACGACGTGTTCGAGAACCGTTTCCGGCGGAAGTGGATGAGGTCAGGGCCAAGGTCGAGCGATGGCGGCAGCAGCGGAAATGCCTGGGGCCGATGCCGGAGAAGCTTTGGACTGAGGCGGCGGAACTGGCATCGCGCTTTGGCATGAACCCCATCTGCCACCACATGGGGTTGAGCTACGCTGCTCTGAAAACCCGCATGGGTAAGCGCCCCGTGCAGTACCCGGCTCCGAAGCCTCGTCCAGAGCCGAACCTGCACCCAGCGCCGCAATCAAAGCCAAAGCCGCAGCCCATGGCTCCGAACTTCGTGGAACTCGGCGGTGACAGCCTGCTGGGCGGGGTCCAGGCCGGGCCGGTGCTAGAGGTCAGTACTCCGGACGGCGTGCGCGTGGTGCTCCGCCTTCCGGCTGGAAGTTCCGTGGACCTGGCGAGCCTGATGACCGCCTTCCTGGGATTCCGGGGATGATTCAAATCACGCCAACGATGAGAATCCTTGTAGCTGTGGAGGCGGTCGATTTCCGCCGTGGGATTGATGGGTTGGCTCAACTCTGTCGCGTCACCCTGGGGGCCGACCCCTTCTCGGGCACGCTGTTCGTGTTTCGCAGCCGTTCGGGGACATCCCTGCGCGTGTTGGCCCACGACGGTGGGGGTACTGGCTCTGTCACAAGCGGCTCTCAAAAAATAGGTTCCGTTGGTGGCCCACCAACCAGGACGAACCGTCCGCCCGGCTCCTCGCCCATGAACTCCAGATCCTGATTTGTGGCGGTGATCCCATGGGCACCAAGGTGCCTGCGGCGTGGCGATCCGTGGGGCCGCCCGCGTGATTTTTGGGAAATGTAAATAATTGATAACATTCGCTTTTTACTCGCTTGTACTAACCCACGACTTCGGGCACATTCTGAACGATGGCGCGCACCAAGCAGCGAAAGAAACCCACCCCACCTCCTCCTCGCCCAGACCTGCGGCACAAGGAGATCAGCGCCGAAGTACTTCACGGCCATTTGGACCGTGCCAGGGCAGTCCTTGGCGAGGAAGGCTACGAGGACCTTCGGACGGCAGTGGACACCCTGGCCTTCGTGAACCAGGAACTGGAATCGAAGCGAACCTCCATCCAGCGGCTGAAGTTCATGATGTTCGGTCCCACGACGGAATCCACGGCGGCGGTGTGCGGGAAGGTCCCCGACCAGGATTCACCGAAACCCAGCCAAGGAGTTGCCTCCGGGTCGTCCACAGACCAGGACCAGGAACCACAGCAGCCGAAGGAGCAGCAGACCAAGGAGAAGGCCCCGGGACATGGGAGGAATGGCGCGAGGAACTACCCTGGCGCTGATCGCGTGAAGGTGACGCTGACGGGGACGGAGAGCGGGGCTTCGTGCCCGGAATGCCCCAAAGGCAAGGTCTACCTCCAAATCGAGCCCGCCACCCTGGTGCGCGTGAAGGGCGTGGCCCCTTTCGCAGCGACGGTCTACGAACTGGAGCGGTGGCGCTGCAACCTGTGCGGGGAGGTGTTCACGGCTCCGGCACCTGATGGCGTGGGCTCGGAGAAGTACGACGAGACCGTGGCCGCCATGCTCGGAATGCTCAGGTATGGTTCGGGACTTCCCATGCACCGGATCGAAAAGCTCCAGCAGGGTTTTCGGATTCCCCTGCCGGTCTCGACCCAGTGGGAGATCCTGCTGGAGGTGGCGGGGCTCCTGCTGCCCGCCCATGAGGAATTGGCCAGGCAGGCCGCCCAGGGCGAGGTCATTCACAACGACGACACCACCATGCGGATCCTCGGTGGGACGACGAATCGGAAGGAAGGCCGCAAGGGCACCTACACCACCGCCATCCTCTCCAATCATGGAGAGCACCGCATCGCCCTCTACATCACAGGCCACAACCACGCAGGCGAGAACCTGGAAGCTGTCCTCCGGCACCGGGCAAAGGACCTCGGCGCTCCCATCCAAATGTCAGATGCGCTTGCTGCCAACAGCGTGGGCGAGGCTGGGGAACTGAACACCATCCTGGCCCACTGCCTGGCGCATGCCCGGCGGCGGTTCGTGGAGGTGGAGGAGCGGTTCCCTGACGAGGTCCGGCACCTCCTGGAGTCCTTGAAGGCGGTCTACACGAACGACGCCCGGGCCAAGAAGGAAGGCATGGACCCACCTACCAGGCTGGCCTTTCACCAGCAGGGGAGTGGACCCGTCATGAAGGCTCTCGAAACCTGGCTCAGGGATCAGATCGAGGAACGGAAGGTTGAGCCCAATTCAGGGCTTGGCCAGGCCATCACCTACATGCGGAAACACTGGAAGGAACTGACGCTGTTCCTGCGTGAGCCTATGGCGCCACTGGATAACTCGATCTGCGAGCGGGTGATCAAGCGGGCCATCATGCACCGGAAGAATTCCCTGTTCTACAAGACTGCTACCGGCGCCAGGACGGGGGATGCCTTCATGAGCCTGATCCACACGGCGGAGTTGAACGGTGCTCAACCCTTTGACTACCTGGTTGCCCTCCACCGGAACCATGCCCTGGTGGAGGAGAACCCGGAGGAGTGGATGCCCTGGAACTTCCTGGACACCCTTGCAGGTCTTGCGCTGGCGGCGTAAGTCCAAGAGGTGGATCCGTTGTGACAGACCAGTCGGTCATGGGCAGAATCATGCCAATGCACCGTGCCAATGCACCGCAAGGACCCAGATGACAAAAACATCGCCAAATTAATGGGCACCAGGTGCAAATCCGATATCTAGATCCAAACACACTAGATTTGGAGTGCATTTTCTTTCGAAAACCACGATGACACTTAGAACTGTGAGCCCACGGCGGCCAAGGCCGCAAGGCGCTTGCAACGGACCCTGGGTAGCTTGTTTGCCCCGCGCTCTCCCCTGACCCCGAACGCCAACCTGCCTTGAACAGCATTCCTAACGCAACCTCCGGAGGTTCCCATGGCCGAGGGCGGGGGACCAGGCATCAGGCGAGGCGCCGTCCAGGCTGGGCTTGTGCATGTAGCGGAGGGGCGTGGAGGCGAGCTGCTCACCGATGGTGAAATTGCCGCCAGTATCGCCGATCGTGGAGCCAGACCCGCCGCGGGCGTAGAATTCAATCAACGTACCGAAAATATCGGAGTTCGCCTCGTTCAGGCCGCCGGATTCTCCGGAATAGGTAAGGTTGGCGGTCCGAGCGCAGACGCCGTGGCTCATCTCATGGCCCGCGACGTCGAGGGGGGTCAGGGTGGAGAAGTGTGCGCCATCGCCATAGGTCATGCAGAAGCAGGCGTCCGTCCAGAAGGCGTTGTCATAGGCAGTGCCGTAGTGGACCCGGCTGTGGGTGGCAGTGCCTGCCCCGTCGATGCCGTTCCGGTTTAAGACGTTCTTATAGAAGTCCCAGGACTTCATCATTCCGAACATGGCATCCACGGCGGCAGTCTGGCCGTTGGGGGCCGTCGTGGAGGTGCCTTCGACGTAGTTGACCCCGTCCCCCCAGGCGTTCGTGGCGTTGGCATAGACGGCTTCGCCGGAGGCGGTGGTCGAGGTGGCATGGTTGGCATTGGTCACGACGTTGTTGCCATAGGTGCCGCCCGCTCCGCGGGTCATGTCCCGCAGCTCGAACCCTGTGGGAGTGACGTTGGTGTTGATGGACACCACGTCGGAGTATTGGCTCTTGCCGGTACCCACCGCCCCGGTGGTATGGAGGGTGTTCCAGGCCCTGAGGATGGCGCCTGTGTGGGCATCAAGGATGAAGTCGGTGTGCCGGATGCCATCCCGGTCGTTGTCGAGCTCGGTGTGGACATGGTAGGCGAGGTGGAACCGGACCACCTGGCGGGTGATGTCCTCGGCGTTCAGATCCTGTCCGGATCGCGCGCCGCGGTCGCGGTGGGTGACCACTTCTGCCTCTTGCGGAAAGACCACCCGTTCCACCTGGGGGGCCAGGGCGAAAGTGCCTTTGGGGGCCAGTTGCTGGAGCACGATTGCAAGTGCCTCGGGCTCGCTCAGTTCGGGGGTCACGTTCAACAGGATGTCTCTGTAACTCGCCTGGGTCATGGGGAGTTCGTGGCCGTGGCGATCCACATGGGTGATGGCGTCCCCACCCCAGACGCGGACCCCCTTGTAATGCTGGTTGAAGTGGCCATGGGTTTGACCCAGGCCATCCGAGTGGGCATGGCGGAGCCTGAAGGCATGTTCGGAGCCAAGCGCTGGCTCGGCAGGATTGATCACCTGGTAGTGGAGGGGGGCGGGGCTTTGCAGGGGATGCTGGGCAAGGAGTCCCTGGGCGATGATGGCCAGACCGAAGATCCTGAGGTTGATACGAGCCATGCCGGTCGACATAAAGCACCCCTCCCGCGCGAGCAGGTCAGTGTTGGGGCACAGGAAGGCAAGCCCCGGTAGTTGGGGGTCTCATCACTTCCTGACGGGAACATCGGATGCTCGCCGCTGCCTACACAACTAAACCTAGGTTGTTTTCAGGAGGGGGACCATACGCTCGATCATCTAATCACCACAGGAATCATCAACAATTTCGACCCCGAGTAATCGGCCCCACGGTCTGCACCCAGGCCGGATTCCAGCTGCATTCGGGGTTCGGGCTGCGCCAGTGCCGAACCGACCCAGTCCAAGCTACGGGACCACCACGGCCCTGTGTCTTCACCCACCGCCGGGGAGGCTTCACCAGAGTCGCCACCTTAAGGCTCCAGGCGGGAAGGGCCATAGGCAATAGACAATCACTGTCACTATTTTCCGGAAGGAGGCCCCGTTGAACAGTGACCAGCTTCTGGCGCCGGGCTGGCGGCAGACAGGGATCCCGACCGGGGCAGGCAACACCTAGGAGGGTTCAGAGGTGGGCACTGACCTGAGGCAAGGATGGCCAGTGGCCGGGCCCTCAGACCAACCGGTTGATCAGGATCGCCTCTGGAGGTTTTTTGCCCGCCGAATAGTTCCGGAGCCGTTCGATGTGGAAGAGGTTGAGGTGCGTGCCCGTGGGAAGTACGATCATGGCGTTGTCTGCAGTATAAACGTTATCGGCCAGGATCATGCCGGGCCGCAGCTCGTCCAGAGCGAGCAGGACGTGCTTTTCCGCCGTGGGGCCACTGGCCACCGAGATGACTTCCCCAAGGGCCCGCACCACCTCGGGATCGTACTTGGTCCCTGAACCCAGCTCGATTTGGTTGTACACGACGACGGCGGAATGCCGGATCTGCAGGTGGTCCAGGTAGTCGACCACGACCTTGAGAATCCTGGAACCCAGGGGCAGTTCCGATCCAGTCACCTGGTCCTTCGGATACCCGATTCCGTTGAAGTTCTTGCGACTGTATTTGATGATTTGGGCTACGGATTGAAGCCTCGGAATGTTGGCGAGGAGGCCCGATCCGGTCTCAGGGGCCCGGAAGACCATTTCATTCTCCTGGATGTCGAGGCGCTCACCGCGGGTGATCTTGGCCTGGACCTCGGCCGGAATCGCCAGCCAGCCAATGCGTGAGAGCAGACCCGCGAGGCCGAGATCCCAACCCGCAGCCACGCTGAATTTCTCCGAGACCTTCAAGGCCAGTCCCTGAACCTCCTTGGCCCGGCCGAATCCATTGGGATCGAAGAGGGACAGCAGTCCGACCAGGGTCTGGACGCTACCAGTAAGGGTCTGTTCCAGCAGGGTCCTCTCAGCCGTGATCAATTCATATTGATTCACCGCATCCCGCAGGACCAGGCGCAGATCATCGCCGTTGATAGGCTTAGTGAGGAAGCGAAACACCTGGCCTTTGTTCACGGCATCGATGGACATGTTGAGATCCGCCTGGCCAGTCAGCATGATCCTCGTGGTATCGGGCGAAAGGAACCGCCACCGGTCGAGGAACTGAATGCCATTCATGCCCGGCATCTTGAAATCGGCGATCACCACCGCGTAGGGAAGGTCTTCGGCAAGCAACTGGATGGCTGCATCTCCGGTTTCCGCGATGGAAACCTCGTAATCATCCCCCAGCCCGCGTCGTTGGGCTCTCAGGAGCAGGGCATCATCATCTACGAGCAGGAGGCGGGGTTTCATGGCGATCCTTTCTTTCCGGGTGACGGATTAGAAGCGTGACCCTTGAATAGGGCCGGAAGCTGGGTCAGGGAAGGCTAGCTATTTCGGCCGCATCCACTGCCAGGAAGGTCTGGCGCCAGCTTGAAAGCTGCTGGACCCAATGGCTTGTGGCCGTCTCCACAGTGGCTGCCCGGAGGAACCTTGGGTGGGAGCCATCATGGAAGAGGTCCGGCGACGGATGGGTGCCCGGCAGCAGATGGGCGCAGTGGACCGCCAGAGAAATCAGGGACGTGCAGTCCGCCGGTCCGTTGCCATCCTGCTCCTTCACCACGGCACTGAAGGACTCGGGCAGGGCCCAGAGGTGGAGTAGCTGGGCGCCAACCTTGCCGTGGTCCGTTCCCAGCCATTGACGCTCAAGGTCCTGCAGCGATTGATTGCCGATGTGACCGTGCTCGATGACAGCCCGGTAGTTGCAGGCGGGGTTGATCGCGAGGACTAGCTTGCCCACATCGTGCAGGAGCCCCACGGAAAACGCCTGGGCGGCCAGGGTCTGATCTCCGGTCGCGGAGCGGATCCACTCGCTGGCGGTCAGAGCGACCTGGTGGGAGTGGCCCCAGAGTCCCTCCAGACTCAGTCCCGCGGGCGCAGCGTCAGTGGCCACCACCATGATTCCACGATTCAGGACCAACTCGCGCAGAACGGTCAGGCCCAGGTACTCGACAGCTTCGTTGATGCCGGCGATGAAATGTCCCACGGAGAGGTACGCCGAGTTCACGAGCTTCAGGATGGAAGTGGCGATCCCGAGGTCCTGCGCCACCACCCTGCAGACCTCGACAAGGTCAGGATCCGGCTGTTCCAGCAGGGCCTTCAATTGATCCACGCAGCGGCGGAGGCTTGGGACCCTTTCCAGCCCTGCCACCAGGGACCGGGCCATCAGGCACTCCTCATCGAGACCCTCCGGGCTGAGGGAGGAGAGAATGGCCATGAGCTGATTGGGCTCGATCGGTTTCATGATGAACCGGTGATAATGGCCCTCTGCCTCGAGGATCCGGACCAGTGGCGCATGTCCGGAGAGGACCATGCGGATGGCCCCGGGTTGCAGCTTCTGGGACATTTTCAGCACCGTAGAGCCGTCCATCCCGGGCATCTGCATATCGGTCATCACCATGTCGAAGGGGGTCTGGGTCAGCCAACCGACGGCCATCTCCCCCGATTTCGCCAGTACGACCTCCCACTCTGGCCGCCGGGACAGGACGGTTCGGTTGAGCGCACTCAGCACGAGCGGATCATCATCGACCAGCAGCACACGCATGGGCCTACCCCCCACTCAACTGAAGGCGGTCATCGACGCCCGCCTTGGGCAGTCGAAGGATGAAGGTCGTGCCCTGGCCTTCCACGGATTCGCAGTGGATGGTGCCGCCATGCCGCGTCACGATCACCTGATAGCAGACGGTCAGTCCCTGGCCGGTGCCCTTCCCCACCTGCTTGGTGGTGAAGAACGGTTCAAAGATCTGCTTGTGGATCGCTTCGGGCATGCCCATCCCATTGTCCGAGATCCGGATTTCCACGGCATCGGTGAGGCTCTGGGTGGACAGCGTAATCTGTCCTGGTTGGGTGTTCGAAGGCGACCGGTCCCGAATGGCGTCGGCTGCGTTGACGATGAGGTTCAGAAAGACTTGATTGAGCTCAGCTGGCAAGCCATGGATGAGCGGAAGGTTGGAGTCCAGGTCGAGTTTCAGCTCGGCGACGTACTTCCACTCGTTCCGGGTGACCGTGGCCGTGGTGACCAGGCAGTGGTTCACGTCCACGGCATTCATTCCCTTCCCACCCGGGTGGGAGAACTCCTTCATGGCACTGACGATCTTGGTGATCCGGTCGATGCCCTCCAGCGATTCATCGATGGCCTGGGGCATCTCTGCCTTCAGGTAGCCGAGCTTCAGCTGCTCTGTGAGCTGTTTCAGGGCGTCTGCTTGCGGTTTGGGCAGGTCCTCTGTGGATTTTTCGTAAACCTTGAGCAGCTGGTCGATGCGTCGGTAGCCATCCTTCAGGAAACCAAGGTTGTTCCCCAGGAACTGGGTCGGGGTGTTGATCTCGTGGGCGATGCCTGCGGCCAGGCGGCCGATGGATTCCATCTTGCGCGACTGCTCCAGCGCCACCATGACCGCCTTGTTGGCGGCTTCAACGTCCTGCCTTGTATCCATCTCGGCAATCAGGTTGAGGTTCGTCTGGTCCAACTCCCTGGTCCGCTCCAGCACGAGCTGCTCCAGTTCCAGGCGCGTTTCGGTCCGCTCGATCTTCGAACCCAGGGCCCGACCGGCAAGTCTCAGGATCTCCTGTTCGGACGAGGACCAGAACCGGGTACCGGCGCACTCGTCATAGGCGATCATCCCCCACCAGCTTCCCCGCACGTGGACAGGCATGACGAGCAGGGACTGGATGCCCTGGGCTTCCAGCAGGGGGCGTTCGGATTCGGGGAAGCTCGCCACGCGGCCGGAAATCATCCTGTCGGCCCGCAGCTCATCCACCCATCGTCCGAATCCCGAGGCTCGCATCGGGAGTTGGTGAAACTCTGGTACGAGCAGCTGGGGCGGCATCCCTTCTGCACGCCATTCCAAGAGCTGGTCCATGAACACCTCGTCACCCTGTCCGTCCCTATCCTGTCGCTTCAGGATGCGGACCCGGCTGGCTTCCGATGCTGTACCCAGGGACGCCAGGAAGCCCTTGACGCCAGCTTCCCAGTCATCCGAGTCGACGAAGCTGACTACGCAGCGGCTGACGGCATCCAGAATCAGGTCCCTCTGCTGCAGGGCCAGTTCCATGGCCTTCCGGTGCCCGATGTCGGAATGGGTGCCGATCATCCGGGTGGGCAGGCCCATCGCATCCCGCTCAACCACACGCCCCCGGTCCAGAACCCAGAGGTAGCTGCCGTCCTTTCGCTGGAACCGGTGTTCGCTGAGGTAGAGCGGAGTGGCGCCATCCAGATGGGTCCGGACTTCCTGGAGGGTGCGGGCCCTATCCTCAGGATGAACTCTCGATACCCACTCGTTGACATCGCTGCTGAGCTCGTTCGGGAGGTAGCCGATCATGTCCAGCCAGGTTTTCGAGAAGAACACCGAATTCGAGGGGAGATCCCAGTCCCAGAGGCCATCCCCGCTGCCTTCGATGGCGAAGGCGAAGCGCTCTTCGCTGATCTTGAGGGCCTGGGCAACGCGGTGGCTGTCGGTCACGTCCTGAAAGGAAATGACGGCGCCGATGATGCGCCGCTCCCGAAGGATTGGATTGATGGCCTTGGAGACCCGGATCAGGACGCCGTCCTTCCTCTGGAAGGAAGCATTCTTGGACCGGAACGGTTGGCCGGTGCGGAGCACGTCCCCTGCCTCGACAGAGAGGGAAGGGAACGGGCCATCTTCGCCCTTGTCCTCATGGAACAGCTCATGGGCATTCTGGCCGATCAGTTCCGCCGGGCTCCAGCCAAGAATCTCCTCCATCCTATGGTTCGCGAAAGTGATCCGGCCCGTCATGTCGATGACGTAGAGCCCGTCGCCCATGGTGCGCGTGATCTCGTCCAGCCGATTGAGCCCCTCGGCAATGTCCTGCGCCAGGGTGGTCTGGATATCACGGGCCTCGGTGAGCTGTTGGATCCGTTCCCGGATGGCCCCGGACATGGCGTTGAAGGCCACGCCCAGGCGGCCCACATCGTCGGAGCCCTCCCAGACCTTCGGCGGTATCAGGTTGCCCCCGGCCACGGCCTCGCTTGCCTCGGTCAGGGCCGTCAGGTGCCGGGTTAACCAAATACCCACCACGGTGAGCAGGCCCATCGAAAGCAGCAGTTCTCCCAAGGCGATGAGGATTCCTTGGGTGAGGAGTTTTTGATGGGCCACCACGATTTGGGAAAGGTTCAGTCCAAAGTGAACCGAACCCAGGGATTGGCCTGCGACCTCAATGGGGGAGACCACGTTGTAGCGCGGATTGTCGGCACCGAAGAGGTGGAATTGGCGGTCGGCAGCCGGGAGCGGCCGAGCCGGGTCCCATCCGCTGAGGGCTACCTCCTTGCCCCTGGCATCCAGCACGGCCAGGTAATCGATGCCCTCGGTCGCGCAGCATTCATCCAGGATGGCCTTGACGGTGGCAGAATCCTGCTGGGCCAATGGGGCAACGAGGGCTGCTTTGAGGACGGGCGTCATCTGGGCCGCATGCTGGGCCGCTTGTTCCGTCATCACGGACGTCAGTAGCCGCATGCTGTTCGCCACCAGCAGGGTGAGCATGGTCGCCTCGATGAGGATGGCAGCCAGGAGCATGCGCCCGCGGATGGAACGGCCCGGGAAGCGGAAGGTCATCGGGGCACCAGGTTCTTCCGGACCTCTTCGGCATAAGGCTCCATGGAGGCCAGCTCCCCGCCACGGAGCTTCCGATAGCCTCCGAGCTGGTTCTTTTTAAAATACAACTGGCCTTCGGGGGTCTTTGAGAATGACCATAGGGCCTTCTCAATCCGGGGCTGCAGGGTGCCCTGGTGGCTGTTCAGCAGGTAGACGCGCCCGAGCATGGGCGGGCTTTCCGCAAGGATCCGCAATCCGGCTTGAACGGTCGGCGTCAGCTTCTGGAAGTTGGTGAGCGACACGAACCCGGCGCTTCCCTCGCCGGTCAGGAGCAACTGGGCCACGCTGTCGGCGGCGCTGACATAGCGGACGGTCACTTGGCGGCATTCCGTGCGCTTTAGCCAGTGCTGTCCCCAGAGCGTGACCAGGGAGGACCCACTCAACCCGATGACCGTCGTGTGTTCAAGATCCTTGGGTTTCAGGACACTTCCATTCTTGGCGACGATGACCAGCGACTTGAAGTCCGCCTGGTAGGTCACCAGTGGCAGGTAATGACCGTCGGCTTGAAACAGCCGGGCCTGGTGCCCCGTCGTGATGACGAGATCGTAGTCCTGCTTCAGGGCGCGCCGGGCGAACTCCGTGAAATCCGGTGCCGTCATGACCTCCACTTCATGCCCCAGAGCCTTCTCAAGTTGCTGCCGCAGGGGCTGGTACTGCTCCAGGATGAGGCGGGAACTGGTGTGGGGCGCGACACCCACCTTGAGGGTCTGGCCGAAAGCCCTGCTCCCCGCCCAGAAGGTGAGCAGGACCAGCACGGTACTTAGGTGCGACAGGATTCGCCAGTAGGTCTTCATACGGAACCTCAGCGTCAGACTTTGCCTAGTGGCCGGCTGGGCCAGCGGGCAATTGGATTTCCCAAGGTCGATCAGGGGCCAGTTCGCCTATCAAGAACGAGCTTCTGGGCTCTTTTAACTATCGACAGACTAGGAGGTCCAGATAATACGCTTGATTACGTAGTCCCATCGCCAACCCGGGTGAGCTTGCGCGGGGCCTTCTTCAGAGCAACCCGGCCATGATGGCGATCCTCACCAGAGAGGTGGAGTTGTGGAGGTTCAGCTTCTCGAGGATGTGGCTCCGATGGACATCCACCGTGCGGTGGCTGATCCCCAGCTTCGGACCGATGTCCTTGGACGAGTTGCCTTGTCCGATCAGACGCAGCACATCCAGCTCACGAGAGGTCAACCTGGCTTGGAGCAACTGTGCCATGGCTGAGGCTTCGACTTCGGGGACATCAGCCTGCCGTCCGGCCATCGCCTCCGCGAACAGGCGCTTCTCTTCCGTGCGCTCGACGAAGAATTGCATGGATTCCGCCACCACCTGTTGCAGGGCGATCGCATCCACAGGCTTGGTCAGGAACCGGAACACTTGGCCCTGGTTCACAGCCTGGATGGCGGTGGCAAGGTCCGCCTGCCCCGTAAGCATGATCCTCACCGAGTCAGGCGAGACCTCCCGCAGCTTGAGCAGGAGATCGATGCCGGTCATTTCAGGCATCTGCTGATCGACCACCACCACGGCCGGTGGCGAGCTGCTGGCGATGAGTGCCAAGGCCGCGACACCAGAGTTGGCCGTACCGACATTGAGGTGGCTGGAGAGAGCGCGACGATAGCTGGACAGCACTAGCGGTTCATCATCCACGAAGAGAACCCAGGGCGATTCGGTGCTCCCCTCTGTTGTTTCTCCCGAGAACTTGGCCATGTCTGTACTCGACACCCATGCTCCTTCCACTGCTGTGGAATTGAGCCTAACCGAGCGAACCTAGAACGATGAGGCTTTTCGGCCAAGGTTAGGCTGAGTGCGAGCAACGGCAGTAGTATTTCGAACAGGTCTCCGGCCCCCTGGCTTCAAGGGAGCCGGAATTTTGTGCCCATCCAGACGGTACCCATTGATCTTGTTCCGCACCGTCCGGAGCGCGAGGCCCAACTGTGTGGCGCACTGGGTCCTGTTGCCCTGAAGGGCATCCAGTGTGCTTAGAATCCAGAATCTTTCCAGCTTGTCCAGGCTGAGCCCAAGGTTGAGGACCACGGGCCGACCCAGCGGAACCCCCGTGAGGGGGCTGTCCGGATTCATCAGGGAGACGTGTGTCGGCTGGGCCTGCTGGATGGTTGCGGTGGCGGCCTGGATGATTGCCACCTGCATGCCGAGAGACTCCAGGCTGAACGACTCCTGGAACAATTCATCCCACCTGTCGATCGATCGGGTGTCTTTTAACCTTAGGCCTTTCGCCAATGCAATGATGCGCTGGCTGCTGTCCTCCAGAATCCTGAGCAAGGTATCGCTGGCAACCTTGAGTCTTTCGAGAACGGCAGCCATCGAATCCGTTGCACTTGGCCCATCCTTCTCGGAGACGGTGTCCGCCTCGAGGCTTTGTTCAAGAATGCTGATCAAAATCTGGGGTTTCGCCTCGCCGGACATTTCAGTGGAGACCAGGGTAAAATGCCCCATCCTAATCTCACCGGCAAAGGTTCGGAATAGGGCGGAAAATCGGACCGGCCTGAGAAGTCTGGTGGGTCCTAGGACCTTCTGGGCAAGGATCCGCCCGCCCGGTCCAAGGAGGAGATCCTCAAGCCAATTCGACAGACTGTCTACCTGATCAGACCGATAGCCCGTGAGTTCGAAGGCTTCCTGGTTGTACCGAACCAGGCTTCCTTCTGCAGTGAAAACGAGGATCGCCAAGGCGCGCGTATCCGACATGTGTGGCCCCTTCCCAGGCGTACCAAATGATGTCGATTTGGTCCATGCTGGTTACTAGGGAATTTAAGGCGGATGGTACTTTTCATCCATACGCAGGATCACTTACTCCATCCGTAAACCCATTCAATGCGCGCTAAAATCCTGAATCCGTGAGGTTCGGTGACTTAACATCGATTCAAGGCAAGCTATGTCAACAGTAAAGATGCCATAGCCCTACTGCCCAGAATCACAGCACCTGTGAAATCGCGCCGATCACCCCAGGCCAAGGGATTCGATTTGTTTCTGGAGTTCCCTCAGTCCGAAGGGCTTGGAGAGCAAGGTGACGCCCGGATGAGCCGAGGCCAGGGTCAACGCTGTCTGATCGACTCGGCCAGTCGCAAGCAGGACGGGCACCTCTGGGCGCAACGCACGCAGGCGGGGTAGCGTCCCGATCCCGCCCAGTCCAGGCATGTTCATGTCCAGGATGACGAGATCCACCTCAAGCGCTGCTTCTAGCATTGCCAGGGCCTCCTCGCCGCTCTGGGCAGTGGTCACCGCCGTGTGGCCCAGGACTTCCAGGATTGCCTGGATGGAACTCTGGATCAGGTCATCATCATCCACCAGCAGCACCTTCATGGTTTTTTGAGGGGCCTGCGTAGCCTCGACAACCACCGGTGCTGCCGCCTGGACCGGAGTCTCCTGCTCGCAGGCGGGGAAGCGCAGCATCACGCGAGTGCCCTTGCCTTGCTCACTCTCAATCGACATCTGCCCCATGTGAGCCTTAACGGTGCTGAAGACCATGGACAGGCCCAGACCTGTGCCCTTCCCAATTCCCTTAGTGGTGAAGAAGGGATCCAGTGCCTTCTCCAGGACCTCCTTGGGCATGCCCATTCCGTTGTCTTCCACCACCACCTCAATCCAGTCGTTATCGACATTGCGGGTTTGAAGGGTGAGGGTGCCGTTCTCTTGCATGGCATCCACGGCGTTGACGCAGAGGTTCATGAAGGCGTGGGTCAGGGCGCTGGCATCACCCAGGATGGGCCGCAGGTCCGCCTCCAGATCCACAAACAGGCGAACCTTCGCCAAGGTCGTACGCTCCAGAAGTGCGACCTGCTCCCTGAGAATGGCGTTCATATCGAGCTTGTTGTTCTCAGCCAGGCTCTGGCGAGCAAAGCCCAGCAGGCTCTTGACCATCTTGCCGCCCCGTTCAGTGGCCTTGCAGATGGTGTCGAGGGCCTTGTGGAGGGGGCTGCCGTAGGGCTGGGTGCCGATGTGGGCTGAGGCCAGGCCGAGGATGGCCCCGAGCACGTTATTCATGTCGTGGGCGACACCGCCAGCCAGGGTGCCAAGGCTTTCCATTTTCTGTGATTGTTGAAGCTGGACGTGAAGTTTGGCTCTTTCTTCCTCCGCCTGCTTACGATCGGTCATGTCTTGGATCAGGGCCACAAAGTAGTCAATACTTCTATCTGCGCGTCTTACACACCGAACGGATAGATGCGAGTGGAGGACTCCTCCGTCCTTCCGTAGAAAGCGCTTCTCAAGGGAATAGCCCTCGCTTTCGTCCGAGCGTACGCTCTCGAACTGCGCCAAATCTGCAATCAGGTCCTCTGGATGAGTAAGGTCGGCCCAGGTCAAGTTCAGGAGTTCTGCACGCCCGTAACCGAGCATGAAGCAGAGGTGGTCGTTAACCTCCAGCCAGCCCTTCGTCAGAGAGGTGATGCAGATGCCGATGATGGGTAGATTGAACCATGCAATGAAGCGCGCATTACTTTCCTTCTGCGTTTCCTCGGCCTGCTTGCGCTCGGTGATGTCGGTATTTATTCCAATCATTCGTATAGGTTTGCCCTCGGTATCGCGGCTTACCACCATGCCGCGGCCCAGGGTCCATCGCCAGCTTCCGTCTTTGCATAACATCCGAAACTCGACGGTTGCGGGGCCGGGCTTGCCCTCCATGTAGGGTTGCAACGTTGCAAACACGCCGGGCGCGTCGTCGGGATGAATGCGCTTGCTCCATTCGTCCGAGGTGGTGCCGATGTCGGCCTCGGCATACCCATACATGTCTTTGTAGCGCGGCGAGTAGTAGGCCTTGCCGGTCTGGACATTCCAGTCCCACAGGCCATCGCCAGCCCCTTCGATGGCGAACTTCCAGCGCTCTTCGCTCTCCCGCAGCGCTACCTCCGCCCACTTGCGCTCGGTGATGTCGCGGACAAAGGCGCAATTCCGTTCTTCCTCGCCGAATTTCACATAGTTCGCCACGATTTCCACCGAGAACCGTTGCCCATCCTTGCGGATTTGTTCCGACTCGAACACCAGGCTGCCGCGCTGCCGGAGCTCGGCAAAATAACCGGGCCACTTCTCGGCGTCGTACTGGGCATCCACATCGGGCACGGTGAGCCCGAGCAATTCCCCTCGCGTGTAACCCAGCGACCGACACGCCGCCTCGTTGACATCCGCAATGCTGGCATCGGGTCGCATCCAGAATATGGCATCCGAGGCGTTCTCCACGCTGAAGCGAGTCAGTTGCAGAGCCTCCTCGGCCTTCTTGCGCACGGTGATGTCTCTCCAGGTCGTGAACAGGGCCGATTTTCCGTCCAGTACCATCGGCGCAATGGATACCTCGACGAAAAAATCAGCACCATCCAGCCTGCGATGCACCCACTCGAAAGTGTTGCTGCCGAACCGCAGGGCGTGACTGATCTTGTCTATGGCCGCTTCTGACGATCTTCTACCATCCGGCTGGAATTCGGGGGACAGCGAGTCCGGAGTCTGACCTATGATCTGCACCCGGTCACCGCGCAACATGATTTCGGTGGCCCTGTTGCAGTCGATGAAGAGACCGTCCACGAGAATCAGGTAGGCATCGGGTGAGTCACTGAACAAGGTGCGGTACTTTTTCTCCCTTTCCTGGATGTCCTCTTCCACCCGCCGGCGCTCTTCGTCTCTTCTTAGGTTCGTCCACCCAGCCATCAGAATTGCGGCCAGACCGATCACCCACAGCAGTCCTAGGCCGAGGATGGTCGTCAGATTGGTGTAACCACCGAACAAGCCCATTCCTTGGCCCAGCGGTAACGTGACGCTGATCCCGCCCCGCACATCCCCAACTTTGTAGTCCCCATGGCAATGCAGGCATCCTTCCACGGTGATGAGCGCACCCATGTACCGGAACTGGGGACGACTCTCTTGGTTCGTCTCCTCCCAGTATTCCTTCTGGCCGGTCTCGAAGAACCTGAGGGCCTTCTGTTCCCATGGTGCCGCTGCGTTTTCTGGACGAATGGGATTGAGGCTGGTGATGTGGCCCTGCGTTCCGAATTCCGATCTGCCCAGTTCGTGGAGCATTCGGGTCATGTAAGCCGGATTGACCAAGGTGTAGACCTTCCCCGTCGTCGTGGTGATTTCACGGTCGGGGACGTTCTGAAGATAGGGATTGGCTGGAGTCTTTTCGTCCAGGGGGACATAGACCCCACCCTGCTGGGTGACCCAGAGGCGGAAGGTGACATCCTTCTTGAATATTTCCCGTGCCTGGGCCAAGGCGACTTGGCGGATTTCAACTTTGTTGAAGTGAATTCCAAGACCAAGGATGAGTGCAACAACGATGGTCCAGAGCATCCAGCGAACCAACACCTGCCTGCGGAAGGTAGGGTGGGATAGCGGATTCCTGCTTGTTAGGGGCATGGTGGGACTTCTCACTGTCGTATGTGGGGCGCTGCCTCGGGTGCGTTCGATTCAAAAACGCACAAATCGAACCTGGCGGCATCGGCGAGGTGAGTGACATTCCTGAAAAGGGTAGACAAGTCCACCACGGCAGCCAGGTAACCACTGGCGGTTTGGCCGGCACCGAAGGCCGTGGTCGAGATGGCCATGGCCGTCGTACCCGAGCGCACCAGGCCCTCTTTCATAAACGGAAAGGTGCCTGAGGCCACCGGCTCTGCGACGATGGCTGCCGTCTTCTGCTCTTTTCTACGGAGTTCTTCCGCTTGCTGAAGGCTATTGCCTGCCAGCAGGGTCAGCACACTACCGGCCATCAGAACGGCAATCAGAATGGTTCGGTCTCGCCATTGCGGACCGAGGCGAGGTAGAGAGTCGGCGATAGACAAAAGCTTCAGGCGCATAGATCCAATCCGTGTCACCACGTATAATGGGTGTTTATCGGCCACCAGTCGTCCCATCGTGAGAGCGGGTTCTGGCTTTGGGTGGCTTTGGGCGATGGTTCCCTGAATCGGCGAGATCCAATCCATTAAAGGTGGATACAAACCTAACCATGTCTGCAATAGATGCGTATCCACGCTGTCTGCCAACCTCACGGCGGCTGCGGGGTGGGCGACATGGTCGGAATCCAGGTGCGGGCTTCGGAAGGGCTGGCGTTGACCGGCGTGGGAGGCATTGCCCTGCTCGGCAACCTGCTGGAGCGGCACACGGATTTCCGGTCGTCCTTCACGGCTGCCTTCACCAAGAGGCGCGATGGCATCCCCTGGGGTGATGTGCTGCTGACCTATGTCGCTTCCCTGGCCACCGGCAAGAGCGACTTTGAAGCCATCCGTCCCTGGCACGGGAAAAGCTGGGTGGGCAAGGCGCTGCGCATCTCAGCCGTTGCCTCGCCGGAAACGGTGCGCCAGCACCTCGACAACCTGGCGGATGGGCACAGCCATGAGGCCCTCACACTCGCGGGTCAGGCAAGCCTGGATCTCCTCGCCAGGAGCAAGGCCCCCTTCACGCGATGTTTCTCCGGGCATGTGCCGCTGGATGTGGATACAACCCCGCAGGAGAACGGGAAGACCCGGAAGGAAGGTGTGTCGCGAACCTACATGCCCGGCGTGGATGGCTTCTGCCCCATTTTCGCCTTCGCCGGGATGGAGGGCTGGTGCATCAACGAGGCATTCCGCCCCGGCAAGCAGCACAGCCAGAAGGAAGCGCCCGACTTTCTGCGAACCTCAACCCG
>CAIQPH010000025.1 GCA_903873655.1 uncultured Holophagaceae bacterium | reverse complement strand
TCTGGTGGCGGTGACGTCGCGCAGGGCGTAGAGCTTCTTGTCGGCGGGCGCGATGTCGGCGGTTTGGGCGGAGTTGGCGAAGCGCGTCTCGCGGAGGCTGCGCAGGAACTCGGCCTCGCTCAGTTCGACTTTCAGGCCGGGGATGGCGGCGAACTTGTCCACGGTGCCGCCGGTGTGGCCCAGGCCGCGCCCGCTGAACATGGGGCAGGGCACCCCGCAGGCGGCCACGATGGGGCCCAGGATCAGGGTGGTCTTGTCCCCCACGCCGCCGGTGCTGTGCTTGTCCACTTTGATGCCCGGGATCGAGGACAGGTCCAGCCGCTTGCCCGAGTCCCGCATGGCCAGGGTGAGGGCCAGGGTCTCCTCCGTGCTCATGCCCTGCCAGCAGATGGCCATGAGCAGCGCCGCGCTCTGCTCATCGGGGATGCTGCCGTCGGCGGCGCCCTTCACCCAGAAGGCGACCTGCTCGGGGGACAGGGCGCCGCCCAGCTTCTTGGTGTAGATCAGGTCGTACATCCGCATGGGCTTCATCTCTCTGTCTTGCGGGTGACCGCTAGCCCAAGGGCTTGCGCCAAGGATCTCCGGACTACGTTCAGCAAGGGGGTCGGGAGCACCCCAAAGGCCCGCCTGAGCCTTGTGATGTCGATGGCCTGGATCTGATCTAGCAACAGTACGGAATCGTGTGCAAGGCCTCCCGTTCCCGCCGGGAGGCGATGGTAAAGACTTGGGTAAGCGTCGATCCACGCATACCCGCGATCCGAAGTGATGGGGGCGATCCAGGCAAGGTCCAGTCTCGCGCTGATGACCGCGAGCACCACGGCGGGATGGAGTCCCTCTATTTCACGGCCTTGCGGGTCCCGAGTGGGAAGCGCCGCGGACACGACCGTGCCGCTCTTGAGGGGGGTCGGGGCAGCGTTCATGCGACGACAAAGGCACCGCGACCCGCGACGACGAGGATGGGATCCCCATCCCGGGTCGGGTCCAGACTCCCCCAATCAAACGGAGGGAGGAGTTCGGTGGCCATTTGGAGCCCCCCATTCAGCCAGGCATCATCGTGAGGCAGAACATTGGTCGCACGGGGTTGCCTGACCGGAACTGTTGCCGTCGCATCCTGAAGGAGCAGCGGTAAGCCGCGATCAAGCGCCATCCTCGCCACCTCCGCCCGGGTCGTGCGGCCTGAAAGACCAGAACCAGACCTGGCGTTGAAAGCCTCGAAAACCTGGTCCAAGGTGGACCGCTCCCTGCGAGTGAGGCGCAACGGAAAGGGATGGGTGAGGGTTTGGGGCATGGCTGCTCCATGAGACTACAATTCACTACAATTGTAGAATAATTGGATACAAAAGCAAGCCCCTGCAAACCCACTAACCGGGTACCACCTGACCGTCCCGATCCGAAGCCCTGGTTAGGCCGCAGTGCTGGCGGCAGTTGTACGATCAGGCCTGCTCAGGAGCCTGCTCCTCAGATGCTCCGGACCATGTTCTCCAGGGTCGAGGCATCGCCGCGGCCCTTGAAGCGGGCCTTGTAGTCGGCGAGATCCTTCAGGGCCTGGGCACGGTCGCCGGCAAGGCGGTCCGCGTCCAGCTGGTTGAGCCAGAAGGCTTCGGCCCAGGCTTCACTGGGCGTTGCCTTGGCGCGCAGGGGATCCAGCTGGGCGCGGGCTTCCTGGGCCTGGCCCAGGGCCAGGGCGCGCTGAGCCAGGCGGATCTGGCCCCAGGCGTCCTCGGCCTTGGTGGGGGCCGGTCCCTTGCCGTCGAGGGTCAGGCGCCAGGTGGCGAGCAGGCCTGCCGTGGCGGCCTTCCGCGACGAGGGGGCCGAGTGGACCAGGGCCTCCAGGCGCCCGAGACGCTCGCGCATCCGCTGCTCGGCTTCCACCGCGGGCACCGGCAGGATACCGTCGCCTTCCACCTCCATCTGCAGAGTGGCCAGGGCTGCCTCATGCTTCTCGGCGATCGAACTCTGCCAGGCACTCCAGCCTCCGATGATGAGCCCCACCACCACCACGCAGGCGACGCCGATGAGGATGGGCTTCACCAGCCCTGCATCCTCCTCTTGCCCCTGGTTGTACTTGGTCTGGAAATGGGCCAGGCTCTGCGCTGGTTTCTGGACCTGGATCTGGCGGTTCTTCGTGGGACGGGCCATGGCCAACCTCTTCGATGAAACATCACTCGGACCCTAGAGGATGCCCTAATTGCACCTCCTCCGGCACTTGAAAATGAAGGGCCGGCTGCTATCCTGATCCTTCGCGCCTGGGTATCTCAGTCGGTAGAGCAATGGACTGAAAATCAATGTGTCGGCGGTTCGATTCCGTCTCCAG
>CAIQPH010000024.1 GCA_903873655.1 uncultured Holophagaceae bacterium | reverse complement strand
GAGTAGGGCAGGAAGTTGGCGAAGGTGTAGAGGAGCGCCAGGTGCAGCCACCACATGGTCTTGAAGAGGACGAGCAGGCCGCCCTGGCTCCAACCGGCCAGCCATCCAGCGACCAGGGTGCCCGCCGGTGACCAGGACGCCCACGTGGGATGATTCAGGGCCACGAAGGCGCCGTCGGCCAGGAGGTCCGTGACCATTAGGCCGCCGATGAGGCTCAGGGTGGCCCAGGCATCCGCGGAGTTCTCCAGGCGCCAGGGCTTGACGGCCAGGCGCCGGAAGGCGGAAAGGCCGAGGCCCACCAGCACCAGCACCTCGAAGAGGTCCTTGGTGGCCTGGTAGCCCAGACCGAAGCCACCCAGGGCCTCGGTCATGTGGAAGGCCGGGAAGAGTCCCTCGAAGATGAGCCCCAGCGAACGCAGGCTCAGGACGCAGAACCCATAGAAGATCAGGATGTGATAGACGCCGGCGTATTTGTCCCGGAGCAGCCGCTTCTGACCCAGGACCAGCGTGAAGATCCCTTGCATCCGTTCCCAGGGCCGGTCGAAGCGATTGTCGGGCAGCCCCGCCTTCAGGGTGGCCAGGCGCTGGCGGATGGTCCACGCGAAGAACCCGCCCGCGGCCAGGGTCATGAGCCAGAACAGTGCGATTTCCAGGGCCCTCATGGGAGTCTCTCCTTGCGGTCATGCATTCAACTCAGGGCAGCGGGGTCGTTCTGATTCTTTCACCCGCTTGTCAGGTATGGCGCGCTCGATGGGACAGTGTAGCCATCGGCATGACAAACTAAAGGCCCGACCTGGAGTCAGCCTTGGGAAGCACGACCATTCTCCGCTTTGAAGCTGCCGTGGCCCGCTCCCTGTCGGTGGTGTTCCGGGCCGGCGAGGCCTGGGAAGGTCACGACTATACCGTGGAGGTGGTGGCTACCCGGCAGGGCTTGGACGGCTTCGACGTGGTGGTGGACTTCCGGGAACTGGAGGCCGCCCTGGATCGCAGCCTGGCACCCCTGCAGGGACGGCTGCTGTCGGACCTGGGCCTCGATGGACCCCTGGCCCTGGCCCAGCGGCTGCTGCTCGAACTCACCCCCTTCGTCCCGGCCCCGGCCCGCCTGAAGGAAGTGGCGCTGACGGATGGGACGGGGCGACGGCTGACCGTGCGGTCGTAGAACCACCGATGCGTCCCTGGATCCCGCTTGCCGCCCTGGCCTTGGCCCTCTCCCCGCTGGGGATGGTGCATCCCATGCGTGTGTCGGGCCACAGCATGGAACCGGCCCTGGCTGATGGCGACAGGCATTGGGTCCTGCGCGCCTGGGCCAGCCACGCACCGCGGCGCGGAGAGTTGTGGGTGGTGGAAGGACCTCAGGGAGTTTCTGTGAAACGGGTGCTGGGCCTGCCCGGCGACACGGTCATCTGGCGAGGCCCGGATCTATGGATCAACGGCCAGCGGCTGGAAGAGCCCTGGGTCGTCCAGCCTGAGCGAGGCGGGGAGGGACAGCAGGTCTGTGGGACTGGCTACCTCGTGCTCGGCGATAACCGCCCCGAGAGCCAGGATGGACGCTCCTGGGGGTCGCTCCCGCCTGGCTCGCTGCGGGGACGGATCCTCTGATCGGCCTGCTCCAACTTGGGATGATTTGAACTAATTTCGGTTGCCCTCGAGGCGTCACCGTCAGCTTCGCCTTCCGGCCCTGGGACTCAGCGAAATAAAGACCACCGCAACCTGAAGGGGGATCCTCTCGGCTTCTGCGAGGTTGGGCTACGCTGGAAGGCTGGAGAATCGATGGACCGACTGGTGATCCAAGGTGGCTTTCCCCTGCGGGGGCGCATCCGGGTGTCCGGGGCGAAGAACGCGGCGCTGCCCTGCCTGGCCGCGGCGTTGCTGACTTCAGAGCCGGTGGTCCTCTCCAACCTGCCCGCGGTGGCGGATATCCGCACCATGGTGAAAGTGCTGCAGGCCCTGGGCACGGAAGCCACGCTGGCAGCCGCGGAAGACGGCTTTGAACTGACCGCGAAGCTGGCCTGCACCGGCAGCGAGGACCCCAAGGCGCCCTACGACCTGGTGAAGACCATGCGGGCCTCCATCCTGGTACTGGGCCCGCTCCTGGCCCGCTTCGGCAAGGCCACCGTGAGCCTGCCCGGCGGCTGCGCCATCGGCGCGCGCCCCGTGAACCTGCACCTGGAAGCCCTGGAGCGCATGGGCGCCCTGATCGAGATCAGCCACGGTTACATCCACGCCTCGGTGAGAGGTCCCCTGAAAGCCATCGATCACGCCTTTGAAAAGGTGAGTGTGGGCGCCACGGAGAACATCCTCATGGCTGCGACCCTGGCGGAAGGCACCACGATTCTGCGCAATGCCGCCCTGGAACCCGAGATCGGCGACCTAGTGCAGTTGCTCGTCCAGATGGGGGCGCAGATCGAAGGCATCGGTACGGGCACCCTGACCATTACTGGGGTTGCGCGCCTCCACGGCTGCGACCATGCGGTAATCCCTGACCGCATCGAGGCCGGCACCTACCTCTGCGCCGTGGCTGCCGCCTGCGGCGACGTGGTGCTCGACCGCTGCGAACCCAAGCACCTGCGCGCCCTCCTGGACCTGCTGGAGCGGTCCGGCTGCGTCATCACGGAACGGGAGGGGCAGGACGGCCGCCAGCTCCGCATCCAGCGGGAACCGGGCCAGAAGCTGCGCTCCAAGGACGCCACCACCTTGCCCTTCCCTGGTTTTCCCACGGACCTGCAGGCCCAGGTCATGGCGGTCATGACCCAGGCCTGCGGCATCAGCGTCATCAACGAGGGCATCTTCGAGAACCGATTCCAGCACGCCATGGAGCTGGAGCGCCTGGGGGCCAACCTGCGCACGGACGGTCACACGGCCATCGTGGCGGGACCTGCGGAACTGACCGGCTGCACCGTCATGGCCACCGACCTCCGGGCCAGCGCTGCCCTGGTGATTGCCGGGCTCGTGGCCCAGGGGGAGACCATCGTGGACCGCATCTACCATTTGGACCGCGGCTATGCCGGCCTGGAGAAGAAGCTCCAGGGCGTCGGCGCGCACATCGAACGGGTTGGCGGGGGCCGGGTCTAGGGACTACACGCGCCAACGGAGGGGGTAGGCATGACGACGGAATCGAAACCAGGTACTGAGGTATCCCAGCACTCCCGGGATCCGTACCAGGGCCAGGTGGTGATCAGCTGGCCGGAACTGCACCGGGACACGCGCTACCTGTCGCGGGTGCTGCATGAGCTCGGCGACTGGAAGGGCATCATCGCCATCACCCGGGGCGGACTGGTGCCCGCAGCCCTCATCGCCCGGGACCTGGAGATCCGGCTGATCGATACCGTCTGCGTGGTCAGTTACGGGGCCGCCGATACCGGCCAGGCCGAACAGGCCCAGGGGGAGCTGCGCTGGCTGAAGGGCGTCGAAGGGGACGGAGACGGCTGGCTGTTGATCGACGACCTGGTGGATACCGGCAGGACGGCCCGGGCCGTGCGCGAACGACTGCCCAAGGCCCATTTCGCCACCCTCTACGCCAAGCCCCTGGGCCGCCCCATCGTCGACACCTTCGTCCGGGAGTTCCGGCAGGAGGAGTGGATCTACTTCCCCTGGGACATCGACTACCGCTTTGTCTCCCCCATCAAGACGAGCCCGAAAAGTTAGGCGGTCTTCAAGACCCTGATCGGTGGGTTACACTGAATTTACGATCGGGGGATCCATGTTCGGCGAGATGAAGGTCTTTTCCGGGAGCAGCCACCCGGACCTGGCGAGCGGTATCGCCACGCACATGGGCATGCCGCTGGGCCGACTCAAGGTGACGCGGTTTTCCAACGAGAACATCAAGGTGAAGGTCGAAGAGAACGTCCGCGAGGCGGACGTCTTCGTGATCCAGTCCTCCTGCCCCCCCGTCAGCGACCACCTGATGGAGCTGCTCATCCTCATCGATGCGCTGAAGTTCGCTTCCGCCGCCCGCATCACGGCGGTGCTGCCCTACTTCCCTTACGCCCGCAGCGACAAGAAGGACGAGGCGCGCATCTCCATCACCGCCCGCCTGGTGGCTGATCTGCTGGAGACCGCCGGCGCGGACCGGGTGCTGACCATGACCCTGCACGCGCCCCAGATCCTGGGCTTCTTCCGCAAGCCCGCGGATCAGCTGCTGGCCACGCCAATCCTCTCGAACTACTTCAAGACCAAGGATCTTTCCAACACCACGGTGGTCGCGACGGACGCCGGAGCGGCCAAGTTCGCGGGCCACTTCGCCAAGCGCCTCTCCGTCCCCATGGCCATCATCGACAAGCGCCGTTTCGACGACTCAGAGATGGCCCAGAGCGTGGCCCTCATCGGCGACGTCGAAGGAAGGGACGCCATCATCTACGACGACGAGATTGCGACAGGCGGGTCCATCAAGGAGGCGGCCCGCATTCTCCGGGACCTGGGTGCCCGCACCATCCGGGTGGGTGTCACCCACCCGGTGTTTTCCGGCAAGGCGCTGGAGACCCTGGCCTCCGCCAACCTCGACGAGCTGGTGGTCACGGATAGCATTCCCAGTCCACCCGAGCGCGCCAAGCAGCTCCCCAGCCTGAAGGTGCTTTCCACGGCAGCGCTGTTCGGCGACGCCATCCTGCGCATCCACGGAGGACGGAGCATCAGCGAGATGATGGACTGATGCAGGCGTATTTTGGCTCCATCGAGGCTCCCAGCCTCGGCCTGCTGGGGCCCCACGGGCCCGAGATCGCACCCCTCTTCTCCCGCCCCTTTCTGGTGCTGCATCGGGCTTCGGGCATGTACACGGCCCGCACCTGCCTGCTCCTGCTGTATGACCTTGGCTGGGAGGCGCGGCTCCGGGCAGGCACCACTCTGGATGACCTCTGCAAAGACCTGCCGCACCAGGCCCGCAAGCCCCTGGCCTGGATGCTGCCCTTCCTCGTGATGGAGGGCCTCCTCCTCTGGGACGGCATCACCTATACCCTGAAGGGCGAACCGGATTTGGACCTGGCGGACATCCGCGCGGCTCTGGATGTGGAGGCCCCTGGCCACGGCGTCAACTTCGATCTGCTGGACGGCGTAAGATCCCACATCCAGCCCTTCTTCACCGAGGGAAAGCCGGGTGAGGGTCTGCTCTTCGACCTGGCCCTGTTCCCCCTGTGGCTGTCCTTCTTCCGGAACGACAATCTGGGCTACTTCCCCAATAACTTACTCACTCTGCTGGCCCTCCGGGAAGACCTGTGCGAAGGGGCCCAGGTGCTGGAGCTGGGCGCCGGAGCGGGCTCCTTCGCCCAGCTGGTGGCCCGCCAGGGGACCGCCGAGGGCTGGGTTTCCCGCATCGCCGAGTACCGGTTCACCGATGTGGCACCGGCCTTCCTCCGCCGTGCACGGCGCGACCTGAAGGACATTGCACCGGGCCTGCCGCTCACGTTCCAGGCCCTGGACCTGAACCGCCCCCTGGGGGACCAGGGGATCGCCGCGCAGAGTCTCGACGCCATCATCGGCATCAACGTGGTCCACGTGGCCCAGAACCTGGAAGCCGTGCTCCTGGACTTGCGGAGTCGGCTCCGCCCGGGCGGCCGACTGATCCTGGGCGAATGCCTCAAGCCGACCCTGGAGAGCCCCATCTACCTGGAATTCTTCTTCTCGTTCATCCGTGCCTTCACGGAGGTGGAACTGGATCCCCGCTGGCGCCCTCAGTATGGTTTCCTCACGCCCGAGGCCTGGGTCAGCGCCCTGACGCACGCCGGCTTCCACGACCTCAACTGCACGCCTCCACCCAGGCCCCTGATGGATCGGCATCCCCATTTCAACGCTGGAGCGATCACCGCCCGGGCCTGACCCGCGCTTGCCAGGTCGCACCCCGGCCGGCTCCACATGAGAGCGGCGCCCGGGGGCGCCGCTCTCATGTGCATCCAGGCCTGCTATTCCAGGACCACCACGCTGTAGGCGGACAGACTGGTATTGGCATTGGGCACCACGGTCAGCCAAACCTTGGTGACGCTGGTGGTGAGATCCGCGGCCCAGGCCGAGGGATCATCCAGGCCCGAGGCGATCACGCCATTCTGCCGGGAGATCTTCAGCACCAGGGTTTGGCCTCCCCCCACGGCGGAAGTGAGCTTGATGGTCTTGGTCACAGCCGCGTTGGTGATGGGATCGGTGTAGGAGATCTGCATCGTCCCGGCGGTGGCATCGTAGTTCTGGACGATGGTGGCCGCGGGCAGGCGGACGGGGAGGAGAATAGCCGTGTTCGCATCCCAGGCAAGGGTGCCGACGTTCCAGGTCAGGCTGCTGGTGCCCATCACGCGGGTCGTGCCCGCGCCCGTGAGGGCGGCCAGGAAATCAGGAACGCTCGTCGAGGCTGTGCTGGGCTGGGCGAAGTCCCACCAGCTGAAGGTGGGGCTGTAGGGGTAGCTGCGGAAGTTGCTCAGGTAGGCCTGGCCGTAGACGAGCCGGGAAGCGGTAGTAGAAGTGTCGATGTACCCGCTGTCCACGGCGCGCTGGATGTTCACCGTGCTGGCGTGCAGGGGCCGGGCAAGCGGATCCTTCACGTCAATGGTGACCTTGAAGCCATGGTGCACGTCGGCGAGGTAGTTCTGGCCAATGCCGATGGCCGTGTTCTGCTGGAAGGTGAAGACCGTGTCCGTGTCGACGTCGATGATGCGGGGATGGCCGTCCGCATTATCCACGACCATGCTGTTCGTGGTGGTGTTCACGCTCACCACATGGCCTTCGGGAGACCAGTTCGCGATGGGCAGGTTGGCGGCATTGGCGGCCGTGCAGTACCAGACCCGCACTGCGTAGAGGCTGCCGTCATCCTGTAGCCGGGAGGCGACCATCACGGCGTCGGTGGTGGCCAGGCCGGCGAAGCTGCCCGCAGCGAACGGTCGGTTGTCCACATCGTAGAACAGGGTGTTTGTATCCGTCTTGAGGGTCAGGGTCTTCCCGTGCTTCGTGAGCATCTGGAAGGTATTGGCGGTGCTGTCGAGGCTGGTGAGCGCTCCCACGTTGCGGTGCAGTTGGATCAGGTGCAGGGCGACCGGATTGGGCTTCAACTTGAGCTGGAAGTTGAGGACCACGTCGCCGGTAGGTGTCTGGTTGATGAAGAGGGGGTGGTCCAGGTCGAAGTCGACCTGCACCACGTTGCTCCCGCCCGAGGTGACCGCCAGAGTCGGGCTGATGGCCACGGGAATCACGCCATTGCCGATGACATGGATCTGGCTGGAGGGGACGGGTGTCGAGCTGCCCTGGGGAATCAAGCTCATGGTGGTGGGGTCGGTATTGATGGACACCCTCATCTGGTCGTAATTGCCGACGGGAACCTGGGCCGTAGTCAGCAACTCGCCGATGCTGTCCATGTCGACGAGGTTGATGGTGGCGTTGCCGCTGAAGGCGATCTCTTCCTTGGTGTGATCCTCCTGGTGGACCAGGGTCACTTTGGTCACCTGCAGCTGGATGGTGCTCCAGGCGTCGGAAGGTGCATCCGTAACTACGATGCTGGCGGCTCCCGGGGCCACGGGGCCGAGGGAAGCGGAATTCGAGGGGTTGTTTCCGCCGCAGGTGGTGAGCATGGCCAGGGCGGTGAGACCCGCCGGCAGGGCCAGGGAGTGGGTGGTGATGCGCATTCGGGCCTCCGAGGGTGAGTGGAACTGAGCTAAGGATGGGTGGACGGGTATCTGGGCTCTTCCTCTGACCCGCCCCGGGGGAGGCTGGTTTACTCGAAATGTCCTTTTTTTGGAACCGGGAGACCCCTCGCAAGGCGATACTGGTTCGTCCATGGCCGAGACCCTGCGCGACCTGCTCATCCAGCGTGCCGCCCGCCTCCAGGAGCGGCCGGCGCTTACGGCCCCGGACTGGGGGACCCTGAGTTACGCGCAGTTCCGGAACCGGGCCGAAGGTGTGGCCCTGGGCCTGCTGGGCTCCGAGCCCCGATCCGCCGTATTCAGTGCCACGGGAACGGCCTGGGACTGGGCCGCCGAGGTAGCCGCCGCCGCTTCCGGCCTGGCCTGGGATCCAACGGGGCGGTGGGTGCCCCCAGAGGTGCTGGGCGGACCGCGCTTCAATGACGAGGAGGGCCGGGGACCCTACCATGCCCGCGAGCTTGACGTGCAGGCTTTCACGCCCTTCACTGCCGGGCTGGGCCACGGCGAAGTGTTGGCACGGCTCCGACGCCTCAATGTCGAGCTTGGCTGGGACCACGAAACCCAGGTGAACCTCCCCCTGGGTCAGCTCGGCGAGGCCCCGGTCCGCGCCGCCCTCTGGAGTGCCCTCTACGCCGGCGCCCATGCCGTGCTAAAGGACTCACCAGTCTGGGATGGCCATCGCTTCCTCTCCCTCTGGCGCGCCTAGTGGTGCCCGCCCGAAATACCAGTATCAAACGGATGCTGGTGGGCACTACGTGGCAGGGGTCTGGGGGCACGGCAGTGCCCCCAGAGGGGTGACAGCCAGGGCTCGCAGCGCGTGACCTGGCGCCAGAGGGGCCATGCCCCGATGGAAGTGCACCCCGCCGACTACGATTGGTGCATGTTCTTGTGGCGGGGTGCACTAGCGCCAGAGCAGTACCTGCCGAAGCGGCCAAACAGCGTTGCCCCTTGATTCCCCTTGCCCTTGGACAATCACTGGCCAATCCTAAGAGCTCCAGCCCCGGAGGCCGCCATGGTCCGCGTTGCATCCCGCAAGGCCCTCGCATCGCCGCGTCCCGACGGCGGCCACCTGGTGAAACCCGAGCGGCTGCAGGTGGTGCTGGAGGCCATCCGCGACGCCGGTGAGCGCGGGATCACCAAGGCCAGCCTCGCGCGCAAACTGGGCGGTGTGGCCATGCGCACGGTGGATCGCGCAGTGCAGCTGCTGGAGGAGCAGGGCGCCCGGTTCGGCAAGGCCCGGGCGGGCCGGCCCGCCCTCATTTATTTCACCTTTGAGAAGGCACCGGACTGGGACAGCCGCATCACGCCCCACGCCCGCATGGCCCTGGAAGTGGCCCTCATGGCCCTGGAGGGCACGGCGACCGAGCTTTGGTATGACCAGTTGGAGGGCCTGCGCACCTTGGCGGACAGCCACCTCAGCACCCGGGACCGGGACCTCTTCCGCGCCCTGCAAGCCCATGTCTGCGTGCGCGGCGGCGCCGACGACCAGCAGGCCCTCGACACCAAGATGCTCACCCAGGTACTGCTGGCCCTGGGCCATCCCGAAGGTCCCCGCGAGTTGGAGCTGACCTACAATGCCGCCTCCACTGGCCGCACCAGCGCCCGCACCGTCGTGCCCTTCACCCTCACCCACGATGTCTTCTCCGGCGGGGCCTTCCTGCTGGCCTGGGATCCCGCCAAGCAGGAACCCCGGCACTTCCGTCTGGCCCGCATCGAGGAGGCGAAGGCCCTGACCCGGCGCGGCCTCATCCCCGACAAGATCCCCATGGAACAGGCCCGGGACTTGCAGATTGGCGGCTGGTTCAGCCCCGCCGCGCCCTTCTGCGTGAGCCTCCGCGTCGGCGGCAGCAACTGGCCCCAGGCCCTGCAGGATGCACCACCCGCCCTGCCGGGCGTCACCGTGCGCAAGGAGAAGGGCGGCACCGTGCTGCTCAGCTTCCAGGCCACCGAACTCAGCGGTCCCACCCGCTTCATCCTGCAGTTCGGGGCCGACGCGGAAGTGATTGAGCCGAAAGCACTCAGGGATCATCTGGCCAAGGCATTGAAGGCCATGACGGCCTATTACCGATAGCACTCAGCCTCGAATTCGCTTCATCGGCAAGGCAGACCGGAGGATCATCCAGCAGGATGAGCCACGACCCTCATGTCATTCCCTCGGACCTGCGTGGCCTGGCTCGGCTGGCCGTAGAGGCGACGGTGGGCGTCACGGATCTGGTGGAGGCCGTGCATGACGCCATCGGCCATCCATCCGAACTGCCTAGAGCCCACCGTCCGTCCCGCGGCCGCGGCGTCAAGGGGGTGGTCTACGGAGCCATCCGCAGTGTGACGCGCATGGTGGGCAGCGGGGTGGACGCGGCGCTCTCGCCCTTCGACTCTCTGGAGAACGGCTCGCTGTCCTCGCCCGAGCGGGAGGCGCTGATCGCCGCCCTGAACGGCGTCGCAGGAGACTACCTAGCGGCCACCGGCAACCCCCTGGCCATCACCATGAGCCTGCGGTACGAGGGAAAGCCCCTGATCCTGGAGACGTCGGAACTCGCTGCGGTGATTCCGAAACCAGGCTCACGGCTGCTCCTCATGATCCACGGGCTCTGCCGGAACGACCGGCAATGGGCGCAGGAGAAGCAGAACCTGGGCGCAGCCCTGGCCCTGGATCTGGGCTGCACACCCCTCTACTTGCGCTACAACAGCGGCCTGCACGTCTCCACCAACGGCAGGGCCCTGGCCGATCTGCTTGAGGCCCTGATCGCCCAATGGCCGGAGCCCGTGGAGAGCCTGACCATCCTCACCCACAGCATGGGCGGCCTCCTGGCACGCAGCGCCTGCCACTACGCCATGGAATCGGGGCAGGCCTGGCCGGGTTCCCTCCGCCACCTGGTCTTTCTCGGCACGCCCCACCATGGCTCCCCCGTGGAGCGGTGGGGACATTGGGTGGAGCGCGGTCTGGAAGCCGCCCCTTTCGCGAGCCCCTTCGCCCGGGTGGCGAAGGTCCGCAGCGCGGGCATCATGGATCTGCGCCACGGCAACCTCCTGGACGGGGACTGGCAGGGGCTGGACCTTTCCGCTCGCCACAAGGACCTGCGGACCCATGTGCCCCTCCCGCAGGGCGTGCATTGCTACGCCATGGCCGCGACAACCGGAAGTCACCCTGACTCCTGGAAGGGACACCTGCTCGGCGACGGCCTCGTGCCCGTGCCCAGCGCCCTCGGGCGCCACAGGAATCCCAAGCGCTGCCTGAATTTCCCAAAAGAGCACACCTGGATCGGGCCCACGATGAGCCATCTTGACCTGCTGGCTCGGCCCGAAGTGTATGAGCGGCTCAGGCGCTGGCTGGTGGATGAAGGGCAGGCAGAGGGGCAACCCGATCCGAGCGTGGCGCCTCAGGGCCGGTAGCTGCTTCCCATGAGCTGCGGGGCGTCCGTCCGGGGGACGTGGCAGGAGATGCAGACATATCTTGCTCCGGCCACCTGCGTCCCCTTGACTGCAGGGGCCCGGCGGAGATCCACAAAGTGGCTGGCGGGAATCGGAGTCGCCTCACCCTTCTTCTTGGGGCCCGGAATCGCGTGGCAGTCCACGCACAGGTTGGAGCTCTGGGTGATGGGGAGGCTGTCCGAAACGCTGTGCGGGATGACCGGCGGCGTCTCTCGGTTGATGCGCTTCGGGAGCGGCTTCTCCCCTGGCGCGGAGGCTTCTTCCTGGTAGCTCGGCGGTGCAGGAACTTCGAACACGGAGGTTTTCGACAGCCCCAGGTTTCGGTCCGTCACCGGCTTGGCTGGAGGCTCGGAGGCAAGCAGGGAGAAGGTGCAGAGAGTCAGTGGAATGATGAGTCGGCTCATGGAGGGCTCCCCTAGACGACTTTGGCGATGCGAACGGCGCACTTCTTGAAATCCGTTTCCTTGGAGATCGGGCAGGTCGCGTCGAGCGTCACCTTGTTGATGAAGACGCCCTCGTCGAACCATGGCACGTAGACGAGTCCCCGGGGGACCTTGTTCCGGCCTCCCAGGGTGACCCTGGCCTGGATCTTTCCTCGCCGGGACTCAATCCAAGCCAAGTCCCCCGCCTTGAGTCCGCGTTTGTCCGCGTCCTTGGCGTGCATGAAGAGCAGGGCTTCAGGCACAGCGGCGTGAAGCTGGGGCACCCGCCGGGTCATCGTGCCCGAGTGCCAGTGCTCCAGCACGCGCCCGGTGCAGAGCCAGAGGTCGAATTCGGCGTTGGGGGATTCCGGGGGTTCCTGCCAGGGACGGAAGAAGATCTTGGCCTTGCCGGGCAGCGCCACGGGAGCCCCGGGTTTGGGGCCTTCCAGGTCGCCCATCGGGACCTTCTTCATGGCTGTCCCGTAGAAATCAATGCCGGAGCCCTTCTTCGCATAGGGATCGTACTGGTCGTTGAAGCGCCACAGCGTCTCCTTCCCGTCCACCACCGGCCATCTGAGACCAGACACCTCCCGCTGGAAGTAAACGTCGAAGGGAGCCAGGTCATGGCCGTGGCCCAGCCCAAAGCGTCGGTACTCCTCGAACAGAGCCTTCTCCGGGAACCACTTGATGCCGGCATGGACGACTGTAGAGTTCGGCTTGCCCCAGGCCACGGCATCAGGCCAGGCGAACTTTTTGGCGTCCGGAGTGGCAAAGAGCACTTCATAAAGCGTGCTTTCCGCTTTGTAGCCCTGCTCCTCGGCAGCCTGGAGAACAGCTGGCAGCTTGCCCTTCTCGTAGCCCTCGGCGTCCAGGCCGGGGACCTTCTGCTCGCCCCAGACCTCGGCGAGCGTGAACCGTTTCGAGAACTCCAGCATCTGCCACACGTCGCTGCGGGCGTCTCCAGGAGGAGGCACCACCTGGCGCCAGAGCTGGGTCCGTCGCTCGGCATTTCCGTACCCGCCCCACTTCTCGTAGATCATCGCCGAAGGCAGGATGAGGTCCGCCACTTTGGAGGACAGGGTCGGGTAGACATCCGATACGACGATGAAGTTGTCGAGCTTCCGGGCGGCCTCGATCCAGTGGTTGGCGTTGGCCGAGGACTGGAAGGGGTTGGTGACCTGGATCCAGAGCCAGCGGACCTTGCCGTCTTCCAGGTCCCGCATCATCTGGACGATGTGGCTGCCGATTTTGGGGTTGAGGGTGTTGTGCGGCAGGTTCCAGATCTCCGCCGCAGGCGTGCGATGGGCCGGATCATCGACGCTCCTGTCCGCGGGCAGGCGGGGGGCGAAGGTGCCGACCTCGCGGGCCGTGCCGCAGGCAGAGGGCTGCCCCGTCAGCGAGAAGGCCCCAGCGCCAGGCCGGGCCTGTTTGCCCGTCAGCAGATGCAGCATGTAGGCCTGCTCGTTCACCCAGGTGCCGCGCGTGTGCTGGTTGAAGCCCATGGTCCAGAAGGAGACCTGCTTCCGGGCCGGATTCGCGTATTCATCGGCGAGCTGCTGCAGCTTTGCCTTGAAGGACTCCAGGGGCTCATCAGGATCGCCCTTGGCGAGGGCCGCCACGAAGTCGAGCGTGTAGGGCTCCAGCCCCTTCTGGAAGTCCTCGAAGGAGATGAGCCAGTGCCGCTGGGGGCTGCTGGAAGAGGCCTGGTGGAACTCGTGCTTGGCCTCGGGGTCCAGACCCCGGGCGATGGCTTCTTCTCGGGTCAGTACCACGGTTTTCTGCCGGGCGAGGGTGTCCTTCTCCGGGGGATACGCTTTGACGGAGTCCTCCCGCAGGCCAAATCCAATGTCCATGGGGCCGGCGGCGAAGACGCAGTGCCTGGCCACGAAGTCCTTGTCCATGGCCCCGCGCTTCACCACTTCCCGGGCCAGGTAGTTCCAGATGGCCAAGTCGGTGTTGGGCTTGAAGACGATCTCCACATCCGCGCCTTCCGACGTGGCGTTGGCGTAAGTCGTGAGGTTGAAGATCCGGTAGCCGGGGCGCCGGAGCCGCTCGTCGATGACCCGGGCCCAGAGCATAGGGTGCATCTCAGCCATGTTGGCACCCCAGGTCACCACCGTATCCGTGAGTTCGATGTCGTCGTAGCAGCCCGAGGGCTCGTCGATGCCGAAGGTCTGCATGAAGGCCGTCACCGCAGAGGCCATGCAGTGGCGGGCATTGGGATCAAGGTTGTTGGAACGCCAGCCAGCCTTCACCAGCTTCACG
>CAIQPH010000023.1 GCA_903873655.1 uncultured Holophagaceae bacterium | reverse complement strand
GATCTTTTTGTCTATCCCTCGCTCTACGAAGGATTTGGCATCCCACCGCTTGAGGCAATGAGCTTTGGAATTCCTGTTGCAGCGTCAAATGCAACCACGATACCTGAGGTCTGCGGTGATGCTGCCTATTACTTTGATCCGGAATCGGAGGATGAGATGGCCTTGGCAATGCTGCACTGTTTGGAGGATGATGGATTGAGGGCCTCCCTCATAGCCAAGGGTAACATTCGTAAAGATGAATTATCCTGGGATCTCGCTGCCAAGAAAATCATCGATGTCTGCCACGCAGTTGCCTTTGGGCCGAAGTTTTTAGCGTAGAACGCTGAGGATGCGCGTCAGTGTTGGGTTTGGTGCAAAGTGTATGCCAAAATGTAGCCATGTAATATGTATTTAGGCTCTTGCGTTCGCTGAAATGTAGCCTAAATTCATGGACATGTTCATCGCCGTGGTGCCCAATCGGAAATCCAGACCCACGATTCTCCTTCGGGAGACCTACCGTGAGGATGGGAAAGTCCGCAATCGTACGCTGGCGAATCTGACGGATTGGGCGCCAGAGAAGATTGCGGCCCTTGCGTCAGCGCTGGATGCAGCCAGATCCGGGAACGTGGGCACAGGGATGATCGAACTCCTCGCGACCATTCCCCATGGTCATGTCCATGCGGTGTTGGGCACCCTGCGGCGGCTCGAACTGGAGCAGGTCCTACTCACCCGGCGCTGCCGGGAACGTGACCTTGTGGCCGCGATGATCGTGGCGCGGGTGCTCGATCCTGGCTCGAAGCTCTCGACCCACCGGGCCTTCGGGCACACCACACTGGGCGAGGCCATGGAGGTGGCTGACGCCAAGCATGAGGAACTGTATACGGCCCTGGACTGGCTGCTGGCTCGACAGGAGGCCATCGAAGCCAAGTTAGCCAAGCGACACCTGGTGGATGGCTCTCTCCTGCTCTACGACCTGACCACGGTCTGGTTCGAGGGCGACAAGTGCGAACTCGGGAAGTTCGGCCACAGCAAGGAGGGACGGTCCAACAAGCTCCAGATCCTGGTGGGTCTGCTCTGCAACCGCGAGGGCATTCCAGTCTCTATCCAGGTATTTGAAGGCAATGCTTCGGAGACAGGCACCCTGGAGGGCCAGATCCAGAAAGTGCGGGAGCGGTTCGGGCTCAAGCACATCGTATTCATCGCCGACCGCGGCATCCTCCGTTCGGTTCGGATCAAAGAGGATCTGGGGCCGCTGGGATTGGACTGGATCACGGCCCTGCGCAAGCCCGCCATCCGCGAGTTGATCCAGAAGGGCGCGTTCCAACCATCGCTGTTCGAGCAGGTGGACTTCGCTGAGATCGAGGATCCGGCCTATCCAGGCGAGCGTCTGATTGTGTGCAGAAATCCCATCCTTGCGCATGACCGGGCCCGGCGGCGGGAGGAGCTGCTCTCGCGTACCGAGAAGGAACTGAAGGGCATCCAGGACAGCGTGAACCGGGAGACGAGGCCCCTGCACGGCAAGGACCAGATCGGCCTGAAGGTGGGTGGATTACTGAACCGCTTCAACGTGGGCCGGTTCTTTGACCTGACCATCACGGACCACCGGTTCGCCTTCCATCGCAAGGAAGCCCAGATCCACGAGGACGCCGCCCTGGACGGGTTCTATGTGATCCGGACCAGCCTGGATAAGCAGACGATGGATGCTGCCGAGACGGTTATGGCGTACAAGGGACTCGCCAAGGTCGAGACCGCTTTCAAGCAGATGAAGACCGAGGATCTGGAGATCCGGCCCATCTATCACCGCCTGGCGGACCGGGTGAAGGCCCATGTCTTTCTCTGCATGCTGGCTTACTACGTCGAGTGGCATTTACGGCGTGACCTGGCGCCCCTGCTGTTCGGAGAAGGCGACTCCAGGTTGGCCGAAGCTCAACGGAGGAGCCCCGTGGAACCAGCAAGGCCATCAGCACCGACCAAAGCCAAGCGCGGCCGTAAGCGCACCGAGGACGGGTTTATGGTCCACAACTTCAGGGATCTACTCAGAGACCTAGCCAGCCTGTCCCTTTGTACCTGCCAAGCCACAGGCTCAAAGCTGCCGCCCTTCAAGCGCTATACCCAGCCCAGCCCCTACCAGAAACGCGCCTTTGACCTTCTGCAACTGACCCCGCCGTAGACAGCCAATAGCATCGCTGTGGTCGAAGAAGTCAGTGCCTATGCGGGGTTTCGCGCTTCTACGCTAAAAACTTCGG
>CAIQPH010000022.1 GCA_903873655.1 uncultured Holophagaceae bacterium | reverse complement strand
TTCGATGTGGGCCAGTTCGTCCTTGTACTTGTCCTTCAGCTTGGCGAAGGCAGGGTTCTTCAGGCGATCGCGGAGTTCGCGGCACTTGCGCTCGCCGGCCATCACCTGGCTGTGCTGGTGGGTGATGCGGTCGATGAGACGGGTGACGGCCAGGCTGTTGAGGCCCAGCTTGCGGATCTGGCGCGACAGGCGGCCCCGGGCATAGAGGATCTCGCGGCCGAGCTTGCGCCGCTTGGGCAGCGTCTTGGTACCGGCGTCCACCTGGACCTTGAGCGCCAGGAGGTCCTGCAGGGCCTGATCGTAGACCAGCAGTTTCTCGAACTGGTGGTGCACGTGCTGGGTGGCCGAGGTGCTCTCGGCATCCTCATCGTCGTCCACCTCGTCGGACAGGCCCACGACCTCGCGGATCTTGCCGGGATTCTCCTTCAGCATCCGGCCGATGTCGATGAGCAGGCTGGCGGCCAGGCGCGACCGGGAGAGGGCGCGCATGACGCTGCGGACACCCACTTCGATGCGCTTGGCGATCTCGACTTCATCTTCGCGCTTGAGGAGGGGCACCGTACCCATCTCCTTGAGGTACATGCGGACCGGGTCGTTGAACTTGTCGCTGTCGGGGCTGTCGATCTCGACTTCGAGATCCTTGTCAGCCTTGCCGCCGCCGTCCACCAGGATGAATTCAGGTTCGATGGCTTCGCGGGCGGTCTGGGCTTCCTCTTCGGTGGCGCCAACACCCACGCCAAGACGCGCCAACAGGCCCAGGACCACCTCGAGATCCGCCGGGTTGGAGGCGGTCATGGGGAGGAAGTCGTTGAGCTGGTCGACCAGCAGGAATCCTTTTGTCCTTCCGATGGAGATCAGGGCTTTGGTCAGGGCGTAGTAGCTGTCGCGGGGCGGCGTCGGAACCATTCGGACCTCAAAGAGCGCTGCGAACGTCGGACCGGTGGACCCGGTGACCGAGGGATATGCAGAACTCGGCCAATGTACCGGCCGAGTCCGGAACTTTTCAGTATACGGAAAATATCGATTCAGGCAAGGGGCAGGGCTGGTGGCGTGGTCAGCGCGGCCCCCGTCGTCGGCGGGAAAGCTCCTTCTGGCGGGCCAGGAGGTCGTTCTGCCTGGTCATGACCCGATTCATGAGTGCAGGGTCCACGATGGTGGCTGGATCCTGGAGCAGGCGGTTGTTGGCCTGGAGCTCGCGATCCAGATAACGCCCTTCAAGTTTGGCGAACAGGGCCGCGGTGTCCCGGCCAGCCTCATCCTGACGGCTGGCCTGGGCCTCCAGGTGGCGGAGGCTCGCCATGGCGCCCTCGGGAAGCTGCGTCACATCCCCCTCTGCATCCAACAGAGCCTGGAGCAGGGGCGCGCCCTCCAGGCTTTCCCACCAGGCGGGGGGTACCCCCTGAACAAGTTGCCACTGGCCGGCCGTGCTCATCAGGAGGAGTCCGCGGATGAGGTCGTCCAGCTCCGCTGTGACCTGAACTGCCTGGGTGGGCGCTCCCGATTGTTGACCGGCTGCCTCCTGCCGGCCCCGTACGGCCCGGTCCAACTCCTGCAGGGGCACCTGGAGCTGGTGGGCCAGGCTGGCGAAGAGGTCGCGGCTTTCTGTGGTGCGGGGCAGGTAGGGCAGGAAGTCCAGCAGGTCCTTGAAGGCGCCCATGCGGTCGGTGATCCGGCGCAGGTCCTTACCCTCCATGGCCCGGTCCACCATGAAGGCCGTCCAATCCGGCGCCGCGCGCAGCAGGTCGTGGAAGGCCTCGCCACCCAGCTTGAGACACCAGGTATCAGGGTCCTCGCCTTGGGGCAGCTCCAGCAGACGCATCTCGAAGCCCAGCGGGAGGGCCATCCTCAGGCTCTTCTCCATGGCCCGTCGGCCCGCGGCGTCGCCATCGAAGCAGAGAATCACCCGGCGGGTGAAGCGGCCCAGGGTCTGCAGGTGTTCCTCGGTGAGGGCCGTTCCCAGGGGCGCCACGGCCTGGTGGATTCCCTGCTGATGGAGCTGCAGCACGTCGAAATAGCCCTCCACGACCAGGGCCCCGTCCTTCATGACGCCCTTGGCCCGGTGAAAGCCGAAGAGGGTGCCCCCCTTGTGGAAGAGTGGCGTGTCGCGGGTGTTCAGGTACTTGGGCTGTCCTCCACCGTATCGCGCGCCTTGCGCGCTCCCGCTCGCTTCGCTTGCGGAGGTGGAGCCTCCACCCATCACTCTGCCGCCGAAAGCCACGATTCGGCCCCGGGCATCGTGGATGGGGATGGTGAGGCGGTTGCGCAGGAAGTCGATCTGAGTGCCCCGTTCGCTGCGGCTGGCCAGGCCCGTCTGCTCCAGCAGTTCGGCGGAAAAATTCATACCGCGCAAGTGGTTCACCAGGGCATCCCAGGCATCCGGAGCCAGACCGAAACCGGCTTCAGCAAGGAAGGGGCCAGAGTAGCCACGGTCACGGAGATAGGCCCGGGCTCCTTCATGCTTGGTCAGCTGTGCCTCGAAGAAGGCCTGGGCTGCATCCAGCGCTGCCCGCATGCGGGTCTCCAGATCCACCTCGGCGGTGGGCCGCTCGCGGCGCTGGGGCAGGTCGATGCCCGCGGCCCGAGCCAGCTGCTCCAGCGCCTCCGGAAACGTCAGCCCTTCTCGTTCCATGAGCCAGGCGAAGGCATCCCCGTGCTTGCCGCAGCCGAAGCAGTGGTAGAAACCCCGGTTGGGCACCACCTGGAAGCTGGGGCTGCGCTCAGCGTGGAAGGGACAGAGACCCACGTGGGCCGAACCCTGCTTGCGCAGCTTCACCGCCGAACCCACCAGGGTCAGCAAGTCCGTGGCGTCCCGGACGCGCTCGACGATTTCGCGATCACGCATGGTTGGAGAAGTCCTGAAAAAAAAGATCCACACTCGCCGGGCTGCATGGAGGTGGCGGAGGAGACGAGGGCAGCGCCAGGGTTCAGCATACCTCCGCTCCATCCGTGATTTTCGTTCCTTTCTGGCGTGCCATATTTAGCATTCGTTTGGTGGAACCCATGACCCAACTCCTCGACACCATCCTGCTCTTCAGCCTGCCGGCCTCGGGCAAGTCGGAGGTGCGCCGCTATCTGGCCAGTCTGACTCCCGAGCAGTGCCGGAACGATTTCCACCTGGGGCCCACCCTGCAGCTGGACGACTATCCCTACGTCCACCTCATGCACCGCATCGACGACGAGTTGAAGGCGAACGGATTGGACTACGCCTACTACTTGGGACCCAACCGTCCCTTCCGCGACAACTGGACCTGGGCCGTCCTCATCGAGTTGCTGAATGAGGACCATGCCAACCTCTTGGCCGGACGCCAGATCGAGGTGCCCAGCGCCGCCCAGCACCTGTTCGACCGCCTGGACGCGGCCCACGCGAAGGTCGGTCTCGCCCAGCCACTAGGGGACACCCCGCATCGCCTCCGGGTGCGCATGGCTGAAATCCTGGAAGGCGAGTGTCGTGCCGAACTGGACGCCCTCAATCGCCAGAACGCCCAAGACAAGGCTGGTCGCACCCTGGTCATCGAGGCCGCCCGCGGCGGTGCCCATGGCTCGGCCTTTCCGCTGTGCCCACCCCACGGCTATGAGACAGCCTTCCAGACTCTGTCACCGGCCATCCTGGAACAGGCAGCGGTGCTCTACGTCTGGGTGGAACCCGCCGAGAGCCGCCGCAAGAACATCGAACGGGGTCGTCCGGATGGTCAGGGCAGCATCCTCCATCACAGCGTGCCCATGGAGGTGATGCTGGGCCAGTACGGCTGCGACGACATGGCCTGGTTGCTGGCGCAGAGCGACCACCCTGGGTCCATCCGTGTCGAGCGCACGCTATTGGAAGGCGACCGCCATGCCACAAGGGTCTACCACCTGCCCGTGGCCCGCTTCGACAATCGGAACGACCTCACCACCTTCGTCCGCGAAGACCAGAAACTCTGGAAGGCAGAGGACGTGAAAGCCATTCACAGTGGACTGAAGTCAGCATTCGATCAGCTGGCGAAGCGATAGCCTGCAGCCCACGGCCCACAGCCCGTTTCAGTGTGCCCCCGCCCCCGCCTTGGCGTGCCAGAGGCGGGTCATGATGAAGGCCCCGAGAAGACTGAAGGGGATGATGGCGCCCACCCAGACCCAGGCGTGGGCGGGTTGGTGACCATGCAAGGCGATTCCATCCCAGCCATGAGTCTTCAGGATCCAGCCCAGGCCGAAACCAGTGAGGCCCGAACCGATGTACTGGATGCCATCCAGAGCGCCCGTGACTGTGGCCGCAGCCTTGCGGCCGCCGAAGTCCATGCTGGCGGTGCCGCTGAGCATGCCGTGGACGCCGAAGATGAACATGGCGGTGAGGCCCAACAGGAGCACGGCCCAGACCTGGCCGCCAGAGGTGCCCTGGCCCAGGGTGAGGCCCAGCAGGCCCAGCATCACGACCTGCATCAGGTAGAAGAGGAAGGCCACCGGCGGGCGGCGGGACTGGAACAGCTTGTCGCTCATCCAGCCGCAGAGCAGGCCACCCAGGATGCCGCCACCCATGAAGGCAATGCCCGTCCACCAGAACAGGTACTCCTTCTTGCCCAGGTGGTAGATCTCCTGCAGGTACTCGGTGAAGTAGAGCATCACGCCCTGCCGTACGAAGCCGGTGCAGAATTCCGCGAAGATCAGCGACACGATGATCGGGTTGTGGAAGACCTTCCTCCCGAGGTCACCCAGGGGCAGGGGTGCATCTTCGGCGGAGCCGGCATTGGAGCCGTCCCCGGTGTCGAAGTCTTTGCAGCCCGCATGGCTCGGGCGGTTGCGCACCAGGAACCAGTCCACGGCGAACATGAAGACCATGGCGGCGGCGGGCACGAACCAGATGATGGTCCAGCTGCGGAAGCTGGCCAGCAGCCAGGCACCGATGGTGGTGGCCAGGAAATACCCTGAACTGATCATGATGCCGAAGATGCCGCCAAAGACCCCGCGCTCCTTCACGTGGAACCAGGTGCTGTTCACCTTCACCACGGACAGGGCCCCGAAGCTCTGGAAGTACATGTTCAGGCTCCAGAGCAGGCTCATGCTGACTAGCACCCTGGAACCATCTCCATTCAAGAACATGAGCCCGATGAGCAGGTTCAGCAGGGCCGCGCCCAGGGAACCCGCCAGGATGGCCTTGCGGCCGCCGATGCGATCCGCGATGGGTCCATTGAGCGCGACGGCCAGTCCGTAGGTCCAGAAACCGGCCGAGGCGATGAGTCCCATCTGGGCCTTGTCCAGGTGGTACCAGGCACCGATGTCGTTCTTCACGATGTTGAAGTTGTAGCGGCCCATGTACATGGCCGCGTAGGTCAGCCCCAGGGGAAACCAGTTCAGGAATCGGCGCAAGCGGAAGGCGGGACTGTGTTCCAAAGGGCTACTCAGCCTTCCGGAAGACCTCATCGGTACTGGTCAGTTCCCAGGCTCCCCGGCGCCGCTCGAAGGTGGCATGGCGCGGCTTGGTCTGACCCACCCTTGCCTCCTGGTGCAGGGCCTGGAACAGGGGGAACTGGGCTGTGGGCTTCTCCAGGCGGATCTCATAGACCACCCGGGCGCCTTCACGGGTGGGCTCCATCTGGACGGCCCGCACGAAGACCGCCACCGCGGCCGGCATCGAAAACCCCTGGGGCGCGGCCTTGATGGCCTTGGGGGCATCGGGCTTCAGGTGGAAGGTGAAGACCTCATGGCCACCGTCGGATTTGACCGAACACTCAAACCAGCCGCTCTTGTCGAGGTTGTCCTTGAGCGCGGCAAGGCGCAAGTGGGCGGGGGAGCCCTTTTCGGCGGAGGCCTTTTCGGGGACCGTGACGGGGACCACCACGGGGTAGAGCGGACGGATCAGGTCCTCGGCCTTCCTGCGGTCCAGCTTGGAGCTGCAGGCCAAGGTGAGCAGGAGGGCGGGAAGGAACAGGGCGGTGCGCATGATCGATTCCTTTTCGGTTCGCAAAGGTACGCGGTCCCTCGAGCTGCAGCGGATGAACCTCGCAGTATCCTATCAAGCTTCTGCTGATAGGAGGTCACCGTGAACCCCGGCTACCTGGCCCATCTCAACCATGAGCTCGAACAGCTGAAGGAGGCGGGGCTCTACAAGACCGAGCGGGTCATCACCTCGCCCCAGCAGCCCCGGTTGACCGCCAACGGCAGGGAGGTGGTCTGCCTCTGCGCCAACAACTACCTGGGTCTGGCCAATCATCCCGAGGTTATCGCGGCCGCCAAGGCCGGGATGGATGACCATGGTTTCGGCATGGCCTCGGTTCGTTTCATCTGTGGCACCCAGGACATCCATCGGGAGTTGGAACAGAAGCTGGCGGCCTTCCTCGGCTTCGAAGACACCCAGCTATACTCCTCCTGCTTCGACGCCAACGGAGCGATCTTCGAGGGCCTGCTGGGTGAGGAGGACGCTGTCATCAGCGATGCCTTGAATCATGCCTCGATCATCGACGGCATCCGCCTCTGCAAGGCCAAGCGATTCCGGTTCGCCAACTCCGACATGGCCGATTTGGAGGCCCAGCTCCAGGCCGCCGATGCCGATGGCGCGCGCTTCAAGCTGGTGGTGACAGACGGGGTTTTCAGCATGGACGGATTTATCGCCAGGCTCGGCGAGATCTGCGATCTCGCCGAAAGATATCAGGCCATGGTGATGGTGGATGACAGTCACGCGGTGGGGTTCATGGGCGTGAATGGCCGAGGTACCCCCGAACATTGCGGTGTCATGGGTCGGGTGGACTTCCTGACCGGCACCTTCGGCAAGGCCCTGGGTGGGGCTTCCGGAGGCTACATCGCCGGCAGGCGGGAAGCCATCGACTGGCTGCGGCAGAAGGCGCGCCCCTACCTGTTCTCCAACTCGGTGGCCCCCAACATCGTGGCTGCCACCCTCAAGGTGCTGGACCTGCTGAGGAACAGCCAGGGCCTCATCAGGCAGGTCCACGAGAATGCCAAGTACTTCCGCGCAGGCATGGAGCAGGCGGGCTTCAAGCTGCTGCCGGGCGAGCATCCCATCGTGCCGGTCATGCTGTATGAGGCCCCTCTCGCCCAGGAGTTCGCCCGGCGCCTGCTGGACGAGGGCGTCTATGTCATCGGCTTTTTCTTCCCGGTGGTGCCCAAAGGGCTGGCCCGCATCCGCACCCAGCTGAGCGCCGCCCACACCCGCGCAGACCTGGACCACGCCATCGCGGCCTTCACGAAGGTGGGCCGGGAACTGGGCGTCATCCGGTCCTAGTGAACCCCGCCTGGAATACGTGAATCAGTGGCGATGATGGCGGGGTGCACTTCCATCGGGGCAAAGCCCCTCTGGCGCCAGGGCACGCGTTGCGTGTCCTGGCTGTCACCCCCCTGGGGGCACTGCCG
>CAIQPH010000021.1 GCA_903873655.1 uncultured Holophagaceae bacterium | reverse complement strand
GATGTTGGAGCCGCCTGTTTCCACGCCCACGGCGCGGATGACGGCCAGGGCCGCGTCGCGCATGCGCAGGTACTCGGGATCCGTGAGCGTCAGCGCGGGTGCCACCGTGATGCTGTCGCCGGTGTGGACGCCCATGGGGTCCAGGTTCTCGATGGAGCAGATCACCTCGACGTTGTCGTCGAGGTCGCGCACCACCTCCAGTTCGAACTCCTTCCAGCCCAGGATGCTCTCCTCGATGAGCACCTGCTTGGTGGGACTCAGGTCGAGGCCCCGGGCCACGATGACCTCGAACTCGTCGACGTTGTAGGCGATGCCGCCGCCGCTGCCGCCCAGGGTGAAACTGGGGCGGATGATAGAGGGGAAGCCGGTGAGCTTGAGGAGATCCCGGGCCTCGCCCATGTTGTGGGCGAAGCCGCCGCGGCAGGTCTCCAGGCCGAGGTCGTCCATGAGTGCCTTGAAGAGTTGCCGGTCCTCGCCGCGCTTGATGGCCTCGGGCTGGGCGCCGATGAGGACGACGCCCGTGCGCTCCAGCAGTCCGCTGTCATGCGCCTCCATGGCGAGATTCAGGGCCGTCTGGCCGCCCACCGTGGGCAGGATGGCATCGGGCTTTTCGGCCTCGATGACCTTCTCCAGCACCGCCAGGGTGAGGGGCTCGATGTAGGTGGCGTCGGAGCGGCCCGGATCGGTCATGATCGAGGCAGGGTTAGAATTCAGCAGGATCGTTCGAATGCCCTCTTCGCGCAGGGCCTTCAGGGCCTGGGTCCCCGAATAGTCGAACTCGCAGGCCTGCCCGATCTGGATCGGCCCCGAGCCCAGCACCAGCACGCTTTTCAGATCCGTCCGCTTAGGCATGGTGGTACTCCTGGAGCAGCGCCACAAAGCGATTGAAGGCGGGATGCGCATCGTGGGGACCAGGACTCGCCTCCGGATGGTGTTGCAGAGAGAAGATAGGCAGCCGCGTGTGCCGGAGGCCCTCGACCGTGCCGTCACTGAGGTGGCGGTGGGTGACTTCCACATCCTTCGGCAAGCTGGCCTCGTCCACCGCGAATCCGTGGTTCTGGGCCGTAATCTCGATGCGGCCCGTCATCAGGTCATGGACGGGTTGGTTGGCGCCGCGGTGTCCGAACTTGAGTTTGAAAGTGCGGGCTCCGAAGGCCTGGCCCAGCAGCTGATGGCCCAGGCAGATGCCGAAGATGGGCAACTGGCCAATGCAGGCCTCCACCTCTTTCTGCATCCCCGGCAGCGCTGCCGGATCGCCGGGGCCGTTGCTCAGGAACAGGCCGTGGAAGCGCTTGTCCGTCAACTCGGCGGCCGGGGCATTCCAGGGGAAGACTTCCAGGTGCAGACCTGCGGCCACCAGCTGGTTCAGGATGCTGAGCTTGATCCCGCCATCCAGCACCGCCACGCGAAAACTGCCGCCGGGATTCAACTCGTAGCGCTGCTTGCAGCTCACCCCCGCGCAGAGGGCCTGGCCAGTCATGTCGGGCAGAGCCTCGGCCTTGGCCACCCCCGCCTCGAGGCCGCCATCGAGCTCGGTCCAGATCAGCGAGGGCTGGGCGCCCTGGTCGCGGAGGTGCTGGGTCAGGGCCCGCGTGTCGAGTTCCGTCAGCACGGGGATGTGGTGGCGCTTGAGCCAGCCGGCCAGATCGCCTTCGCAGCGGGCATGGTCGGGTGCGAGGGTCAGCCTCCGGCAGAGCAAGCCCGTGGCCCAGGGCCGAGTGCCTTCGTTTAGGTCGGCGTGAATGCCGTAGATCCCTTGCTCGGGGAAGGTCATGCAGACCATCTGCCCGGCGAAGCTCGGATCCGTGAGGATCTCCTGGTAGCCCGCCATGGCCGTGGTGAAAACAGCCTCACCCCCGCCGCCGAAGCCCAACGGCGCCCGCCCGCGGAAGATGGTCCCGTCCTTCAGGATCAAGTGCGCGCGCATGTGCCTCCCAAGGCTCGGTGGCTTTGCAAAGACCCCGCGAGGGCCAAGCCGCCGCGGGGTCGTGAGAATGACTCGGCCCTTCCGGACCTAAGGCGAGTCTAGCGGTCCTGGAAAACGAGGATCAGCCTTTTTCTTCAAGGGAAATTCGGCCATACTGCTCCTTTGTTTCGCAGATACGCGGCGTAGTTTTGTAGGGGCTGTGGGCTGTGGGCTGTGGGAACTAATCTTGATGCGCTCCTTCGGACCGCGGCGATCAGGAGTTTGGGCTATTCCCGGCCGAAATTCCCGGATGAGTCGGCGCAAAACGGAAAGGAACGTGTGGCGCAAGGCGCCACCTCAGGAATTCCTTCCTACGGCCCACAGCCTTCAGCCCACAGCCCCCAAGCGTACGCCACACTATTCCCATCATGTGGAGCGGCGACGACATCTACTTCATGAAGCTCGCCCTTCAGGAGGCCGAGCAGGCGGACCGTCTGGATGAGGTTCCGGTGGGCGCGGTGGTGGTTTCCGAAGGCGCCCTGCTGGGCCGGGGGCACAATCAGCCGGTGCGCATGGATGATCCGACCGCCCACGCCGAGATTCTGGCCTTGCGGAGCGCCGGAGCCTGGGCCAAGAACTACCGGCTCACGGGCGCCACCCTCTACGTGACTTTGGAACCCTGCCTCATGTGCTTCGGCGCCCTCATCCATGCCCGGGTCAGCCGGGTGGTGTACGGCGCGTCCGACCCGAAGGTGGGCGTCAGCCGCTGGCTGGCGACGCTGGACGGCGCGGCCCTCAACCACCGCTTCGACTTCCAGGGGGGCCTGCTGGAAGTGGAATGTCGGGAGCAGATTCAATCCTTCTTCAAGCGGCGCCGCTGAGGAAGGTATCATGCTCCTACTTGTGCCTCTCCTCACTCCGCCTGTGCCGGCATCTCCGCCCTTGAGCCTCCAGACCATGCTGGCGGGCGCTCTTATGGCCATGGCGTCCCTGCTGGCTCTCCTGACGCTTTTAGCTGGGCTCCGCACCCGGAAGGAAGGGGTCGCGAACAAGTATGCCTTGGTGGCCGCGATCCTGGCCCTGGTGGTTTGCTGCGGTTCCCTGGTGGCCCTCATGGCAGGCTGGTTGAGCCGCACCGCCAGCCTGACCGAGCTGGAGTTCGCTCTGCTGCTCCTCACCCTGGCGCTGGGCTGGGGCATGCTCAGCAGGATGTCAGATGTTCGGCGGAGCACGGAGGTGGCTCAATTGGCGGCCACCGCGCGTCAGGCCCATGACCTGGAAATCCTGGTGCAGGAACGGAATGCGGAACTCTCGGCGCGGCTCCAGGACCTCGAGGAGGCCCGCCGCACTGCCGAAGTGGCGAACAAGGGCCTCCAGCGGGCTCTCGAACAGCTGGAGCAGGCCGCTTCGACGGACCGGCTGACCGGAGCCTGGAACCGACGGCGCTTCGAGGAGGCCGTCCTGTCCGAGATCGCCCTGGCCCACCGGCGGCGCGATCCTCTCGCCCTGATCATGTTCGACCTGGATCATTTCAAGCGGGTCAATGACACCTTCGGACATGGCGCCGGGGATGTGGTCCTGGCCAGCACCGCCCAGACCGTCCGCCAACATCTGCGACTCTCGGATGCGTTGATCCGGTGGGGCGGCGAGGAGTTTCTGGTGATGGCCCCCGCCACGCGGATTGAGGGAGCCCTGGGCCTGGCAGAGAAGCTTCGAGCCGCGATGGCTGCCGTCGATTTCCCGAATGTGGGACAGGTGACCATGAGCCTGGGTGTATCGGAATACGCCCTCGGCGAAGGCTTCGAAGAATGGATCGCGCGCACCGATCAGGCCCTCTACCGGGCCAAGGCCGAAGGGCGGAACTGCGTGGTTGCCGCTCCCACCCCGGTGCGTCCGGGTTCCATGCCCCTGGTCGAACGCTCTCTTCTGGAGATGATCTGGGAGGATGCCTACACCAGCGGCCATCCCCTCATCGACACTCAGCACCGGCGGCTGTTCCAGCTGGCCAGTGCCCTGATGTCCGTGCTGGCCGAGAATCGTCCGTTGGCCGAAGTCTCGCTTCGCCTGGAGACACTGCTGGCCCACACCGCGCAGCATTTCCACGACGAGGAGGGCCTCCTGAGGGAGGCCCGCTACCCGGATGCCGCCGAGCACTCAATCATCCATTCTGAATTGCTGAACAAGGCTGCGGCATTCCAGCAAGCTATCCAGTCAGGCCAGCTGGACTTCGGCAAACTGGTCGGCTTCCTGACCAAGGACCTAGTGTAGTGCGCTCAAAATAGTGGGACCTTTGTTTGAGTCACCGCACTTGATACTGAGAGGTATCGAGTGCGGG
>CAIQPH010000020.1 GCA_903873655.1 uncultured Holophagaceae bacterium | reverse complement strand
GTCGCCGGCGTCCGCTGCGCCCTCGGCACGGACGATCCCGGCCTGGTCCCCTGTGACCTGGGGACCGAATTCGACGCCGCGCTGGACATGGGACTGGATGACCTGGCGCTGGCCCGGCTCCGGCAGAACGGTGCCGAAGATGCCTGGTGCCTGGCGGAGGCAGCTCCCTGACCCAGGGCCCCATCCAGGCAAACCAGGGGTCGAAGCCACCGGCCCTTCAAGGTAGACCCCCATGCCCTCCTCGCCGGATCCTCGCTTCATTGGCCTGCCCCGCAGGCCATTCCGCGATCCGGCGGTCGGCCCAGTGCGCGCCCGGCTCCGGCCTCCGCGAGCGAGGCGAGCGGGAGGACGCGCCAGAAGGCGCGTCCGATAGACCACGGGTGAAGCTGGATAGAGCCTTCAGCATCCGGCGCTCTATCCAGCCAACCTTGGGGTCGAAGCCCCAGAGCGTTCCAGGTAGACTAGGGGATTCGGTGCGCGCCCATAGCTCAGCTGGATAGAGCATCAGGCTTCGAACCTGAGGGTCGGGCGTTCGAGTCGCTCTGGGCGCACCACCGGTTTGACAATTCGGCTTTTTGCGAGCGTGGCGGAACTGGTAGACGCACTGGATTTAGGTTCCAGCGGTTCACACCGTGTCGGTTCGAGTCCGACCGTTCGCACCACTCCAAAATCGCCTTCGGCGATTTTGGAGCGTGAGAAAAGACCGAATACTCCACAGCATTTACCCGCATCACGGAGCATCCATGCCGGCCACCCTCCACCACCAGTCCCCCACCCGCAAGGCCGTCGAGGTGACAGTGCCCGCCTCCGAGGTGAGCGCCGCCTTCAACGAGGTGGTCGCGAAGATCGCGCCGAAGGTCCGCATTCCCGGTTTCCGTCCCGGCAAGGCCCCGCGTCCGGTCCTCATGCAGAAGTACGCCCGCGAGATCCAGTCGGACGTGGCCCAGCAGCTGGTGGAGAAGCATTTCATGAAGGCTGCCCAGGAGACTGGCGCCATGCCTATTTCCCATCCCTCGCTGGAGAAGCTTGACCTGAAGGAGGGCACCGACGCGGTGTTCCGGGCCCAGTTCGACGTGGCACCTGAAGTTCCGGTGCCAGACTACAAGTCCATGGTCTTGACCAAGAAGAAGCGGGCCATCGACGAAGCCACGGTCCTGGAAAATCTCGAAGGCCTTCGCCAGCGGGCCGTCAAACACTTGCCCGTGGAGAACGGCACCGTGGCGACAGGCCTGGTCGCCACTTGCGACATTCGCGTGAAACCCCAGGGCCTGAAGGCCCAGACTTACCATGATCAGGCCCTGGAAATCGATGGGACCCGACCCTTCGACGCCGAGTTGCTGGGTCTCAAGATCGACGAGAAGAAATCCTTCAGCCTCACCCATCCCCTCAACGACACGAACACCGTCTTGGCCGGTAAGACACTGGCCTATGAAGTCCAGGTCAAGGATCTGCGCCGCAAGGAAGTACCCGTGCTGAGTGATGACTTCGCCAAGGACATGGGCGCCTTCGAGAACCTCGAAGCACTGAAGGCAGCCGTGGCCAAGGATCTCGAGGAGGCCGCCGAGCGGGATGCCCTGGCCCGCCTGCACACCACCATGCTCGACATGCTGCTGGACGCGGCCCCCTTCGAGGTTCCCCGCTCGATGGTGGGCTTGCAGCTCGACGATTACTGCCAGGAGTTCGCCCAGCATGTCTCCCGCCAGGGCCTGGATCCCAAGAAGGTGAACTGGCAGGCCTATCGCCAGTACCGCCTCAACGACGCTGAGCGGGCGGTCCGCAGCGGCTACCTGCTGCAGACTATCGGCAACGTGGAAGCCATCGAAGTCCCCGAAGCCGATATCGACGCCGAGCTCCGCACCTTCATGGCCGAGAACCATATCCAGCAACCCTTCGAAGCCTTCAAGGCCGAGATGGAGCGTCGCGGCAATGCCACCGAGATCAAGGGGCGGCTGCGGACTGATCGCATCTTCGACCGCCTGCTCACTACCGCCCAGGTCACCGAAGAACTGCTGGACCAGGCTGCCTTCGAGGCCCTGGTCGAGTTGGAGCGCAAGCGGGAGGCAGGGATTCCTGTGAACCGCTTCGATGCAGGTGGGCTGGAGGGCGGTGATCTCGAAGGCCAGGAAGGCGGTGAACCCGTCGCGGTCGCATCCACGGATCATGTCCATGGCCCCGACTGTGACCACGATCACGAGACCGAGGCTGAGGCTGAGGCGAAGCCCAAAGCCAGGAAGAAAGCCCCGGCGAAGAAGTAGTCTGCCGTTTAGGAGCTGGAACGGAAGGCGCCTCCGGGCGCCTTCTTGCTATTCTGATCGATCAGCCGGAGGGCCCATGCCCAGCAGCTACTATCCCCCCATCGTCATCGAGCAGACCCCCCGCGGCGAGCGCAGCTACGACATCTACTCGCGGCTGCTGAAGGACAACATCATCTTCCTGGGCACGGCCATCGACGACAATGTGGCCAATGCCATCGTCGCCCAGATGCTGTTCCTGGAGAGCGAGGACCCGGACAAGGACATCCAGATCTACATCAATAGCCCCGGCGGCAGCGTCACTGCGGGCCTGGCCATCTACGACACCATGCAGTTCGTGAAGAACGATATCGTCACCTACTGCATCGGCCAGTGCGCTTCCATGGGCGCCCATCTGCTGTCCGCCGGCACCAAGGGCAAGCGCTTCGCCCTGCCCAACGCCCGCATCATGATCCACCAGCCCAGTGGCGGCGCCCAGGGCCAGGCCACGGAGATCGAGATCACCTTCAAGGAGATCCAGCGCCTTAAAGAAAACTTGGCGGCCACCTTCGCCAAGCACACGGGGCAATCCTTGAAGAAGGTCATGAAGGACATGGACCGGGACTTCTTCATGAGCGCCGATGAGGCCCTGGAATACGGGATCGTGGACAAGGTCCTTTCAGAGCGGCCCGCGTGATGAGCGCGGGTTTGACCGGCATCCCGGGGTTCGAGCGAGTTTCGAAAATCCCGCTCTATGTGCCCGGCAAGCCCATCCAGGAAGTCCAACGCGAGCTTGGCCTCACCCGCATCATCAAGCTGGCCTCCAACGAGAACCCCTGGGGCCCCACCGAGGCCGTGAAGGCAAGGGTGGCCGCCGTGGTGGCCGGCACGGAATTCGAGAGCCTCAACCTGTACCCCGTCAGCGATGGGTTCTACCTGCGCAAGCGCATCGCGGAACGCAAGGGCGTGGCCCTGGACCGGGTGGTGCTGGGCAACGGCAGCACAGAACTGCTGGAGATGGTCGCCAAGGCCGCCTTCCTGGATGGGGGCAGTGCCGTGATTCCGAAGCACAGCTTCGCCATGTACGGCATCGCCACCCAGACCGCCGGTGGGCGCGTCATCGAATCCAGGGCCACGGCCACGGATCTGGATGTGGATGACCTCCTTCGCTCCGTGGCCCCCGATACGCGCCTCGTCTACCTCGCTCATCCCAACAATCCCACGGGTATCCGGGTCGAAGCCAGTGCCCTCGCTCACCTGGTCCGCCATCTGCGGGAAGACATCGTCCTGGTGGTGGATCAGGCCTACGCCGAATACGAGGAGCCAGGGGAGTACGCGGATGCCGCCGACTACCTGGATGAGCGTCCGAACCTGCTGGTCCTGCATACCTTCTCCAAGATCCATGCCCTTGCCGCCCTGCGCATGGGCTACGGCCTCGGCTCCACGGAACTGCTGAGCCTGCTCGAGCGGGTCCGCAGCCCCTTCAACACCAACCTCTTGGCCCAGGCTGCAGCGGAAGTCGCCGTCCAGGATCTGGCCTTCGAAGCCTTCTGCCGGCAGAGAAACGCAGAGGCCCGGGCGGCGTTCCACCTCGAAGCCACCCGGCACCGCTGCCAGCTCACCGGAAACAGTGGCAACTTCGTGCTGATGGAGACGGTTTATCCGGCGGCCGATCTCTTCAAGGCGCTGCTCCAGCGGGGCGTGATCGTGCGGCCCATGCACGGCTACGGCTTGCCCAATCACATCCGCGTCACTTTCGGAAAGCCCGAAGAAATGCTCGCGTTCTGGAGTGCCATCGGACCGCTGCTCGACTGCGGATGCTGAGCCGTGCCGGTCACTTTGGACATCGGCCTGCTGCGGGCCCTCCTGGATCGCGGGGACCGGACCGCCTGCCGCCGGGGCCTTGATGCCCTGCGCGATCGCTACCGCCGGGAACCTGCCGCCTTCGGGCCCGCCTCCCTAGCCGCACTCAAGGCCCTGGCCGTGGAACTGGAGGTCCAACCCGACCTCGAGGCGGCCCTGAAAGCGACCTTCGGCTACGGGACCTTCCGCCCAGGGCAGCGGGCCATCATCGAAGCCGTGCTTTCAGGCCGGGACGTGGTGGGCATCATGCCCACGGGCGCGGGGAAGTCCCTCACCTACCAGCTGCCCGCGAGGCTGCTGGGAGGCGTGACCCTGGTGGTGTCCCCCCTCATCGCCCTCATGAAGGACCAGGTGGATGCCCTGACGGAGGCGGGTCTGCGGGCCACGTTTCTCAATTCCAGTCTCAGCGCGGAAGCCCGCCGGGAGCGCATCCGGGCCCTGAAGAACGGCGAAGTGGAACTGGTCTACGCGGCCCCCGAGGGGCTCGAACTCTACCTGGCGGATCTGCTGCGCGAGGTGGATCTGCGCCTCATCGCCGTGGATGAAGCCCACTGCATCAGCCACTGTGGCCACGACTTCCGCCCGGCCTACCGCACCTTGGCGGGGCTCAAACAGCGCTTCCCGAAGGTGCCGGTGCTGGCCCTGACGGCCACAGCCACGCCGGAGGTGCGCAAGGACATCGCCACCCAGCTGGAAATGCGCCACCCCCTGGACGTGCAGGGCTCTTTCTTCCGTTCCAACCTGCGCCTCAGCGCCTACCGCAAGGGCGCCGAGGGCCTGCCCCCCGTGCGGGAGGCCCTGCTGCGCCTGGTCCTGGCCCGGCGCGGGGAAAGCGGCATCATCTACTGCCTGTCCCGCAAGGCCGTGGACGCCACGGCGGCGTTCCTGTCCGGAGAAGGGGTCCGCGCCGCCGCCTATCACGCGGGCATGGATGCTGCGGCCCGCTCCGCCGCACAGGAGGCCTTCCAGCGGGACGACGTGGATGTGATCGTGGCCACCGTGGCCTTCGGCATGGGCATCGACAAGAGCAACATCCGCTACGTCATCCACCGCGATATGCCCAAGAGCGTGGAAGGCTGGTACCAGGAGATCGGCCGCGCCGGGCGTGATGGCGCCGACGCCGACTGTGTGATGTTCTACGGCTGGGGCGATGTGCTCAGCTACGACCGCTTCACCGATGGGCTGGAAGCCGCCCTGGCCCTGGCGCAGCAGCGGCAGACCCGGGACCTCTTCCGTTTGGCGGAGTCGCCGCGCTGCCGCCACCAGGCCCTGCTGGCCCACTTCGGGGAGCGGATGGAGCCCTGTGGCGCCTCCTGCGATGTCTGCAGCGGGGCCGACCCCCTCCACGCAGCGCCCGCGCCGGGCAAGGCCAGACAGGGGTCGCCCCGGGGAAGCCGCCCACCGCTGCCATCGGGACCGGCGGACGGCGAGGAGGCGTTGTACCGCGAGCTGAAGGTCCTGCGCAAGCAACTGGCGGACGCCCGGAACGTGCCGGCCTATGTGATCTTCAGCGATGCCACCCTGCAGCAGATGGCGCGGTTCCGCCCGGGCACCGAGGCAGAACTCTTGGCCTTGAGCGGGGTGGGACCGAAAAAGCTTCAGCAGTACGGAGCGGCCTTCCTCCGCCTGCTGGTCCAGTAGAGCCTGGGACCCAGTGCCACCAGGGCCTGGGCATCAGTCACAACCCAGAGTCGTGGTGATTGAAATCAATGGATTTGTGGAGTCATGAGATCGAGTCGAGGCTTGCGGAGGTCCTGGTAGGAAAGTTAGGGTTATTGAGAGCATTTCACACTCGGATGTCGTCTGTCTTGTCCACCGGGTTCTGGAGGTAGGTTTATGAGTCTTGGAGAACGCGTCAGGGATCTCACCCGACTGGCCTTCCAGCTGGGCAACAACTGGATGACGCT
>CAIQPH010000019.1 GCA_903873655.1 uncultured Holophagaceae bacterium | reverse complement strand
CTCCGCGCAGGGCCGCCCAACGGCCGTGGGCAGGCAGGTCTGCCCATTGGAGGGCCATGAGGGCCGCGTTGGAAGCAGCCCGCAGCGCCCAGTCCACAGCTCTCAGCCGGAGGAAGTGGGCATGAGCCAGGGTGAAGGCCCGCAGGCCCTTTTCGGCCTCGCAGACCCGATTGAATTCCTGTCCCTGGGCCATCCAGTGGAACGGATCCGCGCAGGGGTGGGCCGAAGTGCCCCAGGGGGGATAGCCTTCGCCGCTTCCCGGAGCCTCTCCGCCCCAGCGCATCCGCAGCCGGTCCCAGGTAGGGTGGCCTGAGGCGGGTGGTGGCTCGGGACGCTGCAGATCCTCCTGAAGATCTGCCTCCAGGGATGCCGCCCAGCCAGGCGGAGGGCTGGTGGGCATTTGGAGGCTCAGGACCCCGGCCAGATCGACCTCCGGTGGCTGGCCTGCGCCCAGGTGCATTGGAACCAGGGGGGCCAAACCCCGAGAGGAAGCGCCAAAGCCCCGGGCCCAGGCCCGGATCCCGGGGTCCATCATCCAGCCGCCGCCAGGGGATTCGTACAGCCAGCCAGAGCCTCGATGGGGCGCCAGATCCTCTGGGAGGTGGGGCAGGAGCAGGGGTTCCGCATGACGCTGGATGACTGGCCAGGGCAGCCCTGGATCCAGGGGTCCTTCAGGCAGCAGCCTGCCTTCCGGGTCCTGTTGCCGCAGAAGGGTTTCCCACCAGCCGAGGGGCAGGGAATGGCATTCGGATGGAACCAGGTCGAGGTAGGGCGGAAGGTGGAGCCTCCCCTCATCATCCACAGCGCCCAGGAGCGGCACCCATCTCAGACGCTGGGGCAGGTCCAGGAGTACCGAACCGGCCGCCATCCAGGGGGTTCCGTCGCCCAATAGCAGGGCTTCCCAGGCCCAGACCAGGAGCTCGTCCTCCCGCGGGCCTCGCTGCCCGGCGGGCACCGCACCGCTGCCGTGGCGCAGACGGGCGACCCAGGCTGGATCCGGACAGGACCCGAACTCGGAGGGAGCCGCCAACACCCTGGGACCCTCCTGCCGACGGGATTCCTGCGCCAGTCGTGGCCAGCGACCCTCCCGGCCGCCCAGCAGCCAGGCCTGCGAGATGGCCGCAAGCGCCCAGGCTGAGTCGCCCCAGCGCCGCCCGCGGTCAAGTCCCCAGGGAGCAATCCAGTCACCCAGCCAGGCAGCCTTCAGCATCCGAGCATGTCCCGCCAGACAGTCCAGAACTCCGGGAAGGTCTTGGCGACGCACTGAGGGTTTCGGAGCTCCCCTCCCCAACGGAGGCCGCCGAGGGCCGCCGCAAAGGCCATGCGGTGGTCATTCCTCGGGTCGAACGGTGCCCGCTGCCTGGCAGGCGTTCCTGGCGTGATGCGCAGGGTATGGTCCCCGATGACTTCCGCCTGGCCACCCAGCCACTCGACCAATTCCACCGAGGCGTCCAGGCGGTCGCACTCCTTCAGTCGGAGGGTCTGGAGGCCTCGCAATTCGGAGGATCCCGGGGCCAGGGCCGCCAGGGCTGCAAGCACGGGTCCCAGATCCGGGCAGTCCGTCAAGTCCGCATCCAGCCCCCGCACCAGCTTGCCGGAGGCTTCCAGGAGCTGGGGCTCAGGCCAGTGGAAGCTGCATCCAGCGGAGGTCAGGATCGCCACCATGGCCCGGTCCCCCTGCGTGTCCTCGGGGTCGAGGGGTCCCAGCCTGAGACTGCGCCCGGTGGCTGCAGCCGCTGCCAGGAAGGCCGCGGCCCCGCTCCAGTCCCCGGGCAGGTCCAGATCTCTCGGTTCGAGGGCGCCGCCAGGAATGCGCCATTGGCCCGTTTCAAGCTCTGCGGCGCAGCCAAAGCAGCGCAGCCACTGGGTGGTGAGGGTCAGGTAGCTGGGGCTGGCGACTTCGGTCCAGGTGAGTCGGCTGGACTCCGGCAGTGCTGCGGCCACCATGGCCAGCCCGGACAGGAACTGACTGCTGAGGCGGGCATCCACGCAAAGCTCTAGGCGACGCGGGGGGACCGGGACCGGGTCGAGCCAGGCTCCGGTGGCATCCGGGGACCACTTCGCCCCCAGATCCTGGAGCGGCTCCAGCAATGGCCCCAAGGGCCGCTCGAAGAGCCTTGGGTCTCCCTCCAGCCTTAGCCGACCCTCACCCGCGAGAGCAAGCCATGGCAATAGGAAGCGTAGGGTGGTGCCTGAGGCTCCGAGCCAGAGTGGCGCCTGGGCCTGGGGCCTCTGCCCCCCCAGGAGGGACCAGGAGCCAGCGGCTTTCTGAACAGGGAAACCCAGACCTCGCAGAGCCTGGCGCATCCAGCGGGTGTCCTCGGCCTCGAGGCCTCCCCGGAGATGGCTGCTGCCGGAGGCCAAGGCCGAAAGAAGCAGGGCCCGGTTGGTGATGGACTTGGAACCAGGGATCCGGACGGGGTGCAAATGCCCACGGGGAGCCAGGTGGTTGTCTTCAGGAAGTGACAGAGGCATGAGGGCAGGGTGCCGCGTGGCGGCCCTGACCGCAAGGGTGGATCAGCCAATGTTTTCCAGGATTGGCCTGGAGATGCGCTTGTCAGTCACCAGGGTCCACTTGTAGGCCCCATAGAAATCGATGGTCCGCTTATAGCGTAGGGTCACGGTGCAGGTGCCGGATTCGCCGTTGCTGGACTTGGTGACGCGGATCGCGTTCTTGTCCATCAGGGCTTCGAAAATGCCAAGTTCCCGCGCCTTGTCCTTCACTTCTTTCTCGACGAGTTCGATGGGTTTCCGGCTGGCACCGCTGGCAATGAAGTCGCAGGCATCGACCAGTTCGCTGTTCCCGTAATAGACCGGAACGGCCTTGATGGCCGCAGCGCCCACGATGCCCAGGACGAGCAGGGAGACGATGCATCCGAGTTTGCCTTCGCCGCGTTGGTGATTCATGGATTCCTCCGCCTCACTTCAAGTCTTCGAGTGCCTGCCTGGCCAGAGGGGCTACTTGAGGGCCATCGGGACCGAGTAGGGTTGCCTGAGGATACTTCAGTGCCTGGCGGAATGCCTGCATGGCTTCGGACTGATAGGTCGACCCGAGTTGGAGGAAACACATGCCGGTTTGGTAATCGATGGTGCCCTGGCTCACTCCCTGGACGGCGGTCAGCCTGGCATCGCGCAGCAGTTCGATGGCCTTGTCGAACTTCCGGAACTGCATCAGGATGAGCGCCATGTTGAGTTTGATCAGGTTGGCCTGGTCACCCTTGGCGCCCGCATACTGGAGGCGCAACTGGGCGAGCAAGGCCGGATAGCAGAGATCCTTGGAACCCAGGGGGATTTCGAGGGCTTCCCACTGGAGGGGCAAAGCCGTCGTGCCACCCTCCTGGAGAATGGATACAGGCTCCTTGACGGATTCCAGCGCTTCCTGGAGTTCTTGCGCGGTTGCAAGGGTCTTCCCTTGGACCTTGAGAATGGGCCGGCCGACCTGCAACCCTGCCTTCAGCGCTGTTTCTGAGGCGGCGAGCACCCAGGGACCGGGCTCGCCTGCAAGGTCCAAGACCGAGAAACCCAGACCTGGTCTCTGGACGAGGGGTACCGCATTCAGGCGCGCCGCGAGAGAACCCAAGGGGTCCTCCTCCAGTGGTTTCACCACTAGGCGTTCCTCTTCACCATCCAGGGTGGCCAGGGTGAGTTCCACCTGGTGGATGACCTTATCTGGAACCGGCCTGGCGATCAGTACCAGTTCCGCTTCCCGGGAGGTCTTCAGGCGGACCAGGGCATTGGCCGCTGATTCACCTGCCCGGGCAGGCAAAAAGGCCAGTTGCTGCAACCGGTCGCCGAGGGATTCAAGGTGGGAGACGAACCTGGCGCGGCCCGTGAAGTCGCCACCCTCGAGACCGAGGAAGGCGATGCGCGGTTTGGGACGAACCTCCAGGTTCAGGGTCTTGCCCTCTTCCACGGTGATGCGGCGGAAGAAGGCGCCCAGAGGGAAGCGGACCAGCAGGTCATAGGAGCCCGAACAGACCGGAACACTCGCCAGCGGCAATGTTCCGCGACTCTGTCCGGACAGGAACGCCTCACCACCTGGCCAGGCGGAGCTGACCGATAACGTGCCCCGAGAGGGGTCCATGCGGATGGGTTCGATGGTGCGGTCTGCGAGGGGCGTTGCCCATTCAGGGCCCAGTTCGAGCGCCTTGGTCCTCAGGCAGGGTGCCCGTAGCTCGAGGCGGTGCTTGCCGGGTGCTAGCTGGGGGATGACGAAGGGGGCCGATAGGTCCTCAGGTCGCAAGCCCAGTTTGATGGCCAGGAAAGCGGCCTCAGGACCGGCCCTCCCGGTAGCGAAGCCCATGCTCTGACCATCCAGCAGGACCTCGACGTCGCTCGGTTGGGTGTAGAGCGTGACGGTGGATGCCGTCCGGGTGAGCTTCAAATCGGCGGACTTCACGTCATGGAGGCCAAGGTCCAGGACGATCTCCGAGGAGGTGTGACCCGCCCGGGAATAGGTGAGCTTGTGGGTTCCGAAAGGAAGGTACTGGCGCGCCAGGAGGGCACTGGACTTGCCATCCACCAGGAGGCGGCCGCCCTCTGGGGTGTAGCTCAGCTTGACCAAGGCGTATTTCTCACCCTTCAAGCGATCGTAAAGTGCCAGGAGCCGCTGGGAGGTCACGGCCCGATCCAACTCGAAATCGGGATTAAGGTCGATGAGGGCCTGCAGGCGTACCTGGGTTCTGGCCTTGTTCTGGGCGCTGCGGTCATCGAGGATGGCCAGCCAGTTATAGCTTTCACAGAGCACCTGGACCCACTCGGGCTCCAGTCCGGCGGCCTTGGACGCAAGGGCGGCCACCACGCTGTCGAAGCGCGCCGTGGCATTTTCCCGGTCCCCTTGCGTGGCCCAGAGCGCCTTGGCCTGGACGAACGCGTCTTTGAGCGCGGGGTCCTGGCCCCACAAGGTGGCACAGAAGATAGGGATGAACAGCAGGGGCCGGAATCGCATGTCAGTTCAATCGGAGGAGAAGGTCATTGCGGCGGTCGCAGAGGATCACGCCACCGGAATGATCGAGGGCGAGGGAAGTGATGTTGCCGTTGACGCCCAGGGCCTTGAAGGTGGCCTGGCGGAGCACGGCACCATCAGGGCCGAAGATCACCACGCCTTGACCAAAATCACCGCCATCGACCAGGGCGGCCACTTGGCCGACGCCATCCGCGGACAGGGCGAGCACCCTGCGAAAGGGACCGGGCAGGTCCTTGCCGTAGGGAACGATGACCCGGGGCTGACCCTCGACGTCCAGGAAGAGCAGCTTGCGGTCTGCGTCTGAGGCGACCACCACGCCCCCCGTGGGCAGGGGCGCGAGCGCATTGGCCGTGGGTGAGGCGAGGGCCCTGGAGCCCGCTTCGGTGGCGAATACGGTGATGGCGGGGGTCTTGGCATCAGCCACCCAGAGGTTGCCCCAGCGATCCAGGGCCGCTCCAGAGATGGCACCGAGTGCGCCGAGGGGCTGAGGGGCCACATTCTCCCGGAGCAGGCCATTCCTGGTCAGTATCCAGATCGCCCCGGCAGGGTCGGCCAGCATGGCGACCGTGCCTGGCGCCGCGGGACCCAGCGGCTGCAATTCGTTGCCGTGCAGGCGGAAAGCACGATCAAGCTCTTTCTGGAAGATCAGCAAATCCCCATCTGGGGCCAGGGCCAGGAGCGTGGGAGTCTTCAGCCACTTGAGTTGGCCTGCGGGCCAGGGGCCGTCGTTCCGGAAGGGCGGTTTCTGGAGGCGGTGTTTCACGCGGACGGCCATGCGCCAGGCGGCTTCCTGGGCCTCAGGCGCCTGGGGTGACTGCATCCGCAACCGCTGGAGCATCCTGAGACAACCCGGGAGATCCCCCATGAGGTCGAGGGTCTCGGCGGCCTCGAGCATGGCCTGGGGGGCGGCAGCAGATCCTGAGTGGAGACGGAAGGCATCCAGGAATTGCTGGAGGGCACGGCTCCACTGTCCCTGGTCACGCCAGGCCCTGCCCAGCAGGAGGCGTGCCTCCGCGCAGGAAGGCCCGCCCGGGAAAAGATCGATGACGCGGTTGAACTCCGCCATGGCGTCTTTCAAATCGGCGGGGCGTCGGGCCTGTTTCCTCAGCAACTGGCCCCTCAGGAGCAGTCCCTCGGCGGCTTCCGGTGCCTTGATGTAGTCGCTTCGCAGCCGATCCAGATAGGGCATGGCCGCATCGGGCTTGTGCTCGATCTCAACCTGGTGGCGGGCCAGTCTGAGCAGGATTCCCGGTGCAAATTCACTGCGCGGGCTGGCCTGGAGTGATTGCTGCCAGGCGTCCAGGGCGTCCTTGAAGGCCTTGGTCGCGTAGGCCCTTTCACCCGTTCGGAACAAGCGTTCGGCGAGATCACCGTCCTGAAGTTGGGCCTGCGCCAAGACCGGCAGCACGCAGATGAGTGCGGCCAGGGGTCGGAGCCGGGAAGACGGGACGAACATGGAGGCCTCGGATGAGTGAAAGCATATCCGCCTTGGCAGGACTCAGGGTTCCAGAGCCTTGAGGAGGGCTTCGGGGGCATAGGGTTTGTAGAGTGTATTCATGAGCCAGGGTTCGCCTGGGTTGGTGTCACGAGCTGCCGTGGAGAGAAGAATTTGGCGGCACCGCCGGGTCTCATATTGCATTTTCAACCAGGGCCGAAGGTCACCCTGACCGTCGGTCTGTTCGGAAATGAGCAGGTCCACTGGGTGGTCGGACAACAGGGGGGCGGCTTCCGTCCGGCTCGCGGCTTCTCGGACTTCCCAGCTCTGGCCGAGGACAGTTACGAGGCGTTTCCGGAAGAAGGCGCTGGGCTCAAGCAGCAGGATCGTCCGGATGGGCGCCCGGCGGCTGATGTCCGCCTCGTTCAGCCCCAGGGAGAAGAGGGCCTCTTTGGCGGCACTGCGCAGGCCCAGCCCGGTGGCCCGGTTGAAGAGCTCCTTGAGTGGTTCCACGAGGCTCAGTTGGTGGCTGATGCCGCCTATTTCGCACAATCGGGCCAGCTCCCTCCAGTCCTGATCCTTGCGCTCAAGTTCCCTGAGAACCAACTCCGCCAATTCTTTCGCCAGGTCCACCCGCAGGATGAACTCGGGATCCTGAAGGGTTTCTCGCAGCACTTGAAGGGCAGGAGCGCGCCCTGGGCCTTGCTGCGGGATCCCGTTCATCAGGGTGCGGATCTTCTCTTCGCGACCGGCGATATGGCTGAGGCTGGCGCTGCGCCGCCCCAACTCCTTGACCACGGCGGCTACCCTGTCGTTGGTTTCCCGGTCCCAATTGCCCTTGGTGCGCAGGTCGAAGAGATAGTCGGAGAAGGCATCTTTCAGGCGGGTGTAGAGATCCTGGTCGAAGCAGTAGAGGTTCTGGGTAGCGAGGATCGCAGGCAGGCGCTGTCCCTCTCCCTCGCGGTCATCGCAGCACCGCGTGATGAGTTGCTCCAGGGCAGGAAGGGCTTCTTGGGGCAGGGGATGCTCAAAGCCCGGGAATGCCTCGAGGAGTCCCTCCAGCGCCCTGATGAGTACCTGCGGCAATTTGAGCTGGGAGGACTTCGCCAGCAGACCCAATCCGGCTTCGGGAGTGGCGAGTCCGGCCAGGGCCTCCACCAGGGCCTCCTGGAGTCGGGCCGGCTTGCCGTCGTGCAGGAGATCCAGGAGGACGGGGCAGGAGGAGGGGTAGCGGATGGCGCCGAGGGCTTCCACTGCCTCCAGCAACAGATCATCCCGCACATCGTTCTTGAGGAAAGCCATCAGGGGTTCAGCGGCGGCCTTGGTGCCGTTGACCGTGAAAATGCGGAGTGCCGTGCGGACCTGGCCAGGCTGGCCAGATTGGAACATCCCCATGACGGACGGAAAGCTTGAAGGCAGCTTGCCAAAATGATGCATGGCCCGGTGACCAACCTCGACGATCCCATCCTGCATGGCTCGCAGGAAGAAGGGCACCAGCGCATCCTCCTCGCGAGCCCCGAGCACTTCCAGACAGGCTAAGCGGCGCCTGGGATCTGAAACCTCGAGGATCCAAGCCAGGGCAGCCTCATCGGCTGGCGAGACCAGGCTGCAGAACGCATGGTCCAGACTTTCGCTATGAACGTAGCGGGCACAGGCCTTCTGAAGCATCGGCGCTGCCTGGGTGTTGGCGAGGCGACCCTCTCCTACCAGGCGCACCAGACAGGCGCAGACAAGGTCCAGGGTGCTGCCCAGGGAGGCCAGTTGCTTGGTCGCCGTTTCCTGGGCTTCCGTGACCATCGCGCTGAATCGGGCGATTTTCCCTTCCACCAGGATGACCAGGGATTCGGTGAGAAAGCGCTCGTAGGGCCCCTTGGCCTGATCCCGCAGCCGCTCCAGATGGGGGAGGGGATTGCCGTCCCCCTCCGCCTCGAAGGCCAGTTGCATGGCGCGGATCGTGCTCTCGTCGCGATCACCCATCCGTTTCACCAAGGCCCTGGCCAGTTCGCCCTTGGCGGAGGTCCGCGCCCCGGAGTGCAATTGGTGGGCCAGGTCTCCCAGGGCTTCGAGGTCCACCAAGGTCTGCAGGGTTTCCTGGAACAGATCGAGGAGAAGGGGTCCGGGGGCCTCTCCGGGAAGCTCCGCCACGGCTCGGAGCAGCAGGCGCAAGGCTAGGGGATCGGCTCCGGCCATGGCCTCCCAGAGCGAGGGCAGATCCTTGGCTTCCGCCCAAGCGGCCAAGCCGCGGGCACCCTGGTGCGCCAAGCGTGGGTTCGCCTCACCCTCCAGGAGGCGTCCCAAACAAAACGCGACGGACTGTTGAACGTCATCCAAGCCCAGCTCTCGACGAAGGATCAGCTGTCGATCAGGGTCGGTCCGCAGAGTCGCCAGCTTTTGGAGGGCCTCCCGGGCAGACCGGATCTCCAGACGGCCAAGGGCCGCGCAGCCGTCATCGAACACGCCAAGATCAGGTTCCCCCTGCAGAGTCTGGAACAGCCAGGGGACCCATTCCGGCCAGTCCAATTTCGCGGTAAGTCCCATGATCAGCCGTTTCAAGGCAGGGGGGGTTGAGGGTCCGGCCAACCGGTTTCCGAGGTCGGGCAGGGCCTTCTGGCGAAGCTGTTGAAGTAATTGATAGAGCCGTGTTTGGGCAGCGGCATCCGCCTCTGTGTGGCTACCCAGCCAGGCCCGGAGTTCGTCCAGGGGGGTCATGGGGATATGTCGGAGCGGCTCGGCCATCCTGTTCCCATCGGCCAATCGCCTTCTGGGGTCAAGAACCACGATTCCGTCCCGGAAGTGTTAGCGTTTTTCCATGCGTGAACTGCTCCCAGCCATCCTGGCTCTCACCCTGCAAGCCCAGCCACCTGCCTTTCTGGACCAGCTGCCACCCGCAGCCCAGGCGGAGGCCCGGGACATCGTGAAGCGGGCGGATTTCGTCTTCGAGACCCGGACCGAGCCCAAGCACGTCCGCCTCGCCACCATGGAGAAACTGTTCGACCATCCGGTGCTTGGAGCAGCCATGTGGCGCTTCTGTCAGTTCGTACCTGCCTTCTACGCTTTCGTCCATCCGGACGGTGCCTGGAGCATCAACGATACGCGGGGCCTGAGGGGCACGCTGCGTCTGGTCTACCGGCGCCCTGGACACCGGGTCTACCTGGTGGAGGGTCGGGCCGAGCGTGGCCGGCTGAAGACGCCCTTTCCCGTGGGCGCGAAGATGGTCACCTCCTACCGCTACTGGGAAGGCAAGCATGGCTTCGAGAGTCACCTCCAGACTTGGACGGCGCTGGATTCTGCCATCCTGGGGCTGGTATCCCGCCCCTTCCACGGTTACATCAAGGGGCGGCAGGATGAGTTCATCGCCTACATCAACGGCAACGTGGCCACCTTCGGGGAATTCGCCGACCTGAGCCCCGGCGATTTCCAGGGTCCCCTCAAACGGGATGGGGATCCCCTGGCCCTGCGTGATTTCGAAGCGCTCTTCACGGGGCGGTGATGCGCCTTCCGTTTGCAGCATCCATGCGGGCCTTGACCCGCCCCGGGACCGCCTTCGCCCTGCCGCCTCCGGCCCTCGGGAAAGCTCTGCGAGCCATGGCCCTGGTCTGGATGCCTCTGGCCCTGGCGAACACTGCATGGACCGTGTGGCGGGCGGTCCACGCCTACGAGGGATTGCGGCATGGGACCGGCAATTCCGGGATCTTGGCGCAGCTCGGAATGGATCCTAGGGATCTCCAAGAGTTTCTGGCGCTGCTACCCGCGCCTCCTGCCTTTGGCCGGATCTGGCCCTGGTTGCTGCTGGCGGTGCCGCTGGGTGTGCTCGGAACCTGGCTCCATCACGCCGTCTGGGATCACATGAGCCTTTGGCTGCTGGGGGGCCTCAAGCAGGGACGCGGCTTCCGGACCAGCCTCCTGGCCGAGGCTGAGGCCCTGCGCATCGCGGCGGTGGGCACCCTGCTGGGCTGCCTGGGTTACCTGCCGGGGCTGGGCGTCGTGCTGGCCTTGCCCCTGCTGTTGCTGGACGCTTACCTGTGGCTATTCCGTGGGTATGCCCTGGCCGCCCGGCATGGCTGCGAACTCTGGCGGGGCCTCGCGGCTACGGTGGTCCATGCTGCGCTGCTGGGCTGTCTTGCCCTGGGGCTAGTCCTGTTGATGCTGGCGCAGTTGCGGATGGCCGCATGAGGCGGGTTCCATGGGTGTCGCTGGGCGTCCTGCTGGCCGGATTCGGAGCCTGGGCGGCGGCCTTGCTTGCCCCTGCGGCGAACCTGCTCCCCGGCTGCATCTTCAAGCGCTTGACGGGCTTCGCCTGCGCGAGCTGCGGCATGACCCGCTGCGTGCTGGCTCTTGGGCGATGGGAGTGGCGGGAGGCCTTCCATTGGCATCCCGCCCTGGCGCTTCTGGCCGCCCTGGCACCTGCTTGGGTCCTGTGGGATCTCCGCCGGGCCTGGCGGAGCGATCCATTCCCCCCACTGCCAGACTCGAAGGCCGCTAGGGTGGCTGCCTGGATGATCTTGCTTGGCGTCTGGGCCCTGCAGGTGGCGCGCGGGATCTAGGAGCGTGTCCAGGTAATGGGTGCCTGCATCCCCTATCGATTGCTTGGACACGCTCCTAGTCCGGTATGCTTTGGACACGCCTCACCGGAGTCCTGCCATGTTCCAGCAAATCCTGGACCAGCTCATCGAACGAGTGCCCGAGGCGCTGGCCGCCACTTTCAACGACCGGGACGGAGACCCCATCTGCACCCGGACCATCCAGGTGTCCAATGAGGGCCTTCAGATGCTGGGTGCTTACCAGCATGTGGTGAAGCGCCATCTCCAGGAGGCAGTGGAGGAATTCGATCGTGGCGAAGTCAAGCAGGTAGCTTTCGCAACAGATCAGCACTGGATCCTGATGGTGGGGGCCAACGAACAGTGCACCCTGGTGCTGGTCATGCAGAGGGAGGGCATCCTAGGCCGAGCCCGCTTCCATATGGAGCGGGCCATCGAGGCCCTGAATAACGAGCTGTAGGGAGTTCTCGATGGAACGGTTCGTCGGCTTGGCCGGCATCTTGGCCTTTGTGGCCATTGCCTACCTGCTATCGCACAAGCGAAGCGCCATCCACTGGAAGACCATCGCCTGGGGCCTCGGGCTCCAGTGGATCTTCGCCCTCGTCGTGCTGAAGGGAACGGCCATCTCGGACCTCCTGTCCTTTCTCCCCTTCCCGCGGGGTGCGGGCTGGGTGGTCCTCGCCCTGATGTTCACGCCCATGCTGCTGAGGCGCCTTGGGTCGAGCGAGAACAAGGCCCTCAATTGGGGCATCTTCGGGGTGGTCGTCCTGGGCTTGTTGAGGGGAGACCTGGTCGGCTCCTCCTTCGACAAGATGCGCATTGTGGTCGAACACCTCATGGCCTACGCACACGAGGGCGCCAGCTTCGTCTTCGGGACCTTGTCCGACGGACCAGGGGGCAAGGTGGGCATGGTATTCGCCTTTGCCGTGCTGCCGACCATCATCTTCGTCGCCTCGATCTTCGCGGTGCTCTACTACGTGGGCGTCATGCAGTGGGTGGTGGGTGCCGCCGCCCGGGCCATGGGGCGCTTCCTGAAGGTTTCAGGCGCTGAGAGCGTGAGCGTGGCTGCCAGCATTCTCATGGGTCAGACCGAGGCTCCGCTCACCATCCGGCCGTTTCTGGCCCGCATGACCCGAAGCGAACTCATGGTCATCATGACGGCCGGCATGGCCCATGTGTCCGGCAGCATCATGGTGGCCTACGTCCAGGTCGCCCACGTGGACATCGTGCACCTGCTCACGGCCGTGATCATGACGGCCCCGGGCGCGGTGATGATGGCCAAGATGATGGAGCCTGAAACGGAAAATCCAGAGACGGCCGGTGTGATCAAGGTGGACATCCCCAACCATGACGCCAACGTGCTGGATGCCGCGGCCCGCGGCGCCTTCGAAGGCGGCCCGCTGGCCTTCAACGTGACGGTCATGCTCATCGCCTTCATTGCCCTCATCTACCTCCTCAACGGGCTGATGAAGGTCATCCATCCCGGATTCAGCCTGGAGCTTATTCTTGGCTGGGTGTTCAAAGTCCCAGCCTTCCTGATGGGTGTGCCCTGGGCCGAGGCGGGTCAGGTGGGCGGGTTGCTGGGCAAGCGCATGGTGGTCAATGAGTTTGTGGCCTTCCTGGACCTCGGGGGGATGACAGGGCTTTCCGCCAAGGCCAAGCTCATCTCCACCTTCGCGCTTTGCGGGTTCGCCAATTTCAGCAGCATCGCCATTCAGGTGGGCGGTATCGGCGCCCTGGTGCCGGAGCGGCGCGGCGACCTGGCCCGGTTGGGAGTGCGGGCCATGCTGGCTGGCACCCTGGCGAATTTCCTCAGCGCCTGTATCGCCGGCGTGCTGACCTAGTCCTCGACCTCGGGATTGGACCGGGCCTCGTGAGGCGGCTCGATGCCGCGCCAGCCAGCCTTCCAGGCAAGGTTCACAGCCAGCGTCAGGGCCACGTAAGTGGTGCAGAAGCCCACGAGGAAGGCTTGCTGGAAGAGGATCATCAAGGCAAAGAACAACACGATCATGAGGCTGGTAACCATGGCCGCCCGTGGATTGGTGGTGCGCTTCTTGAAGCTCGGGAAGCGGATGGTCGAAATCATCAGCAGGCCCACAAAGAACAGTTCTCCGGCAAACCAGTAGGCGTGGGCCGCCGAGGCGGGTGGCGTGGGATGCCAGATGATCACGGATGCCACGCAGGCCGCGCCAGCCGGGATGGGAAGCCCCATGAAATAGCGGGAGTCCACGGAGCCCACCTGGACATTGAACCGCGCCAGTCGAAGGGCACCGCAGGCAATGAAGACGAAGCAGGCCGCCCATCCCGCAGCCCGCAGGTGCGAGTCATGGATGCCCAGCTGGAAGAAACCGTAGCGGTAAGCCAGGATGGCTGGTGCCATGCCAAAGCTGACCACATCAGCCAGGCTGTCCAGCTGAACCCCGAATTCCGTGGCAGTGTTGGTGGCCCTGGCCACTCGGCCATCCAAACCATCGAAGACGCCCGCGAGGACGAGGAGTCCGGCAGCCCACAGGAAATAGCGTTCAGGGGTGGCACCCGCGGCGTTGATGGACATGACCACGCTGGAGAACCCGCAGAATACCGAGGCCATGGTGATGCTGGACGGCAGGACGAACATGGATTGTCTCACCACGCGTTTCCGGCGTGCGCGGCGTTCCTCGGGACTCAGACGGGGTCGCATGAGGACAGTTTCTCATATCCTGGCCTCCGGGAGCGTCGCCGCTGGCTGAGGGTATCCTGGCCGGGTCGGGAGGACAGCTTGAAGCATGTGGTGGTGATCGGCGGTGGCCATGCCGGTATCGAGGCGGCCTACATCTCCGCGCGAATGGGCATGGCCACGACACTCCTCACCATGAACCTGGATCAGATTGGCCAGATGAGCTGCAATCCGAGCATCGGGGGGGTCGGGAAGGGCCACATGGTACGGGAACTCGATGCCCTGGGCGGTGCCATGGGGCGGCTCATCGATGCCACCGGAATCCACTTCCGCATCCTCAACGAGAGCCGCGGCGTGGCGGTTCGAGGGCCCAGGGCACAGGCCGACAAGGTCAAGTACCGCATCGCGGCCCGGAGGCTGCTGGAACAGACGGAGCAGCTGAAACTGCGCCAGGGAACCGCCGCCTGCCTGCGTTGGCACGAAGGCACGAGGCATCTGAGCGGAGTGGAGCTGCTGGATGGATCGGTTCTACCCTGCGATGCGGTGGTGGTCACCAGCGGCACCTTTCTCAACGGTCGGATCCTCATCGGCGATCGGCGATTGGAGGCGGGCCGGGCGGGAGAGCCGGCCAGCACCCATCTTGCGGAGCAATTGCGAGCGCTCGGCCTGCGCCACCGGCGCCTGAAGACCGGCACCAGCCCGAGGCTGGCCCGGGCGAGCATCGACTTCACGAAGCTCCAGCTTCAGCCAGGCGATGATCCGCCAAGGCCCTTCAGCTTCTTCAGCACCAGCATTCCCCAGCCGCAGGTACCCTGCCACATCGTCCATACAACGCCGGAAACCGAGTCCATCGTGCGGGAGAACCTCTCGAAATCAAGCCTGTACGGGGGCCACATCGAGGGCGTCGGTCCGCGCTATTGCCCCTCCATCGAAGACAAGTTTGTGAAGTTCCCCGCCAAGGGCCGACACCAGATTTTCGTGGAACCCGAAAGCCTGGAGACGGAGGAGATCTACCTGGCGGGCCTGTCCACGTCCATGCCTCCGGACATCCAGCTCCGCATGGTGAGGTCCCTTCCCGGGTTCGAGGCGGCGGAGATCCTGAGACCTGGCTATGCCATCGAGTACGACAGCTTCGATCCCCTGCAGCTGCACCGAAACTTGTCGGTGGATGGCCTCGAGGGTGTCTGGTTCGCAGGGCAGATCAATGGCACCACGGGCTATGAGGAAGCCGCAGGACAGGGGCTGCTGGCCGGAATCAACGCAGTGCGGTGCCTCCGGCAGCAGGAGCCCATCGTCCTGGGCCGTGATCAGGCCTACATCGGCGTGATGGTGGATGACCTCGTCACCAAGGGCACCGATGAACCTTACCGGATGCTTACGGCCCGGGCCGAACACAGACTTGGCCTGGCCTGCGATCTGGCCGATGGCAGACTGCTGGCCGTGACACGCGAGGTGGGTGCCCTGAGGCCAGAAGAGTTCGCCCGGGTAGAAGCCAGGGTGGCGCAAAGAGAAAATTTGAAGGCGAGTTGTGACGAAGCATGGGTGACCCAAACCAGCCCTTTCGGCCCCATTGCGCTGGAAGCGGGCATTCGTCTCGAGTCGGGCATGAGCCTATCGGAGCTGTTCCGACGGCAGGTGATCAGCCCCGCCCATGCGGATGCCTGTCTCTCCCTGCTGGATGACTGGGTGCCAGGGCCACCAGGCTGGGACCCTGTCACCGAGCGTGACCTGCTGCTGTTCGACCTCCGCTATGCCCCTTATCGGGACCGCGAAGCCAAACTCCTGGAAGGCCATCGGGCCTGGGACCACGTGCGGATTCCCTCGGACCTCCGTGTGGAAACGCTGCACGGCATCTCTCGGGAAGTCCTTGAAAAATTGGCCCTGCACCGCCCTGAAACGCTGGGGCAGGCCAGCCGAATCCCCGGCATTACGCCAGCCGCAGTAACTCTGCTTCACTTGTTGATACATCGCCAAAAAGGCATGTAGGTATAAATAACATTCTGATTTTCAAGTGGAAACTTGTCCCGGGGAGAGGCCCATGGATAGCAGAATCTTCCGCGTGAACGGCATGACCTGTGCCTGATGCGTCAGGCACGTGGAGAAGGCCATGCTGGCCACTCCCGGCGTGTCATCTGCAGCGGTGAACCTGGCCACATCCAGGGTGACCGTGAAAGGCACCGCCTCCTCCGAGGCGGTGGCCCTTCGGGTAGAGGAAGCGAGCTACGGCCTAAATCAATTCGAACCCGAGACACCGCGATGGAGGATCTGGCACCTGCGCGCCGTCGGATGATTCTCGCCCTGGTAATCTCGGCACCCATGCTGGTGGCGATGCTCCCGGGATCGGGCTGGCATCTGCCAGGCTGGCTGCAGGCGTCGTTGGCCACGCCCGTTGAACGAAGCCGCTGCGCGGCGGGGGACGGTCGTATCGGCAGGCCGGTCGATAAAGACGGCTAGCGCGGAAGGGTGAAAGCAGGCTCCTTGGTCATCGCGGTGTAGGTGCACCGCCAGATGACCAAGGAGGTGCTGCAT
>CAIQPH010000018.1 GCA_903873655.1 uncultured Holophagaceae bacterium | reverse complement strand
GGGTGAGGCCGACCGCGACGCGCAGTCCGTTCTGGGGATCCAGCCAGTAGTGCGGATTGCCGAGGGGGTGGACGTCCCCCATGGCCCGCGAAACCTGGGCGGTGGGGATTTCCAGGATCTCGGCGAACTGCGAGGCATCGAAGTAGCCCGGTGCCGCGGGCTGGATCTTCGGGTTCCCGCTCTGGGTGATCAGGGGCGGGAGCCAGCCGATTTCCAGCTGCAGGCCCACCACGACCAGGAGGTCGGCCTTCCGTAGGTTCAGCAGAAAGCTCGGCTTGGCCTCGACGAAATGAGGGTCCTGGTAGCCGCGGGCGATGGGGACCACGCTGACGCGATCACCGCCCACTTCCGTGGCCAAGGCCGCGAGATCCTGGGTCGCAGTGACGACGTTGAGCTTCCCCGCCGCCGACAGCGGTCGGGGAGTGAAGAGGAACCCCACGAGGACCAAGGCCAGGAACAGCCACTGGCAGCCATGGTTACGGCTGATTGAAATGTTGTTCATGGCGCACTCCGTTTGGTGGTCTCTGACGTGATGGATTTGAACCACAAAGACGGAAAGACCACGAAAATCCTGTTTGTCTCGCGTATCGCCGCAGGTGATTCCGAGAAGAACTGACTTGCCTTGGCTTCTCTTTCTTCCTGTCTTCCTGTCTTCGTAGTGATCCTTGGTTGTTGATTGCTGGCCTATGTCAGAACGGGTGGGCACCGTGGGCGCCCATCACGAAGATGAGCTGCAGGCGGAGTTCGCTGGCGTCCTGATGGCCGTCATACCGGGTGAACCGGTATTGCCCGCGCACCTGGCTGAACTCGCTCATCGCGTAGGTCAGGAGCGCCGAGGCTCCGCGGTCCAGCTGGTTCGCCTGCGTCGCCCGTTCTGACCAGTCGAACCGGCCGCCCACGCTCCAGCGCTGGTCCAGGCGGTATTCGATACTCGAGTACATGCCGAAGGCCCGCTGCTGGATCGGCAGCTGGTCGCGCCGGCTCCAGACGAACTCGCTGCGCCACAGGAACGAGTTGTAGATCGACCGCCTCAGCGGTTTCCAGCGCAGGCTCACGTCGATGCCGTGGAGCTTTGTCAGGAAGTCATGACCCAGGTCGTTGTGCCCCTGGGCGTAGGAATAGCCGAACTCGAGATTGGTGTTCTCGGTCAGGTCCTGGTATCCGCGCAGGTGCCCGACGAAGCTGACGTCGTTCTTCTGGCTCGATTTGAAGAGATCGCCGGAATCGCCGCGGAACACCTGAGCCGTGCCTTCCAGGAAGAGGTCCCCAGGCGCGGGCAGGATGCGGCTCACGGAGACGCCCATGTCGTTGATGCCGTCCTCGCCATTGACGAGGTTCTCGGTGACCAGCGGCCGGTCGACCCAGGCCAGAGCGTGGTTATGCGTGCCGTTAACCTTCCCGAAAGCCGCCCGCATCTTGCCGATCTTGGCGACGAATTCCCCGGGCAGGGCAGTCAGCGTGACGAACGCCTCTTCCACACTGACGCCGGTCTCACCGAACGAGATAAACACATCCCCCCGGGCATAGGGATCGATGACCGACTGGATCCCAAGTTCCGCCTCATGCATTTCCAGGCCTGGAACGGCGCGGACATCGTTGCGCCCGATGGATCCAAGGAAATCGCCATTCAGGCTGATGTCCGGGTTCATGGCCTTCGCCGCTGAGCCGCCCGCGCCACCCAGCTGCACTGCCTCGGGCTTCGGCGTGGCCTGCACCTCTTTCAGGGCCTGCACCTCTTCCTCAAGCTTGCGGATCCGCTCTTCCTGCACCTTCGCCTGATCCCCTGCTGGAGGGGGACCCTGTGGGCCCTGCGCCCGCAGGGTTCCCGTCACAAGCGATGCAAGAAGCAAACCGAGCAGGGAAGCGCGCATTATGATGGGGGGCACGAGGGGCTTCTCCAGATGGAATTATTTTCTATTTATCTGACAACTGGTCAATAGAAATTATTTTCATTTACGATGAAGACGTTGACTAAACCTCTTGCGGCTCCTAGCGAAGCATAACCATCTCTAACCCCTGGGGAGACCATGTTCACGAAGCGGAAAAAACTGTGGATCCTGGGGGGTGCACTCGTGATCCTCTTGGTCGGCGGACTGACCATCGCCGGCATGCAGGACAAGGGACTCGCGGTGCAGGTGGCTACCGTCGGGCGGGAGGACCTGCAGTCAAAGGTCAGCGCCAATGGGAAGATCCAGGCCGTCACCAAGGCCGACATCTCGGCCAGCATCATGGGCCAGGTCACCAAGCTGGCCGTCAAGGAAGGGGACCGGGTCACCAAGGGCCAGTTCCTCATGGAAATCGACCCGCGCAGCGCCAGCGCCCAGTCGGATGCCATGAGGGCCAGCCTCCTGGCCGCCCTCTCCGACCTGAACTCCTCCTCGGCCAACCTCAATCAGGCCCGGTCCGACTATGAGCGGGCGAAAACGAACCGGGCCGCCGGAATCATCTCCACCTCGGATCTCGAACACGCCAAGACTGCCTTTGACACCGCGCGGGCGGCCGAAGAGAGCCTGCGCCGCCGGGCCGAGCAGGCCAAGGCCAACCTGAACCAGTCACACGTGGGGCTGGGCTTCTCCACAATCACCGCGCCCATGGATGGCACCGTGACCGCCCGCCGCATCGAACTGGGCGAGACTGCGGTACCCGGCATCCAGAGCCAGCCAGGCACGGTACTGGTCACCATCTCGGACATGAGCAAGGTGGAGGCCGAGATGGAAGTGGACGAGGCTTCCATCCCCACCGTGAAGCTGGCCCAGAAGGCCCAGGTGCGCATCGACGCCTACCCCAATCAGACCTTCGACGGCGAAGTCACGGAAGTGGGCGGCAGCCCCATCCTGAAGGCCAGCACGAATGAGGCCATCAAGTTCAAGGTGAAGGTCTGGATCAAGAACCCGCCCCTCACCATCAAGCCAGGGCTGTCGGCCCAGGCGGACATCTTCACTGGCAGCCGGGAAAAATCCCTGGCCATCCCCATCCAGTCCCTGGTCACCCGGGAGATCAAGACCAAGCCGGGCGAAGTGCCAACACCAGGCGCACCACGTGATGAAGAGGGTGTTTGGCTTTTCGACGCCAAGGGCAAGACCAAGTTCGTAGCAGTCAAGACGGGTCTCCTGGGCGACCTCAACGTGGAAGTCATCGAGGGCCTGAAGGGCGGCGAGCGGGTGATCACCGGTCCCTTCCGGATCCTGCGGGATCTAAAGGGCGGCGAGCAGGTCCGCGAGGACAAGAGCAAGAAGAAGGACGACAAGAAAGACGAGAAGAAGGGCTGAGCGAACCATGTCTTATGAAGAGCTGCTCCGCTTGGCCCTCCGGGCCATCCGGGCCCACAAGCTCCGCAGCTTCCTCACCCTGCTGGGCATCATCATCGGTGTGACCACCATTGTGGCCGTGGTGGGGATCATCACGGGCCTGAACGCCTACGTTCAGGAGAAGATCATCGTCCTCGCGCCGGACATGTACATCGTCACCCGCTTCGGCATCATCCGCAGCCGCGAGGAGTTCCTCCAGGCCGTTAAGCGCCCGCAGCTGACCTGGGAGGAGTTCCAGCGCATCAACGGCGGAATCCTCAGCCACGCCGCCTTGACCGCCACCCGTTCCGTCAAGACCCTGCCGGTCAGCTACGGGACGCACCGGCTCGCCGACACCTTCGTGATCGGAAGTACTGCCAACTTCACCAGCGTCCTGAACCTCGAGACGGGAGGCAACGGCCGCTTCTTCACCGAAACCGAAGATGAAGCCTCTGGTTTTGTGGCGGTCATCGGAGCTGACATCAAGGAAGAGCTCTTCCCCAACCAGGATCCTATTGGCCGGAGCATCCTGGTCCGCGGATTGCCCTTCCGGGTGATCGGCCACATGCCCAAGGAGGGGAAAGGGCTTGGCATCAGCCGCGATCAGTGGGTGCTCATCCCCTTCCAGGTCTTCCGGAAAACCTTCTTTGCCCCGAACGATCCCCTCGACTATTTCATCAAGGCCAGAGGTGGTGTCGAGGGCCTTGACGCCTCCATCGACGAGACCCGCGCCTTCCTTCGCGCGCTCCGCCATACTCCCTGGCGAAGTCCTGATCCCTTCGGCTTCCTTACCCAGGACCAGCTGCAGGAACTCTGGCGCCAGATCAGCACCGCCACCTTCGTACTACTCACCTTGATCGCTTCGGTCTCCCTTGGCGTGGGTGGCATCGTCATCATGAATATCATGCTGGTGAGTGTGGCGGAGCGCACGCAGGAGATCGGCGTGCGCATGGCCCTGGGGGCCCGCAAGCGGGACATCCGGCGCCAGTTCCTGCTGGAAGCGGCCCTGCTCTCCATGGCCGGCGGCCTCATCGGAGTCCTGATGGGCACAGCCGCAGCGCTGCTGGTCAAGGCCGTCACCGGGTTCCCAGCCCAGATCACCGTGGGGATCGTGCTCATGGGTGTGTCGCTGTCCACGGTGGTGGGGCTGCTGGCGGGGTTCCTGCCGGCCCGGCGAGCCGCGAATCTCCCGGTCATCGACGCCCTTCGGGCCGAGTGAGCGATCCCATGGCTCCTGCCCACACTCGCTCCTCCCTCTTTGGCATTGGCGTTGAGAACATCCGCTTCGCCTTCCGGTCCATCCGGGTCCAGCGGCTGCGCAGCTTTCTCACGCTGCTGGGCATCGTCTCGGGCGTGGCCACGGTCATCGCCATGGTGAGCTTCGTGGCCGGCTTCAACGACGCCATCACGGGCGCCTTCTCCAGCTTCGGCACCACCCTGGTGCAGTACCAGAAGTTCGAGCCGCGCTTCGGTGGCGGTCCCACGGGCCCTCCGGAGGAGCAGCGGAAGCGCCGCGATCTCACCCTGGAGGACGCCAACGCCCTCAAGCGCCTCAACACACTGGCGGCAGCCGTGAGCCCCCAGCGCACCTACTGGCTCGACGCCGCGCAACCGGCAACGTTCAAGAACAGCAAGGGGCGGGAGGGAAATGCCCCCACCATGCTCGGTGTCTACCCGGACTACGCCATCGCCAACAATGCCACTGTCGAGGACGGTAGGTTTTTCATTGAAGCCGACATCACTCATGCCACACGAACCTGTGTGATCGGGGCAGATGTGACCGAGGCCTTTTGGCCACACCGGGATCCGATCCAACAGGAATTGTTCATCAATGGCGTCAGTTTCAAGGTCATTGGCGTGCTTCAGAAGCGAGGTTCCTTCCTGGGTGGCAGTTTCGATAACATCGTGCTGATCCCGCTGAGCACCTTTGACGAGATGTTCCCCCAGTTCAAGAACAGCAACGGGGAGACCCTGATCATTGCGACCATCCCCCGGGATCCAACTCAGCAGCAGGCCATGATGGACCAGGGCATTTCCATCCTGCGCACACGGCGGGGCCTGAAGGCCAAGGACCCCAACGATTTCGCCATCTTCACCAGCGAGGGCCAGTTGGAGACCTTCCGCGCCATCACCGGCGGCATCGCCGGGGCCATGATCCTCATCGCCGCCATCGCCTTGCTGGTGGGTGGAGTGGGCGTCATGAACATCATGCTGGTGAGCGTGACCGAGCGCACCCGCGAAATCGGTGTGCGCAAGGCGCTGGGCGCCACCCGCAAGGACATCGCCATGCAGTTCCTGGTGGAGGCCGTGGCCCTGACCGGCGTCGGCGGGGCCATTGGTATCGCCGTGGGGCTGGGCATCGCCATGCTGGTGCGCTTCGCCTTCGATTTCCCTGCGGCGGCGCCGCTGTGGAGCATCGCCCTGGGTTTCGGCGTCAGCACGGCCGTGGGACTGATCTTCGGGCTGTGGCCCGCCCTCAAGGCCGCTCATCAGCATCCCATCGAGGCCCTGCGCTACGAGTAGCCCACGCCATCGCCCCTGGGCCAGCGCCTGGGCGCTCGACTTGGTCTCGCGCACGGCGCTTGCTCCCCCGCGAACAGACGCGCCCCCGGCGTGTCTTCCCACTCGGCTTCGCCTCGCGGAGCGGGTCCCGCGGCCCGCCCTCAAGGCCGCTCATCAGCATCCCATCGAGGCCTTGCGGTACGAATAGCCCTTCGGTTAAAAAAGGTGGAGAACCAACTCTCCTTTGCTCAGCGCGAATGCTGCCTCGCAAGGCATGGGCGGGATGCTAAAGGCCAGTTCCTCCAGCTGGGTGGTTCCAGCCTCAAGTCGGGCCATGAGCACCCGGGGATCGTGATGGAAGGGGATGCGGGGACCAGGTGCCACCGTATCGCCACCGGGACCTTCCAGCAGTGCGGAGGAATGGCCGAAGCAGGCGATCACATCGGCGGCCAACGCGCCCAGGAGGCTGTCGCCTTGCGCTTCGAAGAGGGACTGGAAGAAGGAGCGCTGGCCCTCGATGGGCTCAGCCCCAGGGTGCGCATCCAGCCAGTCGGCAAAAGCCTCGAAGACTTCCGCAGGGGCCAGTTCCAGGGGCTCCAGCAGCATGCCGAACCAGGGGACCGCCCGGCCGCGGTTGTAGAGGACATCGCAGCCCCGGGCGATGTGGCCAGCCTGCTCCAGATCCAGGGCGCTGAAGGTGGGCAAGGCGGTCACCCGGTAGGGATGGTGCGCCTCGTAGGTCAGGCCCAACCCTGCCGCGGTTTCGGCAAGACGCGTGCCCGGGAGCACCGAGAGGCGGAAGACATCAAGGTGATTGGGGACGAGGCGCATGGCGAAATCCAGGCTTTGGCGAAAGCCTTCAAGACTGTCGCCAGGGAGGCCATAAATGAGATCGAAGCCGTAGGGCACACCCGCCTCATGGAGCAGCAGGATCTTGGCTTCGAAATCCTCGGGGTCGAAGCTCCGGCTGATGTTCCGGAGGACGTTGTCATGGGCGCTCTGCAGCCCGATCTGGAGGGTGCAGTGGACGGCTGCGAAGAGCGCCGCCATCTCCTGGTCCAGGAACTCACTGCGGACCTCGAAGAAGAAGTGGGCGCGGTGGGTCTTCTCCGCGATGAGACGCAGGACCTGCTTGGCCTGGACCTTGTGGTAATTGAAGGTTGGATCCAGGACGAAGACCTCGCGGATGCCCCGGGCCTCGAACAGCTCCAATTCTGCCTCCACCCTGGCCAAGGGAATCCGGCGCGTGCCGGCCGTGCCCCGGGCTTCAAAACAAAAATCACAGGTGAAGGGGCAGCCACGGGAGAGCTCCCACAGGGCACCGCCATAGTCCTCCGGCCGCAGGGTGCCATCCAGATAGGGCGAGGGCAGGTTGGTCAGATCCTTTACTGGGGAAGACTGCGCCCAATCTGCCAAGGCCTGGGGCGGGTCCCCCTGGAGGAGGCGCTGCATGGCCGCGACAATCAGTTCCTCCCCTTCCCCCGGCAGCACGAAATCCATGGAAGGGTCGGCCAGGACGCCGCTGGTGTCGGCAGTGGCCTCCGCCCCGCCGGCGAAAATGATGATGTCTGGCCGAGCCGCCTTGAGGCAGGCTGCGATCTCAAGGGCCAGGCCGCGGTTCCAGACATACATGGAAAACCCCACCGCCTCGGGATCCGAGGCCAGGATCCGGGCAGCGCAGATCGCCGCCGGTTCCGCCACGAAGGCATCCACCACCCGGGTCTGGATGGCCCCTCCGAAGGCGCGCCTGAGCACCGAGGCCAACATCGAGGGTCCCAGGGGCAAAGCCCGGGGAGAGGGTTCGATGTGGATCGCCACCAGCACCAGCTTCATGTCGCCACCTAGTACCAGCGTAGGGCAGATCCAGGTCCCGATATGCGCAGGTTCAGGCAAACTGGAGGCATGGACGCCCAAGAATTCCGCCGCCTCGGCTACCAGCTGGTGGACTGGATCGCGGACTACCGCGAAGGCCTGGAGCGCCTTCCCGTGATGAGTC
>CAIQPH010000017.1 GCA_903873655.1 uncultured Holophagaceae bacterium | reverse complement strand
CATCTCTTGGGCTGCTTCGATCAGCTCTCGTCGTCCTGGAGTTGATGGTCGAGCTCGATCCAGGGCCTCCGCATGATCCCTTCAGGGATGAACAGACCCGCCCTGGGCAAGCGGAAACCCCAGCAGTGCTTCCATCCTGTAGTCCTGTGACATGGCGGCCCGGAGGCGCCTGGTCTTGATGCTGCCAAAGGGAATAGGGTCCTGGCGGAGCAGGTTGAGGACGATATGACGAAGGATCGCGCTGCATTCCGGCCCATTCCCTTTGCGGGTGCGGTTGGCGTCCTCGTTGAAGGCAACATCCAACACCCAGTGCAGTTGGTTCTCGATTCCCCAATGGGACCGAACTCCGCGGGCGATGGTCTCCGCCTCCTTTGGGGAAAGGGTGCTGATGTAGTAGCGGGTCTGGGCGACAGTCTTTCCGGAGCGCACGGTGGTGGACTCTACGCGGACCAGGGTCTCCAGCTTGGGCCAGTCCCAGAGTGGCTTCTCGGGCAGATAAGCCACTGCGCTCAGGGTCGTGACCCGACGCGTCTCCCGGCGGCCGTGGCGCCTCTCGGTGGTTTCGGCAACGAAGTGGACCATTCCCTGAGGGGCCGCATCCAGGGCCTGGAAGCAACCCTGGACGGCCTTGTGCAGCCCAGGCTGGTTGCCCTTGACGGCCAAAATGTAATCGGCCCGCTTCCCGACTATCTTCTTGGCGATCTCGCGCTGGCACCCCATGGAATCCAGGGTGACGATGCATCCCTTCAGGTCCAGGACCTTCAGCAACTCCGGGATGGCAGTGATCTCGTTGCTCTTTGCGTCCACGGCCCGTTGGCCCAGGACAAGCCGGTTCGTGGTGGAGAAGGCGCTGACCACGTGCAGAGGCGGCTGCCCCTCGGCCATGGACGCCCGGAGAGTCTTCCCGTCCAAGGCCACAATGTCTCTGGGGACCTTCTTTCTTACATCCCGGACCCAGGCCAGGAAACATTCTCCAAACGCCTTGGTGTCGAGAAGGAGGAAGACCCGGTTGATGGTGTCGGAACTCGGAAGCCCGTTGGGGAGATGCAAAAAGGTCCGGAGCCAGCCTTCCTGAAGCTGGCCAAACCGGTAGATGTCCTCCCAACTGTCCGCGCCGCACATGACGGCGAGGACGGCAATCAGGATGATGTCGAGCAACTCGTGGCGTTGGCCGCGCCGCTTGCGCGGGTCGGGCAGGCTTCCGAGATGGCCTGCCAAGGTGAGGATCTTGGACCGCATGGTTGTAGCCTCCATGCGGAGGTTTTGCCACAACATGGCATGAAGTACAAGTATTCATGGAAGAAAAGATCGCATCGCTGCAACGGCTGGAGATCACAACTCAAGCGCCCTGATATCTATTGTTGGTACATGCGGAAGCCCTGGAGCTCGATCCCCATCAACTCCGAGGCTTTTTTTTGTATTTCCAGAAGCAGTTCGGCCCGCTTCAATCTGCGTTCGAGCGTTCGCTTTTCCTTCTGGAGCCGTTTGTTTTCGGCCGCCAGGGGATGGGACCCCTGGGATTT
>CAIQPH010000016.1 GCA_903873655.1 uncultured Holophagaceae bacterium | reverse complement strand
GTTGTTTTTCCCGTAATGTTGAGGACACCAGTGCCTGCGGCATCACCTCCGTTGCTGGAAATAGCGACGCCCTGGTAAGCATTTGGGGCAACCAGATCCAGCTTCTTGACAGTTGCACTACCGGCCACGAAGTCGGACAGCGAACCGTTCTGCCCCCAGTTGGGGTTCCAATCGTTCACAGTGACATCGGTGTAAGCGTGACTGCTGTTATAGAGGGAGATCACATTGGCAGCGGCAACAGAGGGCGCGCCAGCGCCTACAGTCGGGACGGTAGCAGTGCCACCACCACCGCTGCTGGCTGCATGGAAGTAGATATTGTCGAGGTAGATGACTTCGGCTGTGGTGGTATCGAACTTGATCTGGCGGATGGTGGTCGGATCGAAGCTAGAGGGAACGGTGAGTTCAAGGTCCGTCCAGGCACCCTGGGTAAGGGTTCCGCTATCGATCGCCACTTCGGCTGTAGCATTGATGGGATAGAAATTGAATTTAGTGCCGTTCGCCGTCCAGTAGCTGATGTGCAGGGTTGTTTTTCCCGTAATGTTGAGGACACCAGTGCCTGCGGCATCACCTCCGTTGCTGGAAATAGCGACGCCCTGGTAAGCATTTGGGGCAACCAGATCCAGCTTCTTGACAGTTGCACTGCCGGCCACGAAGTCGGACATCGAACCGCTCTGTCCCCAGCCAGGGTTCCAATTGTCCACGGGGATGTTGGTGTAGGTATTGCTGCTGGTGTAGAGGGAGAGAACATTGGCAGCCGCAACTGAGGGCGCTCCAGCACCTGTGGTCGGAGCAGTGGCGGTACCACCACCCCCGCCGCCACTGGGGCCCCAGAAGTAGAGGTTGTCGATATACACATGGCCGCCGGCGACTGGCGCGACGATCACTATCTGGGCGAGGTGCTGGATGCCGGATGCGTTGTTGTTGACGAAGGTGTTGTTGGCAAACCCAGCGGTGGTGATGGGAATGTCGTAGGAGAGCCATTGTCCAGTGGCAAGCGCTGGAGTCGAACCGGGAGTCAGGGTGGCAACACCCCAAATATCAAGGGATTGATCAGGGACTTTATCTGCTCCCGCGTCCTGCAACTTGAACTGGAGGTTGGCCGCATCGTCGGGGGTCCAGACATCCACGTGGAAGTGGGTCATGGCGCTGATATCAATTTCGTTGGCACCGGCGGTACCAATGAACTCGATGCCCACATAGCTGGCTCCACCAGCCCCCATGACATAAGCACGCGGGCGGGCTGTTTTGCTGCCCTCTGTGATGGGGAATTCCGCGCCGCCAGTGCCACCACTCCAGCCAGCGAGCCAAGTATCAATATTGGCGCTCTTATCGGAAACGGTGCTGCCGACAAAGCCACCGGCCACGGAACTGAGGAGCTTGATCACGCTGGAACCAGCAGTGGGGGTTGGGGTCGGGGGCACCGTGGTCGGAACAGCAACCGAGGCAGCCCCGGTGGTGTTGTAGGCCTGACTGGCATTGGCGGCGACCGTGTTCGCCTGGCTCGTCGCCACGTCGTTGAAGGCACCGGCGGGAACGTTGATCAGCATCGTGCCCGTGCTGTTGGCGGGCGGGGTGACGACCAACGTGTAGTGGGTCGCATCGACTTTGGTCACGGTGGCGGCCGCGGTGCCGTTGGTGACGAGGACATCGCTGGCCGTGAAGCTGGTGCCGACATCCGTGCTGAAGGTGAACGTGAGCGTCACAGGTGCGGTGACGGCCGAGCCGGTGGTGCCGGTGATGGCGACCGTGGGTGCAGTGGCGCCGCCCCCGCTGCCATGGAAGTAGATGTTGTCGAGGTAGATGACTTCGGCTGTGGTGGTATCGAACTTGAGCTGGCGGATGGTGGTCAGATCGAAACCGGCCTGGGTGATGGGGAGTTCCAGGTCCGTCCAGGCGCCATGGGTGAGGGTCCCACTATCGATCGCGTAGGTGTCGGTGGCAGCGTTGATGGGGTAGAAATTGAACTTGGTGCCGTTCGCCGTCCAGTAGCTGATGTGGAGGGTGCTCTTCCCCGTGATGTCGAGGACACCGGTGTCTGTGGTCTTTCCATCGGGTGAGGAGATGTTGATGCCCTGGTAGTTGACCAGGTTCATTAACCAGACGTTTGCTGTGCCGGCGGCGAAGGGGGCGATCGAGCCACCCTGACCCCAGGCGGGATTCCAGTTCCCCACAGGGATGTTGGTGTAGTGATTGCTGCTGGTGTAGAGCGAGAGCACATTGGCTGCGGCCAGGGAGGGCGCAGGAGCGCCTGCGGTCGGGGCCGTGGCACCACCGCCACCGCCGCCAATGGGGCCGTAGGGCTGGGTGACACTGGCCGCAACGGCATTGGGAACGCCCGCGGCACTGCTGAAGGCTCCTATTGCGACGGTGAGGGTGATATTGCCCGTCCCTGTGGTCGGGGGCGTGACGATTAAGGTGTACTGGTTCGCTGAGACCCGGGTCGTACTGGCCGCCGCGGTGCCACCAGTCACATTTACAGCGGAAACCGGGAAGGTGGTCACGGGCTGGCTGAAGGTGAAGGTGAACGTCACCGGGCCCGTAGCCGTAGCGCTGGTCGCGCCGCTGATGATGACGACAGCGGGGGCCGGGTTATAGGTCTGGGCAACGGCTGGTGCCGTGGCATTGCCGCCGCAACCCAGCATCATCGCCACCGGCGCCACCAGGAGGGCCAGCATGAGCAGGAACCTCTGCATTCGACTGGTTGTCATACGGTCTCCTTGATTGGGAACGGCCCGGAAGCCGATGTGAGTTTGGATCGAGCACAAAGATTGCAATGCGATGGATGGGAAAGGCCTTCCCCAGGCTTTGGGTTCAAAGAGGGCTGCTAAAGGTTGGATTCTAGGAATTGGGTTGTATATGACCTTTTTTCGTTTTTTTAATCAAATTTTTATCCTCGATTCACCTGTCCAGGATAAAGAAAGGCCACATTGGCTACTATATTGTAGATTTTTTTAAGATTATTATTTTAAAATAGTTAGATAAAATGTCAAACTGACTCAAACATAAAATACTTCTATGAGAGCCAATGGCGCCCGCCTTAAGAGGCTCCGGTGAGTCCGATTGAAAACACTGGTGATATAGAAAATGTGACAGGTTAGAATCTTTTTTGATGCCGAAGAATCGCCATATCGCCCTGCTCGTCCCCGCCTCTGGCGGCTACAGTCGCGGCATCTGCCAGGGCGTGGCGACCTATGCCCTGGAACACGAGGACTGGCTCATCTTCCCCTACGAGCGGGCCGAGTTCACGAGGCTGCCCACTTGGCTCAAGAAGGGCCATATCGATGGGATCATCGGGTTCATCTCCACCCCGGAGCTGGGGCAGCAGATCACCTCCCTGGGCGTGCCCGTGGTAGATGCCCAGGGCGAAGGCAACTGCCCGGGGTCCCCCGTCATCGACACGGACGCCGAGGTGGTCGCGCAGATCGCCGCGGACTTCTTCATGCATGCGGGGTTCATCAACTTCGCCTTCGGCGGCTACCCGGGCGTCTTCTTCTCGGACCGCCGTTCCGCCGCATTCTCCCGGATTCTGGAAGCCCAGGGACGGCAGGTGAGTGTCTACGCCCCCCCGCCCAAGGTGGCCGCCACCATCAAACAGCAATTCATCGAAATGCAGGGGATCGAATACGAGCCTGCCCTGGCGACGTGGCTGGCCCGGCTGCCCAGGCCCATCGCCATCCTGGCCTGCAATGACATGCGGGGCCAGCAGATCATCACCGCCTGCCGGGATCTGGGCATCTCCATGCCTTCGGATGTCTCGGTCATCGGCGTGGACAACGACGAGATCCTCTGCCGCCTCTGCCGCCCGACCTTGACCAGCATTGCGCCGAACATCGAGGGGATCGGCCAGCTGGCAGCGGAGATGCTCAACCGGATGCTGGATGGCGAACAAGTCGAACCCAGGCTCTACAAACTCCCCCCCCTGAGGATCGTGGAGCGGCAGTCCACCGACATCACCACGGCCCAGGATCCCCTGGTCCTGGCCGCCTCCCGCATCATCCGGGACAGGGCCTGCCGGGGGATCTCGGTGGACCAGGTGTGCGAGCTGGTGGACTGCTCCCGCTCCACCCTGGACAACCTCTTCAAGAAGCACCTGGGCCGCCCGGTGGCCCAGGAGATGCTCAACATCCGGCTCAACCGGGCGATGCGATGCCTGGAAGACTCGGACCTGACCATCGAGGAGGTCACTCGGGAGTGCGGTTTCACCACGGCCACGTATTTTTGTCGGTTCTTCAAACGCGAAACGGGTTCCACCCCGGCCCAGTTCCGGGCCCAGTTCACCCGGCGCTGAGCGAAGGGAACTACCGGTTGCTCGCTAGCCCGGCGGCAGTCTTCTCAGCTAGGGCGTGGGGTGGAACCTCCAACTGCACGCCATCGCTGAAGCGGACAGGCAGGGGTGCGGACCCAGCGTTGAAGGCAAGGTAGGTCTTCGACCCATCCGGCTTGCGGAAAACGGAGAACAGGGCCGTGTCAGCGGTGACACTGAAGTCGGGCACGCCCATCCGCTGAAGGCTCAGCAGCCAGTGCAGGGCGTGGGAGCGGGTGTCGCCGAACTCGAAAGCCCCCCAGCGGTTCCACTGGGTCAGGCCGGCGACAGGATCCGCCAAGGCAAGGTATTCGGCGAAGACATCCTGCCAGAGGTCCGGTGGATCGGGACGCCGGCCTCGGGTGGCCCAGGCTGCGCTCTGGGCGGGCAGTTCGGCGAGGCTGCGCTTGATGAACGCCGGATCTCGGCCCAAATACAACGAGGCTGTGGTCAGTGGCAGCAGATTGATGCCCTTGATCTGCCTGGGTTCGTCCGTCCACCAGGTGTTATGGGCATACTTGCCGCCGAAAACCTGGCTGACCTCAGTGTTCCGATACTCAGCGGGGAGCACATGGTGGTTCAGGTCGAACCAGTAGTCCTGGATGCCCTGGATCTCGCTGGTGTAGAGCCAGATGCCCAGGTCCCGCAGGGTCCTGTTCCCGGTGACCTCGGCCCAGAGGATCAGCCCCGCCCAGGCATTCACGGCCTCGCTGGAACTTTCCTGGTTGTTGCCGAAGGGCCCGAGATCGATGCCGGAGGCCCAGGAGTGGCTTTCATAGGGATCGAAATTCCGCAGGAACGGGAAGTCGGTGCCGCCTCGGACAGGGGTGGCGATGTCCGCAATCAGCAGGTCGACCAGGCCACCCCACTTGTCCTTCGCCGCCCAGGCCGGGTCGCGCAGCGCGATCTGGGCCATGGCGAAGATCCAGTAACCGTAGTGGAAGTGGTGGTCGTTCACCTGCTGGACGCTGTCATATTCTTCGGGGTAGGCCACGAGGGTTCCCAGGGTCTTGGTGTAGCGGAAGTAGGTCTTCCGGTCCTGCCCGGAGAACCAGGACTCCACCCTGCCCTTGAGCTGTTTAAGCAGGGTATCCCTGGCCTCGAGATCCCCTTGCTGCTCCGCCACATTCAGCAGCTGGACGATGCGCTGCAGGCCTTTGCCCTGCCAGTAGGGTCCATTGCCGATCTCCAGCATCATCGGGCGGGCCTTGCGCAGGTCCGTCTTCAGCACATCACCTAGTTCCGACAGGCGCGGGGAGCTCTTTACTCCGGGCCACCAGGGCACGAACCCGGTATAGGTGGCCGTGGTCTTGAAGCTGGTGGCGGCGAGCAGCTGGATGCGCCCGCGCAGCGTGTCATAGCCAGGCCCCAGCCGGCCCTGCATGGAGGCATTGGCGAACCATTGGTGCGGGTAGAGGCCCAGCAGCGGCGTGGTCTCCGGCCCCTCCAGGGTGCGCGCCACGGCCTCGAACCGGGTTTCCACGGTGCTGCTGGCGGGGTCGTAGTGCCAGGCCACCCGCGTGTCCTCCAAGAAGGCATAGGCATGCTGGGCGAACAAAGCCAGAGTCGCGGACTGGTCGTCCGGCAGGGCCGCTGCGGACAGGTAGTCCCGGCCGGAAGGCATGTGGGCGATCCACTGCTTGTCCGATGTCTGCTCCCAGCGCACGCCGGTCGGACCGAAGAAGGCATAGACCTTCCCCTTCACCTTCAGCACCAGGGCGCGGGGATCTGAATCCGGAGCAATCCGCGTGGCCACATCGGGAAGGCCCACCCGCACGTCCCCCCGGGAAACATGCAGGTAGGTGAAGGGGCTGCCATGGGCGATGGTGGCCAGCATCCGGTCCGGGCCCCTGGACATGTCGATGTCGATGGACCAGTCGCCGACCTTCGCCAGCCGGGCCGGCCCCGGTTCGAAGGCGGCCGGTCCGATCAGGATGGGATCCATATGGGGGTAGTGGATCTCCGTATCTTTGCGCTCCGTGGGGACCACTACCTTCACCGGGAGGGACAGTTCCAGCCCGGCTGCCACCGGCTTGAAAGTGAGCGGTTGCGCGAAGAGGACGTCGGGGACCCGGTTGAAGATGAGTGTGGAGTACCACTGGCTGGTTTGGGCCGCGGTCTTCAGCAGTGCCTCAGTCCGCATAGGTGCCGCGGGGACATCCTTGTCCGAGCCCTGGGCACTGAGCCAGTAGGCGCCAGCACCGACCTTGACGGTCTGAGCGGAACCCGGCATCGAGAAGAGGAATCCGGTGAGGGCAGCTGCCAAGAGGCCATGGATCCGTCGCATGTCTGCTCCTTTAGCAATTTTGGTAATGGGTTGAAGTATTTTTTGTTTCGGATGAGAATCCTACTACCCCAAAAAGCCCAGGAAACCATTGAATTATCGTTGATGAAATTTTCATTTTAAAAACGAAAAAAGATCATTTACATCCCTAAATTTCAGATCACCCTTGATCAGTCCTGCCCGGCCAATCCTGGAATTGCAGCTCTTCGGAAGTAAGGCGCTCAAAGGATTTGAAGCCTCACCACAACCCGCTGAACCGTCTGGTGTCCCTCTCCCAATGACCTGAAGCTTCAGAGAAGGTTCAACATGCACACCCACCCCTCTGTGACCGCCATCGACCGTGGGCATCGGCCTTCGACCCATCTCCGCACACTTCGCACCGGACTCCGGCTGGGCGTTGCTGCGGCTGCGCTCCTGGCCGGCACGGCCGCCGAGGCCCAGCAGGGCCTCCAATACGGGCCTTTCAGCCTGAACGCGTTTGCCAAGGTGGAAGGGGAGCGTACCAGCAACTATGCCGAGAACATCCAACTCTACCCCTCGGCCGGCAAGGATCAATTCTGGGGCGACCAGTTGGTGCCGGGCACCCCAATCAAGACCGAGCCCACCAACGTCTGGCTGTTTCAGCCCTGGCTGGGGGCCAAGTTCGATGTGGGCGGCGGGTTCAAGGTCTCTGCTCTGCTGAGCCAGCGCTGGCGCGGCGGTACGGGAGTCGCTGGCACCGCGGACGTGCCCGGCTTCATTTACGAGGAAAACGTCGCCGTGAGCCACGAGGATTACGGTCGGCTGGCCATCGGCAAGATGGTCACGCGGGGCTGGAGCGTGGCAGATTATCCCTACGGCACCCTCGTCGGGCTGGCCAACCAATGGGCCCAGAGCGGGGCCGGCTACGGCCTGCTGACCAAGGCCATCCGCTACACCGCGCGCCCCTTCGACGTGCTCGGCGGCGACCTGGTACTGGAAGCCACTTACGATGAGGGAAACACGGCCTTCAAGATCCACAAGCCGCGCTTCTTCGAATTCTACGGGCAGTACCACAATGCCGGCCTGGTGATCGATGCGATCGTCCAGGACACCCGCAACGGCAACCCCCAGGCCTGGGGCCATGGGCCGTTCACGGGTCTCACCCCCTTCCCGCGGGACGACAGCAAGATCGGTGGCGCGGGGCAAGGCATGGCCATGGTGATGGCGCGCTACGATTTCGACGCCCACTGGCAGGTCTCGGGCGGCCTCCGCTCGAACCGCTGGAGTGGTGCCGACGCGGTGATCACCGTCACCGGCCCCCCCGCCCAGTGGAACGACATGTTCAACGTGGACTGGGGCGGGACCAAGGATGGTGTGGCCAATCCTGGCTACTCGGCCACCTCCACGGACGGGTATGCGGCCCTGCGCTACCGCCTGGACAAGTGGTCCGCCTGGGTCGCCACGCAGGTGCTCGGGAAAGCCTCCACCGCCAACCCGTCTGAGCGGGGCCAGAACAACTGGGCGAACTTCAGCACGGCGGGACTGCAGTACGAGTTCGGCCAAGGGCTGACGGCCTACGGCGGAATCGGCCTGGTCCACTACGGACGCCTGGGCCCGTCGCCGATGTCCATGCCGACGAATTCCGCCTTCACCGGGGTTGACTCGCGGGTCAGCCAGAACGGCAACTGGGTGCTGGTCGGCCTCCTCTACGTGCTCTGAGCCCAAAGGAATCATGCCATGTTAAAAATCACGCTCACCATGGTCCTTCGTTCGTTCGGGCTGATGCTCATCGCGGCACTGCTGGTCGCTTGCGGCGGAGGCGGCGTCGTGCCGGGCACGAGGGACGCCGCGGCACTCCGACCCCTGCCCACGGAGTACGTGACCCGCTCGGCGGCCGCCTATGGTCCCTTCCGAATCAATAGCCCCGACGCCCCCTCCACCGAGCCTGTCACGACCGCGCACATCCTGCAGGATCTCAACCTACTCATCCAGGGCAACATCACCCTGATCCGGATGTTCGACAGCTCGGACAAGGTCGCCAAACAGGTTCTGCAGACTATCAAGGACAACCACCTGGACATGAAGGTGCATCTGGGCTGCTGGATCTCGAGCGAGAAGTCGGCCAAGCCCGCCGACGTCCCCGCCATCGAGCAAGCCAACCAACTCGAGATCGCCCGCTGCATCGCCCTGGCCAATGCCTATCCTGACATCGTGCTGGTGGTAAGCGTCGGCAACGAGTGCATGGTCAGTTGGTCGTTCAATTCGGTCACGCCGGCCCAGATGGCTTCCTACATCACCCAGGTCCGCTCCGCCATCGCGCAGCCGGTCACCACGGACGACAACTACGCCTTCTTCGCCTCCGCGCCCGCCTACCTGCTCGACACCATCGACTTCGTGTCCATTCATTCCTATGCGGTGCTCGACACCTTGTACGGCCTCTGGGACTGGAAGCAGGCTGATGTCCCCGCCTCGGGCCGCGCGGCCGCAATGATGGGTGCCGCCCTCGCCTGGGAGCAGCAGAACTATAACGAGGCCCGCACCTACCTGGCCAAGACCGGCTACCGGGCGCTGCCCATCGTGATCGGGGAGACCGGCTGGAAGGCGTCTCCAACCGGTGGCGAGATTGAGCGTGCCCACCCGGTCAACCAGCAGATGTTCTACAACCTGCTGAACGCCTGGCGCATCTCTGGCACCGGCCCGAAGAACATCTTCTGGTTCGAGGCCTTCGATGAGCCCTGGAAGGGCGCCGACGACGGCTGGGGCCTGTTCAACAAGGACCGCCAGGCCCGCTACGTGGTGCGTGGACTGTATCCGGCTGCTGTCTGGGAAGCTGGCACCTACACTGGCGCGAACGCCCTGTATTACATCCCCACGGTGCAGAGCGCCCCCATCACCGCCAGCCAGTTCACCCTCTACGCTGAGATTCCCGTCACGGGCGAGGCCCTTCCGGGCCAGGCGCCCGCCTGGGCCACCTGGACCTGGGGCACGGCCACCCCGGACACTTCCACCCACTCCGAAGGCACCACCAGCATGAAGGTCGTACCTGCGCCCGCGGCCTGGGGCTGGGGCGAGGCCTTGGCCCACAACAATTACGCCGACGACCTGAGCGCCTTCAGCGCCAGCGGCCACTTCAACTTCAGCGTGAAGACCACCTACCCGGGCGCCCTGCTGTTCGGGTTCCAGACCGGCGACCTCGTCGACCTCAGCCTCTGGAATGTCTTCATCCCGGTGGTTTCCGGGTCCTACGGCTATGCCAATGACGGGGCCTGGCACGATGTGAAGATCCCCATCAGCGACATGCTGGTCTGGGGTGGCCAGGGCTCTGGCCTGCCCCAGCCCAACAGCGCCGCCCTGGACCTGTCCAGGGTGACGGTCCCCTTCGTGGTCGCCGACATCTTTGGCACCACCGGCAAGACCTCGGGCGCGACGGATGCCATCTACCTCGACAACATCTACTGGTCGAAATGAGCCATGGGATGCTGACCGTCCAGGGGCGTCCTGCTCCGCGGTGGAGCGCCGACATGAACGCTGGATATGTGACTGCCTCCTACGAGCAGGGCTTCGCCGTTCAGGAACTGCGGGGCCGGACGGCCACCCTCCGGATGGTGCCCGAGCTCGGCGGGAGGATCATCAGCCTGCGCAGCCTGAAGACCGGACGGGAGTGGTGTTGGCACCAGCCCCGTCCGGACTGGCTCTGGGCCAACGATGCCGGTGATCCGTTCGGCGCCAGCCCCCAGGCCGGCATCGACGAGTGCGTGCCGACCGTCGCAGCCTGTCAGGTCAGGGGCAGGAGAATCCCGGACCACGGGGAAGTGTGGTACCAGGACTGGAACCTGGATCCCGAGGCCCTGGCGGCCAGGGAACTGCGAGCCGTGATGCCACTCACGGTCTCGCCCTTCGTATTCAGCCGGGCCATCCGTGTGGGGGAGGGCGGTGCCTTCGTCTTCGACTACAGCTTGTGCAATACAGGCACAGAACCCGAACCCTACCTGTGGTGCCTCCATCCCCTCCTGAACCTGGAACCTGGTGACCGGCTCGATCTGCCGGAGGAGGTCCGTCGCCTCAGGTTGAACGGCGGCCTCGGTGCGCCCATGGCGCTGGGGGACACCTGGGATTACCCGGAGCCCATACCCGGGGTTCACCTTGACCGGTGCGAGGTGCCAAGCATGCCTGGCGGCTGTCTGAAGGGCTTTGCGGGCCCCTTGGAAACAGGCCGCGCAGCCGTGGTGAATGACACGACGGGCGACCGCTTCGAACTCCGGTGGGACGCCGCCCGCATCCCCTTCCTGGGCCTCTGGATCAACCGCGGTCATGCCGGGTTCCATCACGTGGCCCTGGAACCCGCCACTGGCGCCCCGGATTCCCTCGCGGATGCCCTGGACGACTGGAAGCAATGCAGCTTCCTTCCGCCCCGCGAGACGGCGTGCTGGTCGTTGACGCTCGACATTTCCTAGCCGGCGGAGGTCTTTGTGAGTGAATCGGTGGCATTGCCCGAAAGCGCAGAACCGGAATCCATCAACGGGCGGCTCTCCTTCACCGAGAAGGTGGGCTACTCCCTCGGCGATGCGGCATCGAATTTCTATTGGAAGACCTTCGAGTTCTTCATCATCTTCTTCTACACGGATGTCTTCGGCATCTCCGCCGCGGCCGTGGGCACCATGATGCTGGTCACCCGCATCCTGGACGCGGTGGCTGATCCGGTCATGGGCACCATCGCCGACCGGACGCAGACCCGCTGGGGCCACTTCAGGCCCTACCTCCGCTGGTTCGCCCTGCCCCTGGCTGCGGCCGGGGTGATCACGTTCTCGACGCCCAACCTCGGGCCCTCGGGCAAGCTCGTCTACGCCTATGTGACCTACTGCCTCCTCATGCTCGTCTACACGGCCGTGAACATCCCCTACAGCGCCCTGCTGGGGGTGATGACTCCCAATTCCATCGAGCGGACCACCTTGGCCTCCTTCCGCTTCATCGGGGCCTTCTCGGTGGCCGTCCTTGTCCAGTACTGCACGCCGAGTCTGGCCCAGTGGTTCGGGATGAGCGCGGCCCTGCGCTCCCAACACTCCTTCCTGGCCCACCCCATCGCCTGGATCCAGTGGTTCCTTTCCAGGGATTTCCTGACCCTGCCTTCAGACCCGACCCGGGGCTGGCAGATGACCATGGTGCTCTACGGCGCCTTCGCCGTGATCCTCCTGTTCCTCTGCTTCGCCATCACCCGTGAGCGCGTGAACCCGCCCGAGAACCAAAGCCCCAACCTGAAGGAGGATCTCCGCAGCATGGTCAGCAGCCGTCCCTTCCTGGTGATGCTGAGTGTGCTGATCATCATGATCATGTCCTTCGTCCTCAGGGGTTCGGTTTCGGCCTACTACTTCAAGTACTACGTGCAGCGCAGCGACCTGCTCGGCCCCTTCCTGGTGGCCAATGCGCTCGCGTTCCTGGTCGCCGTGGTCATCACGCCCACCATCGCCAAGCACTTCGACAAGAAGACCCTGTTCGTGGCGGCCATCGGCATCGGCGGCCTCATCGTCGGCGGGTTCTGGCTCGCCAAGCCCACGGACATCGGGCTCATGTTCGGCCTCCAGATCCTCGCCAGCTTCGTAATCGGGTTCAATTCCCCCCTGGTGTGGGCCATGTTTGCCGACACCGCCGACGAGGCGGAGTGGCGCCTGGGCCGCCGGAATACCGGACTGGTCTTCGCCTCGGCAGTCTTCGGCATGAAGATCGGGTTGGCGCTCGGGGCCTGGGTGACGGGCCTGCTGCTCACCTGGTTCGGCTATGTGGCCAACATGGCCCAGACGGCCAGTTCGCTGCTGGGCATCCGTCTGTCGATGAGCCTGATCCCCGCCCTGATGCTGGTCATCGCGGCAGCCCTGATGCGGGCCTATCCCCTCGACGACAAGATGATGGTCCAGATCGAAAAGGACCTGGCGGCCCGCAAGAAAGCCGCAGCGGGTGAAGCCTGATGGATGCACTGAGAGGATCGCTTATGACAGCCGCACCTGTTTCAGCTGCAGGCCAGGGGGACGAGAGCTCTGTGGTAAGCGGGTCCCTCGTGGAGATCGCGGGGGAAAAGTACTACCGCGTCGCCAACCATGACGCGATGCCGCCATTCTTCATGAGCCTGGTGAGCGACTCGGACCACTGGCTCTTCATCTCCAGCAATGGCGGGCTGACCGCCGGGCGCAAGGACCCTGACCACGCGCTGTTCCCCTACTACACGGACGACAAGATCCATGACGGCCAGGACCAGACCGGCAGCATCACCCTCCTGCGCGTCAACAAAGACGGCAAGACGCACCTGTGGGAGCCCTTCTCGCAGCGGCTGGAGGGGCTGTACCTGGTCACGCGGAATCTCTGCAAGAGCATCCACGGCAACAAGATCCTGTTCGAGGAGATCAACCACGACCTGGCCCTGACCTTCCGCTACGAGTGGATGACCAGCGAGCGCTTCGGTTTCGTGCGCAGAGCGACCCTCATCAACCATGGGCTGGATGACGCCGCCATCGAGCTGGTCGATGGCATCCAGAATGTGCTGCCCTGGGGCGTGGAACGCCGCTTCCAGGTGGAATACAGCACCCTGGTCGACGGCTACAAGCGAACCGAGCTCCTGGAAGGGGTCAACGTCGCCCTGTTCCGCATGAGCTCGATTCCCGTGGACAAGCCTGAACCGAGCGAGGCGCTGCGAGTCAACCTCGCCTGGTCCACGGGCCTGGAACCCGCCAAGCGCCTGCTTTCCAGCGCGCAGCTGAGGGCCTTCCGCCTGGGCGGATCCCTTGAGCAGGAACACGATGTGCGGGGTAGGCGGGGTGCCTACCTGTTGAATGCCTCCCTCACGCTGGGGCCTGGTGAGCAGAAGGACTGGCTCATCGCGGCTGAACTCAACCAGGACGCGACAGGCGTGGTCGCACTCAGGAAGCGCCTGCAGGCACAACCAGATCTGAAGTTGGAGGTCCTGGAGGACGTGGCCCGAGGCACCCGGAATCTGGTGCGGATCGTGGCCAGCGCCGATGGGCTGCAGGTGACGGGTGACGAGCTTAACTCCTGCCGGCATTTCTCCAACACCCTCTTCAATGTTTTGCGCGGCGGCCTTCCCGACGATGGCTACCAAATCTCTCGTTCAGACTTCAGCCGGTTCCTGGGGCAGTCCAATCTGGAAGTCGTCCAGCGGCAGGCCCACTTCCTGAGCGACCTGCCAGAGTTACTCTCACATAGTGACCTGAAGGAGCGGGTGGCCCGGCAGGGCGACCCGGACTTAGAGCGTCTGGCCGCCGAGTACCTTCCTCTCACGTTCAGTCGGCGCCATGGGGACCCCAGCCGCCCCTGGAACGGCTACTCCATCCAGGTCAAGGACGCGCACGGCAACAAGGTCCTCAACTACGAGGGCAACTGGCGGGACATCTTCCAGAACTGGGAGGCCCTGGGCTACTCCTACCCCGGGTACCTGGAAAGCATGATCTTCAAGTTCGTCGACTGCTCGACAGTGGATGGCTACAACCCCTATCGATTGCTGCGGGCAGGTTTCGACTGGGAGGTCAGCGACCCCCACGACCCCTGGTCCTTCATCGGCTACTGGGGTGATCACCAGGTCATCTACCTCCTCAAGCTGCTGGAGGCCTCCCACCGGTTCCACCCAGGGGAGCTGGCGAACCTGCTGGAGAGACAGGTGTTCACCCACGCCAACGTCCCCTACCGCATCAAGCCCTACCTCGATATGCTGGCCAATCCCCACAGCACCATCGAGTTCGATGGCCAGGCCCACAAGCAGGCCATGGATCTTGCCGCAGTGTTGGGTGCCGATGGTCTGGCCGTGATGGGACCACAGGGGCCGGTCCGAGCCAATCTCACGGACAAGCTCCTGGTGGTGGCTCTATCCAAACTGTCGAACTACATACCGGAAGCCGGCATCTGGATGAACACCCAGCGCCCGGAATGGAATGATGCCAACAATGCCCTCGTGGGTTACGGTGTGTCCATGGTCACCCTGTACTACCTGCGCCGCTACCTCGCCTTCTGCAGGGATCTCTTCGGAGAGACGGCCTCGGGAACTCTGGCAGTCGCCAGCGAAATCTCCGACCTGCTGCAGGAAGTGGCCGAGGTCCTGGAAGCCAATGCTGCGCTCGTGGGTCGCGGCTTCACCGACCGGGAACGCAAGCTGGCCCTGGACCAGCTGGGCCAGGCGGGCACAGCCTACCGGACCCGAGTCTACACGGAGGGCTTCTCAGGCAACCGCGTCGCGGTTCCGGTGGCGCGCCTCCAGGCCTTCTGCGAGGTCGCCCTGCTGCACATTGATGGAGCCATTCGGGTCAACCGTCGGGCTGACGGCCTCTACCATGCCTACAACGTCATGAAGGTCGTCGGGGACGGCATCGAAATCCGGAATCTCTACGAGATGCTCGAGGGCCAGGTGGCCGTGCTCAGCTCGGGCGCCCTGTCGGGTGAGGAAGCCGCCGCGGTGCTGGATGCGCTGCGGGCCAGCGCCCTCTACCGGGCCGATCAGGCGAGCTATCTCTTGTACCCCGACCAGCCGCTGCCGCACTTCCTCGAGAAGAACACTGTTCCCGGCGAGACCGTGGCCGGGTCGGCCCTGCTGAGCGCTCTTGTGGCAGCAGCGAACGAGAGCATCGTGTCTAGGGACGTGGAAGGCCGCTTCCACTTCAGCCCGGCCTTCGGGAACGCCGGGGTCCTCAGGCAGGCCCTCGAGGACCTTAAGAATGGCGAATTCCGAGCATTGGCGGAGAAAGAGGAACACCAGCTGCTGGACCTCTACGAGCGGGTCTTCGATCATCAGTCGTTCACGGGGCGCTCGGGTACCTTCTACAAGTACGAAGGGCTGGGCTGCATCTACTGGCACATGGTCTCGAAGCTGCTCCTGGCCGTTGACGAGATGAAACAGCGCGCCACCGAGGGGGACCCAGCCACTCTGGTCCGCCTGAACCAGCACTACCAGGCGATCCGCGACGGCCTAGGCGTCCACAAGTCCCCTGCCGTCCATGGCGCCATCCCGACGGATCCCTACTCCCACACCACGGGTTTCGCCGGGGCCCAGCAGCCGGGGATGACTGGCCAGGTGAAGGAGGATTGGCTGACCCGCCTGAGCGAGATGGGTGTCCACATTGCCGGAGGACGCATTGTCTTCCAGCCCTGGATGGTGCCCCCGAAGGAGTTCCTGCAGGAGGCGACCAGCTTCCAGTTCATCGATGTGGAAGGGCAGTCCAGAAGCCTTGAACTGGAAGCGGGCACCTTCGCTTTCACCTTCTGCCAGGTGCCAGTAGTTGCCCACCGCACAAGTACTCCGAGCATCCGGATCACCCGACGGGATGGTGCCACCACGGCTCTCGACATCCTCACGCTCGATCTCGCCACCAGCAAGGCAATCTTCAATCGAACTAAGGAGGTCCAGCGGCTCGACGTGTTTCTTGGATTGTAGGTTCTAGCCAATGACGTTCTTTTAAGGATTAGCCCAGCCTTTCAATCGAAGCTGGGCTTTGATTTACCCATCATCAGCCCCTCCATTCAGCCCATTCCAATATCTAGATTCATTAAATAATTATAAACAGTATTGTTATCATATGTCTGCACGATCAGACACCTTCTGCTTCCGACTTTGCACGACCGGACAATTTATGGTTCCGTCAGCCTGTCGGATTGGCCGTTTTCACCCCTCGAAAGTGGTCAAACCAGGGTGAAATCGGATAGATTATGCTTCCTGGCCCGGACAGCTTATCGTTCACGGCACATCATCATTGAAGCGCCCTGTCAAAGAAGGCCGCTAGTTCTCCGCCAAGGATGGCGAGAAAGGTCTTCCGGTCGAATCCGGGCGGATCCGCCGAGATGTCCCCATCCGGGGTGACGATGGTCATGCTCGGGGTGTCCATGAACGCGAAGTGCCAAGCGTTGGGTACTCGGTGCAACTCCGCGGCGGGCATGTTCCGCTTCACCCATTCCGCATGAAACTTCGGCACCAGGAAACGATCGCTGACCGCCTCCCAGATTGCTGTCGTGGTCCGCACCGCGGCCAGCGATTCCGCCGTGAACAGGACGCCCACCGGCGCCATGGCTGCCACCGCCCGCACCCGTGGATCCTTCAATTTCGTACTCTGGGCGGCCAGGCCAACCGGAGGTGCAGGCTCCTGCGCCGAGCGTCCCATGCTGCAGAAGATCGGGTCCTCGACACATTCCTTCAAGCAGTGCTCGCGCAGTCGAGCCAGGTCAGGCTCCCCTCCGGCCAGGGCCAGTACCGTGTACCCACCAGCGGAATGCCCCAGGGCCCCGACGCGCGGGCCGCGCGCGTCACGGGGTATGCGCTTCTTCCACTGGGGATCAGCCAGCAGCGCGTCGAGAACCTGGGAGACCTGCTGCGGCCGCACGGACCAGTATCGCTCTGGAGTCTTCTTCAGCAAGGTATCCTCCTGCCAGTTATCCCCCGGGTGCCGCAGGGCCGCCACCAGGTACCCGTGGCCCGCAAGGGCCTCGCAGAGTCGGCTGTGCCCGAGTTCTGAACCCCCGACGCCGTGGCTGAGCAGGATCAGACCCTTGAAGGTCGGTTCCGGGTCCCCGTATATGGCCGCGTTGACAGTGAAGGGCCCCATCGTGATGCCGCGGGCCTTTGCCTGGGTCGGGTAATACAGTGCCACCGTGGCATCCTGGTCGCCGCATGGGACGTGGATTTCTTGCCAGCCCACCTGGAAGGCGAGGGCCTGGGCCGCGGACAGCAGCCAGGTCAGAAAAGACCGGACGAAGATACGCATGGTGAAGCCCCCGGAGTTGCTTTGGCCGACAAGAGGGCCACTGACTGACTCTATCGTGGTCGCGCGTGGGATAATCAACCAGGAGGTTCTATGGCTAGGCAAAGGCCTGCCCCGTTCAAAGCCGAGTGGATCCCCTTTCCAGGGATGCAACATGCCTTCTCCATGGTGGGCATCAAGGGCACGCTCTACTGGCGTGGCACTAAGGGCTGGTGGGCCCAGCGGCCGGGTAGCGACGGCATGGTCGGTCCTTTCTCCCGCGATCATCAGGCCCGCAAGTGGGCCGAGGAACCGGCCCGCCTTGCCCACGACTTGAAGGTCAAGGCCACCCTCGCGAAGCTGGCTGCCAAAGCGGCCGAAACAGAGAAGGCTCAGGTGAGTATCTGGGGCTCCCTGCCGGCCAGTGAACGCAAGCTGCGCCCCGGCCAGGTATGGGGAATGAAACAGGAAGCCTTCAAGGATCACCAGGTACTCATCCTCCAACTCAGGAAGCAGTCCGTCCTGGCCCTCGTCCGCTCGGACAAGACGCGCTGGAGGGCCTGCCCTCAGGATGTCCGGAGCAACCACGCACTCCTGCACCTGTATCGCTACCAGGGGGAGGCGAAAATCCCCAGGGGCAAAGCCAAGGCCGGGTGATCCACCCCCCGCTCAAGGCCTTTACGCTGTCTAGGCGGGCTGCTTCGCCTTACTGAGCGCGTCGCCGAAATGGGTCAGGAACTCGGTGACATGTTCGATCGTGGCCAGCGGACCCATCAGCCCGACCCGGAATATCTTCCCGGCGAGAGGACCAAAGCCCCCTGCGATCTCGATGCCGTGTTCCTTGAGCAGGGTCGCGCGAACCTTCATGTCGTCCACGCCCTCGGGGATGCAAGGCGTGTTCAGGTTCCATATGCGGTGGCCTTCAGGCACGAGCATGTGCAGACCACGGGCCTCGATCTGTTTGACGAATTCGAGATGGGCCTGGCGATGCCGTTCCCAGCGGTTCTCCAGTCCTTCTTCCTCGATCAGACTCAGGGCTTCGAACAGCGCGTAGAACATCGTGGCCGAGGCGGTGTGATGGTAGCGGTGGGACACCATCAGATAGTCGGCGATCAGGCCGATGTCGAAATACCAGGAGCGGCAAGTCTTGGTGCGCTGCTTCAACAACTCGGCCGCACGTGGCGACACGGTGATGGGCGCCAGGCCCGGAGGACAGCTCAGGCCCTTCTGCGTGCAGCTGTAGGCCACGTCGATCCCGGTCTTGTCGACCTCGACCGGCATGGCGCCCAGCGACGTCACGCAGTCGGCGATCACGATCGCGCCGACTTCGTGAGCGGCCTTGCAGATGGCCTCGCCGCGCTGGAACACGCCGGTCGAGGTCTCGGCCGTCACGTACATCACGACCTGGGGCTTCTCCCGGCGGATGAACTCCGCAGCTTCCTCGTCACCAAAATACTCACCCCAGGGCTTCTCGAAGCGGACGACCTGAGCTCCTTGGCGCTTGGCCATTTCGGACATCCGATCACAGAAGTACCCGCTGGCGAACACCACGACCTTGGTGTCGGCATCGACGAAGTTGGTGATGGCCGTCTCCATGCCGGCGCTGCCGGTGCCGGAGATGACGAACGTGAGTTCGTTCTGAGTGCCGAACACCTTGCAGAGCATCTCCTTGATGCCGGTGCTGATCTCGAAGAAGTAGGCATCGAGATGCCCGACTACCGGTTGCGCCAAGGCTTGGTAGACCCGGGGATGCACCTGACTCGGGCCGGGGCCAAACAGGAAACGCTTGGGTGGGTGAACGGCCATTTTCTCGCTAACGGCGAAGATGGTCTCTGGGCTGGTCATGAGTCCTCCTGGATGCAGCTTGCTGGCCAAGCATATAACCAACTATCGGAGCACACCGGGTCGAATTAGCAAATGACCTGTTGGTCCTTTATGCTACACTCAGGCTCTGGTCGATCAGTTCGATCCAGTGCTTCACGGGCACTGGAGTGCCTGCCTGCAGGTGGGCGATGCACCCGGCATTGGCACTGACGATCACTCCCGGTGACCCGGCCGAGAGCGCGCCCACCTTGAGGTCCCGCAGTCGCACGGCCAGTTCCGGTTCCAGGATGGAGAAGGTGCCTGCCGCGCCGCAGCACAAGTGGCCATCCACGGCGGGCCTGATCCCGAATCCTGCTGCCACCAGCAGGCTCTCGACCACGCCTCGAATCTGCTGCCCATGCTGCAGGGTGCAGGGACTGTGGAAGACGGTCGGCATCTGCTTTGGGTCCTTCCGGATGCCGTCCAGCAGCGCGACCAGGGTTTCCTTCTCCCCGGCAATAACTTCGCTGAGGTCCCTCACCGCCGCGGAAACCCGAGCCGCCTTCTCTGCATAGGCCGAATCATCCTGCAGCAGATGG
>CAIQPH010000015.1 GCA_903873655.1 uncultured Holophagaceae bacterium | reverse complement strand
GCACTCACTGCGATCTACCTGCTATCGAGGACTTACAGAAACTTCTGGACACTACTGTCCGATGCTTCCAGAGGATGGCTTCAATAAACGGACGATTGGGTAAGCTCGGTCTCCCGCGCCGCCCTCCCTCTGGAGGAAATAGAGGCGCCAGTTTCGCCCACATTCGATCGCTGAGTTGACTTCGAGACATTCAGTCCCCATGGATATTTATCCTTGGTACAGCACTTCAGAAAAAAGTACAAGCCCCACCGTCAATGACTCACCCGATTTTGAAGACAAACCCTAATGCTGTTTAACAATGGCCCATAATTATTAACGGCGCGAAAACCCGGCTATATCCATCGCTTTGAACACACTGATTTAAGAAAGCCCAATTAGCGCAAGATGGGAGACTTAATAGACTCGTTTAATATTCAATGGTATTATTCCTATACTTCGGTAATAAGGGCCTTGTTTTAACCAATGTAATACAATTCTGAAACACCCGAGTGTGCTCATGAGACAACCAAATGGGAATGACATGCTCGAGCGACCTCTTTCGCCTTTCATGATGCAGAGCACAGGCAGGAGCGAGATGAAGGAAAAGGCTGAGGCCATTCTCAAGCTACTGGTCTCCCGTCGGCCGGGTATCAGTTGGGCCATAAATTATGATTGGAATGGGCTTGTAAGTTCATGCCTGCTGCTGGTGGGATTCGCCTGCGGTGGCAATGGGCCCGATGGGCCGACGTCACTCAGTCCGGCATCGCCGGTTCTTCCCCTGAAACAAATCGTCGTGGCCCCCAATGGCCTGGTGGGGAATCCAGGCACACTTGCTGCCCCGACGACCCTTGAGGGCTCCCAGGCGCTGGTCCACAATACGGCCCGGACAGGCCTCGGAGCCCTGCAGGTCCTCCTCCGTGGAGGGATCTATCCGCGGACGACCTCTTTCACGCTGGGATCCATTGATTCCGGATCTGCGGACAACCCCGTGCAGTATGCCGCCTATCCTGATGAGACCCCTCGACTAATCGGTGGTGTGGCGGTGAACCCAGCTTCCCTCCACCTCGTTGACAGCACGGACCCGAACTGGTCCCGACTGGATCCGGCCGCACGCTCACTGATTTATGTCGTGGACCTCACGGCCTACCAGGCCAGTTTCGGGACCTTCGCAAGCCGCATCGATGTGAGTTATGAGCAGCCCAGCAAGTCGTTCAACCAGGCGATGGAAGTCTTTGTCGACGGTGTTCCCCTCACGCTTTCCCGCTACCCCAAAGCCGTGGAGTTGGCGTCCGCGAACGTGGCGCCCAAGACCTCCATCCACGTCAGCGGGACCCTCACTCCAGATGTGACCGGAGATTATGCCTACAAGGGACTGGACAGTCTCGGACGCCCCTACTACCAGTTGGCAAAGGGAGGGGATGTCTGGTCCATCGCGGAGGATTCCAATTCCCCCGCCTGGGGTCTTACCAACCGCACGGACCTTGGGGGAACGGGCACCCTCGCGGCCTGGGGTGAAGGGACCAGTCTTAATGGGCCCCTAGGCTTCTACGCCAGTGCTTATGGAGCGTCATCGGGCACGGCCTTCCTGTCACCTACGGACGGGTCCGATCCCCTGCCGGGATTCATGCTGATCCTCGGCACGAACGGCACCACCCAGATCACGGCTCCCAATTCCCACATGAGTCGTTGGAACGCATCAGAGGCGATGTATTTCGGGATGGGCTACTACGGTTGGTCCGCCAGCCATAGCCAGATTACTTCGCTGGATTCCACCACGGGGAGCATTGTGCTCAGCAAGGCCCCCAACTTCGGATTGCTCGCCGGCCAGCCCTTCTTTATCTACAACCTGCTGGAGGAGCTCACGGCGCCGGGTGAGTATTTCATCGATCGCACCCATGCGCGTCTATACCTGCGCCCCAATGGAGACGTGCCGCCTGGCGAAGTCCTGCTCTCCACCCTCCAGACGCCCATCGTGCAGATGACGGGTTGCCAGAACATCACCTGGCAGGGGATCTCCTTCGAGGCAGCCAAGGACCATCTGGTCTATGGAACAAATTGCCAATCTGTGGGCTTCAACAACTGCCAGTTCCAGAACTCAGGGGGCTATGGGCTCATCCTGAGCGGGTACTCAAATCTGGTGGAGGCTTGCGATTTCCGGCAACTCGGCAAGGGCGGCGTCTGGGTATGGGGAGGGGACCGGAAGACGCTGACTCCCAGTGGAACCCTGATCGAGAACAGCCAGTTCCAGTACTACGGTCGGTTGTTCTGGACCTATCAGCCTGCCATCCAGATCGTCGGCGACTACATCTACAACGACGCCTGCATGGGGTTCACGGTCCAGCACAATGAAATCCATCATTCCCCCCATGCGGCCATTCTTTTCAGCGGCAACGGGAACACCATCCAGTACAACCACATCCACGACGTCGTGCAGTGGACGAACGATGCGGGGGCCATCTACACCACGGGATGCGAATGGGGGATGCAGGGGAACCTGATCCAGTACAACCTGATCCGCAACGGCGGCAGCCCCCTAGGCTATCTCATCTCGGGCATCTACATTGACGGGGCTGGGAGCGGCGTCACGATCCAGGGGAACATTCTGTACCATGCCAACCAAGGTGGGCCCGCCATCCTGCATAACGGGGGCCGGGACATCAAGACCCAATACAACATCTTCTATGGGCATTGGTATGGCCTGAACACGAACAACCTGGGATGCACCATCATTACCAACGTAGCTGGATCGCAAGTGAACTTCCTTGAAAAGCTGCAGCACTTCAACTATCAGACCGCGCCTTGGTCCACTACCTATCCGAACCTGGCCCAGATTCCCAACAGTTGGTCGCTGCTACAGGGAACCCACTGGCTGGAACCCGAAGGGTCCGTCTGCTATGGGAACCTCCAATTTGGGACTGCCAACAAGGCGTGGAGCAAGGACGTCTACCGGGAAACAAACGTGGCACCCGCCCTGGGCACGGTAATCTCGCATTTCAGCCAGGTGGGCTCGAACCTGAGCCAGGTGGACCCTCAGTTCAACGACCCGGCCAATCTGGACTTCAGCCTGAAATCAACCAGCCCCATGTTCACCATCCCAGGCTTCCCCGGCATCGATACTACGAAAATTGGCATCCAACACTGAATCTGAAAATGACAAGCCTCCTGGATTCGATGATCAGGCTCTTTCTATGGAGTCGATCAAGGGCATTCTAAGCATCCTGGTAGGATGGCAATCTGTTGTTTGATTCAGTTCCCGGGGGCGATCTCCATGAATTCCAGCGGTGCATTTCCGTTACAGTCCCGATCTGGAATCTCACCTCGTCATGGCTTCACCGAATCCCATTCCGAGAACATGCTGCGGGATTCGGTGCTCATTGCTGCTGCCCTTACCAACTCGACTGCAGCCTTGATATTGCAGAGTGATACAGGCACCTGGTACCGGGATAGCAGTGGCCTCACCAGTGAGCAGTTCGCAGACCTGGGGCCAACCCTATCCAAAGCCTCAGGTCCCGAATTGGGAGGTCGCCTTTTGCAGGAACATGGGCTTCAGGTCATTGAGGCCCTTCCTCTGGTGGACAACTGCAACCGTGAAATCGGAATTCTGTGTGTGCTGTCCCTAGCTCCACTCGCGCTTTCCGAGGCCCAACAGGAAGGACTAAGTCTGCTGGCTCAACATATTCAGACCATCGTGACGATGGATCACCAGAAGCTGGAAACCCGCACCACCCCTCGTGCTCCTTCTGCCGCCTCTTTCGTGCCTGGGCTCGTTCATGAACTGGGCAGTTTCATTTTCGGGATCTCGGCGAACCTGGATGCCTTTGAGGCTCGCTTCTCCGAGATGGAAGAGATGAAGAAATACGGCGCCAATATCCGGAGAAGCCTGGACCGGATGAGTGACTTCATCGTTGAGTTGAGGGAATACGGCTATCCGCAGAGGCTTTCCTGGAATGTCTTGGGACTGGAACGCCTGCTGCGGGAGGTCATCGTCCAACACGCCGATCTGGTAACGAAAAAGAGCATTGATCTGCAACTGCACATCGAGGAGTCCCTGCCCGAGATCAGTGCAGACCAACAGGGGCTTCAGTCCGCCTTCAGTCGTCTGCTTGACCTCATCCTCCAACTGGAAGAAGCAGGCGGGCAAGTGCTTCTCAACGTTGCCTCGGCTCCTCAGGGCAACAGAGTTGTACTCAATGGCCATCTGGACTTCTCCAGCACCAAATTCAATAACGTGGATCCGGCACGCCTGTTCGAACCCTTCTACTTCCGGGTTTCAGGGTTGGGCAGGCTTACCCTGCCAGGCGCCCGAAGGGTTTTCGAGGCCCACGGTGGTTCTCTTTCCGCGGGCCCCAGCTCCGAAGGACGGATGCGGATCAGCTTCATGTTGCCCTCGGAATCGTCCTATCCTTTGCCTTCAGCCGCTCAACCCTGAGGGTTCCATGGCGAAAGCAAAAATCCTGGTAGTGGACGACGACGAGATCATCGTCTTTGCCATTAGGGATTATCTCGAACTCCAAGGCTACCTCGTCGATGAGGCCGAGACTTGCGCCGAAGCGGAGATCAAATACCGTGCGGACGTCTATGATGCCGTCACCCTGGATTACGCGCTTCCGGATGGGAACGCCATCGACCTGTTACCCAGGTTGAAGGCCATCGATGCCGGCGTACCCATCATCCTCCTTACGGGCCATGCTCGGATCGAACTCGCCGTGCGGGCCATCCAACTCGGAGCCGAGCAATTCCTCCTCAAGCCCTTGGATCTTCCTGCCCTTCTGACCGTGCTTGAACGGGCTCTTGAAAACCAGCAGAACCGCAGGAAACAGTTGGCGCGTGCATCACTGGATCAGCCGCAGCGAGCGGTCGATCCATTCATCGGTCAGAGTCTCGCCATCCATAGACTCGAGGAGCAGTCCAGGCTCGCGGCCGCGACCGAGAGCCCCATCCTCATTCAGGGTGAGACAGGCACAGGGAAGAGCGAGTTGGCCCGGTGGCTCCACCGCAATAGCTCGAGAGCCTCAGAGCCGATCCTTGAACTCAATTGCGGTGGGTTCAGCAAGGAGTTCCTGGAAACCGAACTGTTCGGCCATGAGAAAGGTGCCTTTACGGGGGCGGCCAGTGTCAAGGTGGGACTGCTCGAGGCAGCGCATCGCGGCACGGTCTTCCTGGATGAAATCGGGGACATGGATCTGCAAATCCAGCCGAAAATCCTCAAAGCCCTTGAAGAAAAACGCTTCCGCCGACTGGGTGGACTCCAGGACCGGAAAGTGGATTTCCGGTTGATTGCCGCCACCCACCAGAACTTGGATCGGCTCGTTCAGGATCAGCTATTCCGGTCAGATCTCTTCTATCGCATCAGCGCCATCCAGATAACGGTGCCCCCTCTGCGCGAGCGCGCTGAGGACATTCCCACCTTCGGCCAGATCCTCCTGAACCGTCTTACCAGTGATTGCGGGCGTGAGTCGATGCTCCTTTCCCAGGGCGCACTGCTGAAACTGAAACAGCATCACTGGCCCGGGAACATCCGCGAACTCCGGAATGTTCTTGAGAGGGCCCTGATGGGAGCCAAGTCTTCCATCATCGAAGCCCAGGATCTTGATTTCGCCACCAGTCCCGGTACTCAGAACCCCGGGGTCCACTCCAATCTGACCCTGAAGGAGTTGGAGCGGCATTACATCATTCAGATCCTCAATGAAGAAGGGGGCCATGTGGATCGTGCCGCCAAACGGCTCGATATCCCTCGAAGCACCCTCTACCAAAAGATAAAGACTTACGGACCCGAGCCGTCCAGATTCTAGAATTCAGATCCAGGATTCAGACTCGACCATGTTAAACGAGTCATAGGGGATCTGATAATCATTTATTAACTCTCGTAACATTTGACTTAACCTGCTGCCCTCTGATTGGTTTGCCGTGGCACTTCCGTTGCTCTTGAGTAACTGCGGAGTGCCCCATGCGAATCAGGAACTTTCTTTCGAGTCTTCAGAGGTTGGCCCTTGTGGGGATGCTTTTAAATAGTGCCTGTGGGGGCGGTGGCAGCAACGGTTCCGGCAATGCAGGCACGACTTCCCCTGCTCCACAGGCCAGCGTCACTCTCGTAGGTGTCCCTGCCGATGTGACTTCCGGAAGCGCCCTGCCGGTTTCCGCCCAGGTCGTGGGATCCACTAGCACCGCGCTGAGTTGGACGGTGGACGGTATCGCCAATGGCAACCCAGATGTCGGTACCATTGCAGGCAGTGGCGATACTATCACCTACACCGCCCCCGCCAGTGAAGGTACCCACGAAATGGTGGTCACATCAGTGGCGAACCCCACCGTATCTGCCAGTGCCAGATTCTCTGTCCACAAGGCTTCCAGCACCGCAAGCATCACATCAGTGGCGGTGAGCCCAGGGACGTTGAGCCTGAATACGAGCGCCACGAACCAGTTCTCGGCGGCAGTCACAGGAACCGGGAGTTATAGTTCCGGTGTCACCTG
>CAIQPH010000014.1 GCA_903873655.1 uncultured Holophagaceae bacterium | reverse complement strand
GGTCAGCCGGGTCGTGGAACTGGTCCGTCATCGGGTTCGTTGCTCAGATCCAACCTGCGATGCCGGCAGTTGGACGATCTACGAGAGCGGTGGCTACCCTCACCGCAGCTTCACCTTGGCTGTGGCCGCGGCGGCGATGGTTGAACTGGCCACCGCCCCGGACGCGACCCTCACCTCGGTGGCAGAGCACTGCCAGTGCGACCCCCGGACCGTGGGCCGCTGGAGGAACTGGGTGGGCGACTTGGCAGAGCCAATGGCCCTCAGTCGCCTATGTAGCCGGCTTGAACCCGACGGGTTTCCGCCACCCCGGGCGAAGGGCATGCTCCTGGCCGGGTTCCTGGTCCTGCTGCTGGAACACTTGGCCCGGCTGCTCCGGGACCAGGGCGTCCCCCTGGAGCCCGGACCAGGGCTGGCGGCGATCCTGCGCCAGCAGTTCGACCGGTTCCGGGCGGTGTCCTGGCTGACCCGGGCCTCCCCGCCGTTGCAGGTTGAAGGGGCCATGGCCGGAGTCTAAACCGGGAGCATGACCACGCATGAAGATCGTCCCCTCGCCATCGCTGCCTTCCGGCACCGTTTGATCGCCGCCGCTCTGGAGTCGGATGGCGAAGGCGTTGGGGCCGCCCTGAGGGAGGCTGCCGAGCGCCCCCACCGCAACCCCGAAGGCGAGGAGGTCCGGGTCTCCCTGTCCACCCTCTGGGCCTGGCTCGCCGCCTGCCGCCAGGGCGGGCTGCTGGCCCTGCGGCCCAAGCCGCGCCAGGATCGCGGCACCCTGCGGGCTTTCCCCAAGGCCATCCTGGATGAGGCGATCAGGCTCCGCCGTGAGATCCCCAAACGCTCCACCCGGACCATCCTCGACATTCTTTACCGCATGGGGCTGATTCAACGGGGCCAAGTGGTCCGTTCCACCCTGGACCGGCATTTCGACCGGGCCGGCTTTTCCCGCAAGCGCCAGGGCACCGCGGCCACGGCCACCTTCCGGCTCATCGAGACCCTGGCCCCGTTCGAACTGGTCGTCGGCGACTTCCATCACGGACCCTATGTCCGGGTCGGCCCCGACGACGAGGTGAAGCGGGCCCTGTTCGGCGGGTTCATCGACCATTACAGCCGCGTCATCGTCGAGGGCCGCTACTACCTCACGGAAGACTTCGCCGCCCTGCGCTACGGTTTCCGCCAGATGCTGGCCGTCCACGGCATGCCGGTCAGGCTCTTTCTGGACAACGGCTCGGCGTTCCATGCCATCCGCTTCCACGCCGCCTGCGCCGCCCTGGGCATCCAGCTGGTCCATTCGAAGCCCTATGTGGCTGAAAGCCGGGGCGTCATCGAGCGTTGGAACCGAACCCTCAAGGAAGGGTTCGAGATCGAGGTCCGCGCCCGGGAGATCCTGCCGACCCTGGAGGAGCTGAACGCCTGGTTCCAGGCCTGGCTCTCGGAGCGCTATCACCAGGAGGTCCACTCCATGACCCGGCAGACCCCGGCGGAACGGTTCGGGCGGGAGGCTTGCGGGCGCCCCGCGCCCTCCGCCAAGGAGGTGGAGGAATACCTGCGCCTGCGGGAGACGCGCACTGTGCATAAGAAAATTTCCACGGTGGAGATCGCGGGCAGGCGCTTCGCCGTGACGCCCACCCTGCGCGGGCGCAAGGTTCAGGTGCTCTATGACCCCACCGATTTCGCCTACGTCATCATCGTCTACGACGGCCGGGTCATCGAGCACGCCTTGCCCCACAGGCCCGGCGTGACGCCCCTCCAGCCGGAACCGGAGCCGCCCCTGGAGGGCAAGCCCTACGATTACCTGGGCCAGCTGCTCTCGGACCACGAACGCCATCGGCGGGTGGAGCTCTCGGCCCTGAGGCTGCAGGCGCCCGCAGCCACCGAACTGGATCTGCCCGGCCTGATCGCCTTGCTGGAATCCTGCCGGGGCGTGGCCCTCAACGACCAGGAGCGCAGCGAGGCCGCGGCCTTCCGGCGCCGCCTGCGGCCCCTGGACGCCGAAGGCTTGCGCACGGCGCTCGAAGGCATCCGGCGCCGGCTCGGCCCCGGCCTCCACCTCAGCCAGTATCTCCAGACCCTGGAAGGCCAGCTGGTCCGGACCCGCCTCGCGGCCAAGAAGGCCGCCACCCCGAAAGGAACCCAATGACTACGCTCCAGGAGCAGTTCGGTTTCACCCAGCAGCCCTTTCCCCGGGTGCCGCCCGAGACGGCCATCCTCCACCACAAGGGCCTGGAGGAGGTCATCGCCCGCCTGAACTTCGCCCTGGAGCGGGACACCATCGCCCTGCTGGTGGCCGAGAGCGGCTGCGGCAAGTCCACGGCCCTGTCCCTGTTCGCCAGGGCCCTGGAACCCTCCGGCTACCAGATCGTGGCCCTGTCACTGACCACCCTCGGCCCGTTCAGCCTGATCGCCGCCATCGCCACCGCCCTGGGACTGAAACCGAAGCGGTTCAAGGGGGACACGGCGGCCGCGCTCCTGGCCCATCTGCGTAACCTGCCGCGCCGGACCGTGATCATCGCCGACGAGGCCCACCTGCTCCCGGATGCTTCCCTGGAGGATCTGCGCCTGCTCACCGCCGACGAGTTCGACCGGAAAAGCCCGTTCGCCATGATCCTTTGCGGGCAACCCATCCTGCGGGAACGGCTAGCCGAGCCCCGGCACTACGCCCTGGCGCAACGAGTCGGCGTCCGCATCCGCCTGCGTCCCCTCACCGAGGCCGAGGTGGGACTGTTCGTCGCTCTCCACCTCAAGGCCGCCGGCGCCACCAGCGCCGTGTTCGAGCCCCAGGCGACGGCCGCCATGTTCCAGCACACAAGAGGCATCCCCAGGCTGGTGCAGAATCTCGCCCTGGGCTCGGCCCTCGCGGCCATGGCCGCGGGAAAGGCCACGGTTGACGCCATCTCGGTCCAGCAGGCCATGGTCGACCTGGAGGACCTGTGAAACAGCGTTCCATTCCCGAGCGGATGCCATTGCCGCCGCGCTGGGGTCGCCGGCACCCCGGCGCGGAGGTCCGGCTGATGGCCCTCACCGCGGAGGAGGCCTGGGTGGTCGCGGCCATCCTCGAGGACCTCCTCGATGCCATCTGGCGCTTCCATGGCCCGGCCATGGCCGACTACCAGGGCGGAGTGTTTCCCGATTGGGTTCCAGCCCATGGTGTGGACCCGGGGGTGGAGGAACCACCGGCCCCCGGGGACTTCGATGACATGCCGTTCTGAGCAAAAGGGCCCCGGTGGATCCGGGGCCTTTTCACGCCGCTCTCAACAAGCGTGGGCAAAGGACTCCAGGAAAGGGTGGGTCATAACACTTATGAAACAAACTATCGTTGCCGCGGCGTGTGTGCTGGTCACCGGGATGGCCACCCTAGGGTGCGCCAAGGACCTAGGCTCCACTGCCGACCTGCCGACCGTGGCCAGCCTGGATCTCAAGCGGTGGGAGGGCCCCTGGTTCGAACTGGCCCGGATCCCCGTCCCCATCGGCCGGGATTGGGTGAACACGGTGGAGACCTACACACCCAAAGGGGACGGGACCTTCTCGGTCGTCTACGAAGGGCGGAAGGGCTCTCCCCAGGGGCCCCACCGCTCCCTGCGGCAGCGGCTCAGGATTCCCGACCCCGCACGGCCGGGGGAGATGCAGGTGAGCTTCCTCCCCCTGGTGTGGCTGGACTACCGGCTGATCTACATGGATGAGGACTACCGCTTCATGCTGGTCACGGGCCGTTCGTGGAACTACCTGTGGCTCATGGGGCGAGCGCCCAGACCCGCCCCCGAGGCCTATGCCAAGCTGGTAGAGAAGGCGGCCGGCATGGGCTTCGACGTCTCCCGCCTGGAACGGGTCCCCCAGGATTGAGGGGCCCCAGGCGGGTCAAGGACCCAGTAACCGGTCTATCCTGGCCTTCCGGTATTGGCAGATCTTCTCCACATCAGCCTTCACCCACAGGGCTGTCACCAGCCTGCCCAGGATGCCCCAGCCCACCCGATCGCGGACCCGATCGATGATGCGCGTGCCGCCGTCCGGCAGAACCAAGGATCATCTGATCCGTGGAACGACCTTCAGGGACAGGATGACGCCCCGTCCCTTGCTGGGTCATTGATCGTCTGGAACCCCTGTTCCAAAATGATCCCCAGTTCTGGGTGGGGCTCCGGTTGGTTGCTAAAGTTTGGGTCCAGTCGTGTCGATGAGACCCTTGTAGGCGGCAAGGACGCCCCTTCCACGCGTCATGGAGGATGCAATGAGTGCGATTCAAGGAGTTTCATCCAACTCCGCCATCCAGGCCGCAGCGAACGTGAGCCGTCAATCGCCCCCCAAGGTGCAGACCTCCACCGCGGAAACCGCGGCCCAGGAAGCTACGGAAACAACCACTGTCACGAAGGCCGAGGCTTCCAAGGGGGATCAGCAGGCGATCAGGCGGTTGGCTGCTTCACAACCAACCGCCGCGACGGAGACGGCCAAGCCCACAGCCGTCCAAAGCGGAATCGACCTGCACGCCTGAAAGGCACGCAGCTGGAACGAACCAGGGGCTCGGTTGACTGCCGAGCCCTTGGTTTTGGCCTTCGGGAGGGTCTGCCTCCTGGTTTTGCCTGCGGCTATTAAACGGTTCTTCCGGGAAACCGTGGGGTAGCAGGGTAAAGCCCGGCATCACCGGCGCGCCCCGGTCCGGGCTCCGAGCCTGCGGGCATTCCGGGGGCGTCAGCCCCACTCCTTCCGGGGCCGCCCACCGCCCATAAAGCGGGCGTCGGGTCCCAACGGCCCCTCCACTCGCTCTTCGCTGCGCTCGCCGCCAGGGGATGGCCCCTGGCGGGAGCCGAACGTAGGGCAGACGCCCCCTGCATGCCCTCCGGTTCTCGCCCTACCCGAGGCGCTCACCGCCTGGCGAGGGTTGTCGCCGGGCTTCGTTGACAGCCACGACGCGGCTTGGCAGCCTCAGGGAGGGCCGTGTGGCCCGGAGGAGGCGCCTTGGCCCAGTCCAAATCTCGAAAGCCAAAGGGGGCTCCCAAGGAGCAGAAGGCTTGCGGCCTGTGCGGCAAACGCACCAAGTTGGTCCGCACGGAATGCTGCGGCCAGTGGATCTGCGACGACGAGGACAATTACGTCCTCTTCTCCTATGCCCAGACGAGCTGCTATCGCAACCACCGCCGCTATACCCTCTGCGGCTCCCATTTTGCCGAAGGCCATGAGGGTCATTGGCAGACCTGCGGGCTATGCCGTGAGGACTCTCGGCCCGAGATGTACGTCTGGTACGGCACCAACGACTTCAACTTCGAGAAGCTCAAAAACCCTCCGGCCTTTGAACCAACTCGCTGCGATGGTTGCGGGAATGCCTTCAGCCTTGTTGCCGGCGGATATTCCGAGGGTCCATCTGGCCTGCTTTGCCCTGCATGCGCGGAAAAACGGTTCCCGCATTTGAAGGGCCAATAGCGCCCTCAGCCTGGCATCAGGACCGAAGTCTCATGCAGGAAGTAGAGCCTCAGCTTGAAGAAGGCCATGTCGCGGTAGCCGTAGGCTTGGCGTTTGAGCACCTTGATCTTGTTGTTCAGGCCCTCCAGCGGCCCCGTCGAGATCCGGTGCTTGAAGTAGGCCAGGAGGCCCGGGCGATGGCTATTCAGGGTGTCGGCGAGGCGCATGAAGTGGCGGTTGCCCACGGCCCTGGCTTCCGTCGTCCATTCGTCCAGGAAGGTCTTCCCGGCCTCGGCGTCAGGCAGGCTCCAGAACATCCGCAGGTCCTCCTTGAGCAGGTAGGCCTTGTAGAGAGGCTCGTTGAGCTCCATCAGGGCCATCAGCCGGGACATCGAGGACTCCTTCAGGCTCTCCAGCCCTTTGAGCAAAAGGAACCGGGTCCCCTTGATGGCCTTGCGCTCCTCCCCCTGGAGTTCCCGGACCATGTCCTTGCGGGTATCGTCGATCGCCTTGCTCGCCAGGGCCACCACATGAAAGGTGTCGTGGACCACATCCACCTCCTCTCCGTAAACCTCGCGGACGGCCTTGGAATAGGCGTCGGACATGTCCATGGCCACGGCCTTCAGGGGGACCCCGGCCCGCTTCAGGCGTTGCAGGACGGGGATGAGGGCCGCGGCGTCCTTGCCCTCATGGGCATGGAGGATCTCCCCGGTCTCCAGGTAAACCGCAACCGTCATGTAACGGTTCCCCTTGTGGGTGGCGAATTCGTCCACGGCGAGGTAGCGGACCTGGCGCAGCTTCCGCTTGCGGTGGCGCTTCTCCAGGTGGGCCTTGAACACGTCCTTCACCAGGTCCCAGCCCACTCCCAGATACTGCGCCACGTACTTCATGGTCGTGATGCCGCACAGGTCCACGATCAGCCTGTTCAGCGCCCGCAGGAACCTGGCCTTCCCGTCGGCGAAGGGGATCGGCTCACGCCCCCGGGCGCCGCATTTGGAGCAGACCTGGATATGCCCGTGGAGGACCACCTCCTGCCGCTTTCTGCCCACGGGCAAAGCCAGGAAGGTCCGTTGGAACCGGCCATCCAGGGTGATGAACGGACGTAGGGCCCCACATTCTCCGCAATTCCGTTTCCCGGAGGCCCGCTCGACGTGGTGGGTCAGCTTCCCGCCGCCGTATTCCGTGCTGAGATGCCGGTATCCCACGAGCCCGAGGCTGTGATACAAGAAGCTTGTCGTCGCCAAGGCGCCCTCCCGTGTTGATTTCGCAACCACTACGGTAAGGCACTTGGCGGCGACCCTTCTATAGGGTCATCAGGACACCATCCTGGTGGCCCTGTTCGGCCATGGGGCAGATCCCTTCACCCCACGATTTGCCGGATGACCCTAAAAAAATGGATAAAAGCTGAAATGTCATAGCCCAGCACGTTTGCCACGGTGATGGCTGGAACCGTAAAGCAATGTTATTTTAGAATCGAACTACTAGTACCGCGAAATCCAGGCACATCCGGCGCCCATGCTGGGCACAGCCTCCTAGGCGGCGCGCTTGGAAAGCTGGCGGCCGAACAGGTTGCGGACCACCATGACGGCCATGGCCGGATTCGCGGCCAGGCGGCGCTTGAGGTAGTGCACGGCGTACTTCCACTCCTCGGCGAACGGCACGTAGAGGCGGACGATCTGGCCGCGGCGGACGATCTCCATCTGCAGGTCGGGGCGGGGCACGCCCAGGAGCATCTGGAATTCATAGGCGTCCCGGGGCACTCCCTGGCGATCCAGGTAATCCATGCAGCGGCGGATCAGGGCCTCGTCGTGGGTGGCGATCTCCGGGTAGTGGCCGTGCTCGAGGAGGAGCTGGACATGCTCGAACAGCTTGTCCTTCATGGCGTCCTTGTCCTGGAGGGCCACCTCGGCCGGCTCCCGGTAGATGCCGATGCAGATGCGCACCCGGCAGGGCTTGGCGTGCAGGGCCCGGATGTCGTCGGAGGTGCGGAACAGCCGGCTCTGCAGGACGATCCCGAAGTTGTCGAACTCGTCCCGGATGGCCCGGAACATCTGCAGGGTGCGGTCCGTGAAGTGCCGGTCCTCCATGTCCAGGGTGATGCGCAGGCCCTTCTCCGCGGCGGCGGCGGTGATGCGGCGCAGGTTCGCCTGGCAGTATTCCACGCTCTCGTTGATGCCCAGCTGGGTGGGCTTGAGGCTGATGGTGGAGAAGGTGCGGCCGGAAAGTTCCTCGATCATCCGGAAATAGACCTGGACCGTGGCTTCCACGTCCTCCCGGG
>CAIQPH010000013.1 GCA_903873655.1 uncultured Holophagaceae bacterium | reverse complement strand
GTTAGAGTGCCAGCCTGTCACGCTGGAAGTCGCGGGTTCGAGCCCCGTCAGCCCCGCCAAATAGCGCCCAGTCGGGCGCTTTTTGGCGTGCGGGGCTGACGGGGCTCGGACCCGCGAGGCGAAGCCCAGGCGGGTGGAGAGATGCGCGACTTGATGTCGCGCGACGAACCGGGCACCCGCCGGGCTGAGCATCACGCCCAAGTGGGCCGGATTCCGGGCGGCCATGACCTCCGGCCATGCCGTCCTAATTCTCCTTCCGCTTCGCTTCAGTCGAATGGCCGAGCCCCACATACCCTTCGGACAGGGTGCTGAACCCCAGTCCCAGACCCACGAGCAAAATCCCTAAAGCGACCTATTCCCCCTGATCCCCTTGGCGGGAGCCGGGTTCGCCCCTATGTTCGGAGGGGTCTTTACCGAGGAGGTCCGTGGTGGCGAAGGGCTGCTCCCTCAGGTTCTACATGCATGAGAACGCCAAGCACCGGGGCATGCTCCTGTACGACTGGCTTTTGGCCCAGGCGAAGCGGCACGGAGTGCACGGCGGGTCGGCCTTCCTCGCCATGGCCGGGTTTGGCCGGCATGGGGTGCTGCACGAACACCAGTTCATCGAACTCCAGGGTGATCTGCCCGTGATGGTGGAGTTTCTCGTAACCGAGGAGGAGGCCCGGCAGATCCTGGACTTGGTCCACCAGGACGGCGCGCGGCTCTTCTGGGCCAAGGCACCCATGGAGTTCGGCGTTCTCGGCCAAGAGGAACCGGCCTGAACCTTCGCGGCCCGCTGAAATCCGCCCGTGTCCTTTCGGTTCATCCCCGGTAAACTGGAGGGCTTGGACCAGCCATGAAACTGCCCCTCGTCGCGCTCTGCGGACGCCCCAACGTGGGGAAGTCCACCCTGTTCAATCGGCTCACCCGCAGCCGGGCGGCCCTGGTCCACGACCTGCCGGGCATGACCCGGGACCGCAGCTATGGTCGGGTCACTTGCCTGGGCGAAGAGGGTGAGGCCGAGGAGGTGTTCGAGCTGGTGGACACAGGCGGCCTCGACTTCGAGGGCGACGATGTCATCACTCAGGGCATCACCCGCATGGCCGAGGCTGCCCTCAACGAGGCCCACGTGGCCATCCTACTGGTAGACGGCCATGACGGCCTCACCGCCGGAGACGAAGAGATCGCCGCCCGTCTGCGCCGCATGGGCAAGCCCCTCCTGTTGGTCATCAACAAGCTGGACGGCATGAAGGGGGGCGCGCCGGACGGCGGCTTCTACGGCCTGGGCTTCGATGAGGCCTTTGCCATCTCCGCCGCCCACGGTGCCGGGGTGCCCGAACTTATTGCCGCCATCCGGGCCCGCCTGCCCTTCCACCGTACCCCCGAGGAGGCCGAGACCCATTCCCTTGGAGACGAGCGCCGCTTTGCCCTCATCGGCCGACCCAACGTCGGCAAGTCCTCCCTGGCGAACCGCCTGCTGGGCTACGAACGCAGCCTCGTCAGCGAAGTGGCGGGCACCACCCGCGACACGGTGGACACCATCATCCACGTCAAGGACAAGGTCTACCGCCTCATCGACACGGCGGGCATCCGCAAAAAGGGCAAGACCCATGAGGGCGCGGAGAAACTCAGCATCCTCAAGGCCAAGCAGGCCATGGCCCGGGCCGACGTCAGCCTGCTGCTGCTGGATGCCGTCGAGGGCGCTACCCACCAGGACGCGGTGATCGCGGGCTACGCCCAGGAGGCGGGCGCCGCAGTCATCCTCGTGGTGAACAAGTGGGACCTAGTCGAGAAGGACACTCACACCATCTACGGTGCCGAGGAAGATCTGCGCCGCAGCCTGGGTTTCCTGCACCACGCGCCCATGATCTTCCTGTCGGCCCTCACGGGCCAGCGGGTGTCCAAGCTCTTCGGCATGATCGACGAACTGGCAGAGGCCCACGCCCGCCGCATCTCCACCGGCGAGCTGAACCGCTTCCTGCGGGAAACCGTCGCCACCATGAGCCCTCACGCCGTGGACGGCAAGCTGCCCAAGCTCTACTTCATGACCCAGGTGGGCGTCCGACCGCCCAGCTTCGTGGTGAAAGCCAACACGGACCGCGGCCTGCACTTCAGCTACGTGCGCTACATGGAGAACCGCCTCCGCGAGCAGTTCGGTCTGGCCGGCGTACCCCTGCGCCTCAGCATCCAGAAGAAGCAGAAGGGCGAGGGCGAAGAAGCGGAAATGGCGGTTGTGCGCCGCATTCTGGATCCAGGCGAAGGCCTCAAGCCCTCCCGCAGCAACGAGTCCCTCCAGGCCCAGCGGGTGGACAAGGTGAAGGCCCGGCCCCGTCCCGTGAAGAAGGAAGGCCCCAAGCCCGCCGCCAAGCAGGCCCCCCGGAAGAGTAAGAACGCCCCGCCCAAACGGGTCCGGCAGAAGTCCACAAAGCGGCCCTAGCCTTCCAGCAGCACCTTGGCATGCTCCAGGGCCTCAGCGCGGTCCGGCTGGCCGGAAAGCAGCCGGGCCAGCTCGCGGTTGCGCGCGTCACCGGCGATCCAAATCAGGGCGCTGCGGGTTCGCCCACCCTCGGTCTCCTTCTGCAGGGAGCCATGCCGATCCGCCCGGGCTGCCACCTGGGCCAGGTGAGTGACGGCCAGCACCTGATGGGCTTTCCCGAGTTCGGCCACAGCCTGGCCCACGGCGAGGGCCGTCTCGCCACCCAATCCCGCGTCGACCTCATCCAGCACCAGGGTCAGTCCCTCGCGAACCCCTGACCCCAGGACCAGGCCGGCGCCCACCAGGGCCAGCATGAGCCGACTCAGCTCGCCGCCGGAAGCGATCTTCGCAAGGGGGCGGAAGCCCTCGCCTGGATTGGGTTCGATCCAGATCGCGAGGGACGAGAAGCCCTGGGCGGCCACCCGGACAGGACGACCACTCTGCTGCACCGGACTGCCTGGTTCTTCCGCCAGCGCAAGCCGCAGTTGGATCCGAGCCCCCTTCATGCCCAAACGCCTCAGGCGCTTCTGCACCTCGCCTTCGAGCTTCGGGATGGCCGCCGTGCGCCGCCCGTGCAGGGTCTCCGCAGCGGCCCGGTAGCGCTCTGCCACCTTTGCCAGCGCCGCTTCCAACTCGAGCACGGGGGCATCCCCGGCCAGCAGGGCCCGTTGTTCGTCTTTCAAGACCTGCACCCGGCCCGGAAGGTCTCCGGGCTCACAGCGGTGGCGTCGGGCCAGCCGCTCGTACAATGCAAGACGGGCTTCGAGTGCTTCGATGCGGTCGGCGCCCGCAGCCCCCCAGCGCAGGGCCTGGTCCTGGGCCAGGGCGAGCAGGTCTTCCAACTCCAGAACAACCGAGCGCAGGCGATCCTGCTCGGCGATGGCGTCCGGGCAGTGGGCCACGGCACGGATCAGGGCCTTGTGGGCCAGTTCAACCTTCGGCAGGCCCTCCCCCAGGGCTTCGGCTGCCTCGCAGAAGGCCTGCTCAAGGTGCACCGCATGCCGTAGCGGCTCCCGGTCGGCCTTGAGCTGGGCCCATTCACCAGGCCTCGGCGCCAGCTTGTCCAGATCCGCCAGGGCCTCGGCCAGCTGCTCCAGGCGCTGTTCCCGTTCGGCCTCGCTGCGCCTGCGGGCTTGCAGGGCGGCGACCGCCTCCCGCACCGCCGCTGCCTCGGACTCCAGACAAGGCTCGATGCCCAGCACCTCATCGATGAGGGCCAAGTGCCGCTCCTCGCCCAGGAGCGACTGGTGATCATGCTGACTGGTGAGGCGCATCCAGAGCCGACCAGCCTCCCGCAGATCCGTCAAGGCGCAGCTGGCCCCGTTGATCCAGGCCCGGCTGCGTCCAGCCCCGACCTCCCGGCGCAGCACCACGGGCTGCTCCTCAGGCAATCCCCGCTCGAGCAGGAAAGCCCGCCAGGCCTCGAAACCGCCTTCCACCACCGCCTCGACCGTGGCCCGCTCCGCGCCGTGCCGCACCAGTTCCGCGTCTCCCCGGGCGCCCACTAGCAGCGAGAGCGCGTCCACCAGCAGGGACTTGCCCGCACCGGTTTCGCCGGTGAGCACCGTGAACCCCGGCCCCCAGTCCAGGGACAGATCCTCGACAAGGGCGAGGTTCTGGATGCGGAGGGAGGAGAGCATGGGTCCAGTGTATGGGAAGTCGAAGAAACCGTCGGCAGTTGGCCGGATTCCTCGAGTCTCTCCGCTCGACCCCACATTAATCATGGGACCATGACCCTGTTCCGATTCCTCCAGAATAGAGGTCAGAGCATGCCGCTTGGATTTGCCCAAGGTTGGAGTGATGACCCTCGAGGCGCTTCCTTTACGGGAGTCAGCCACGTTTTGAGCTGGGCTGGCCTGGTGGCCGTGCTCCTCACCGGCTTCTCGATCTTTCAAAAGCGGATCATGGGGCTGCCCTTCACCAGGCAGCTCGATCCCAAGGCCTACATCGTCCCCATCTCCTTCGGAGGCGCCGTGGGGGCCCTTCTGGGTACCTACCAACTGCGTCTGCGCCGCTTGAACCGGAACCTCACCCAGAGCCTCGAGCGGCTTCATGCAGTGATGGATACCGTGCCCGCCGGGATCATCCTCGTCGATACGGCCTCTCAGGAGATCGTGGACGCCAACCGCTTTGCCCTGGAACTCATCGGCCATGACCGAAAACGCCTCCTCGGGTCGGTTTGTCATGGATTCATCTGCCCCAGTGAGGTGGGCGCCTGCCCGTTTGCCGCCCTGGGCCTCGCGCAGGACTGCTCCGAGCGCATCCTGCTCTCCACCCAAGGGGAGCGGATTCCTGTAATCAAGACCGCCACCATCCTGGACCTGAACGGCCGCAGGCTGGTGTTGGAGTCCTTCCTGGACCTGCGGGAGCGGGTCTCCCTGGAGGAGCAGCTTCGCCATGCCCAGCGGGTGGAGATTTTGGGTAAGACCGCCGCAGGAATTGTCCACGACTTCAACAACATCCTCGCCGCCATCCAGACTTCCGTGGCGTTGGCGGCCCAACAGGCTAGTCACGGCGAAGCGCGCGTCACCTGGCTTGCGCCATGGCCGCCTGCGATCGTGCCTCGCACTTGGTAAGGGGGCTCCGTGCCTTCAACCGGAAGACGCCCCTGGACCCACGGCGCATGGACCTCAACCAGATGGTGCTAGAGGTAGAGGACCTTCTCCAGCGACTGCTGCCCGTCGACATGGACCTCCAGGTCGACCTCTGGCCAGAGCCCTTGGAAGTATGGGGGGATACAGGGCAGCTTGGGTAGGTCCTTCTGAACCTGGCGGTCAATGGCCGGGATGCCATGTCAGGCCAGGGCAGGCTGAGCCTCAGGACGGCCCGAGAGTCGGAAATCTTCGGGGCTGATTCCGAAGCGGCCGTTCTTGAAGTGCGAGACACAGGTTGCGGCATCCCGGCCGAGCACCTGACGCACATCTTCGACGCCTTCTTCACCACCAAGGGAGCGGAACAGGGTTCCGGGCTCGGTCTGTCCATCGTCAAAGGCATCGTGGAACAGCACCAGGGCGAGATCCAGGTCAAGAGCACCCCCGGGCGGGGGACCCTGATTCGGATCCTGCTCCCGCTTCTCAAGACGGTCCCACTGAGCACTGCCCGGTAGTTCCCATGGCTCAGCCAGAGCGGGATGGGAGGGATTCGCGCCACAAAATGGGACGAAGAATCTGTTCCAGGTCCTAAGTCTGGGCCCCGGTCATACTGACCCGAGGATCCCCATGCTCTACCGGAAGCCCTGCGGCAGCGTCCTGGAGGCCATCGGCAACACGCCGCTGGTCCGGCTCCGGCGCGTGGTGGAGCACCTGCCGGTGGAGGTCTTCGCCAAGCTGGAGTTCATGAACCCCATGGGCAGCAGCAAGGACCGGATCTCGAAATACATGATTGAGGTCGCTGAGCGCGACGGCCGTCTCAAGCCCGGGGACATGATCATCGAGAACTCCTCAGGCAACACGGCAACCGCGAGAACAACGCCGCCCATGCTGCCCACGAAGCAGTTGTGGTCCCAGCCTAGGGTTTCCAATCCGGCATCTCAGTGCCGTAGAAGTACTTGCCGAACCAGGCCTCGTAGTCCTTCCCGGTGATCTCCTTCAGCGTGTCGGGGACATCCTGGGTGTAACTGGGTGGGTACCAGGGGAACTTCTTTAGGTAGAGCCGGAGGAACTGCACGAAGGCCTGCTCGCCCAGTTCCTTGTGGAGACAGGCCAGTAGGTAGGCGCCCTTGAAGTAGACCAGAGACTGGCGGTATTGCTGCGCTTCCGGATCCTTTCCCTGGTCAGCGGGATGCAACAGATTCGAGGTGGGAATGGTCGCCGCCTTGGTGGCCTTGCGAGCCTTCTCGCCCCAGTCCTTCACGATGAGCTCGTAAGTCCCCTGGCCCTTGTTCTTCATCTGCCGCATGGCCAGGGCCGAGGTGTACTCGGCGAAGGATTCGGTGAGCCACTGGTCCTCCCAACTCCACATCTTCAGCTGGTGGGCCCAGTACTGATGAGCCAGTTCATGGGAAATCATCCGGTTCACCCACCCACCCACCGCCCCGTGGCTGGCCACCAGGCGGTTCATGGGGTCACTGATGGCGTCAAAAGCCTCCCGGGTGAGCCAGATCATGCCCGCGGGCGCCTGGCCGAAGCCAAAGCTCGGGACCTCCACCAGATTCACTTCGTCGAAGGGGACGCTGCCGAACAGAACGCTGTAGTAATCCAGAATGCCGTGGGCGGTCTTGAGCAGTTGCTCGGCGCCCGCGCCGACACCCGAATAGCCCCAGGCCCGGATCGTGCGGCCGTTCTTGACCAGCTCCTTGGACTCGTACTTGCCGGCGGCGATGGAGAACCAGAGGGTGGGCTTGTCGAGGCCTGCCTCGACGATGTTGTGGGTATCGGTGGCGCTGCGCCGGATGGTCTTGGCTGAAACGATCGCTATGTAGGGCTTCTCCACAGCGACCCGTGCCTTCACGGTGTAGCTTTGGCCGGCCATTTCCGGTTCGGGGAACCACCCTTCACCCGGTTGGAGCCGCCAGAATTCATAGGTCCGGCTCCCGGCGAGCATGTCGCCTTCCGCCACGAAGGTGAGCTTGAAGGTTTCGCCGTTGGTGGCGGCGTGCCCCAGGTCCACCGTCAGGAAGCCGCCTTCGTGAATGAAGGGCAGGTCCTGCTGGCCATTCAGCAGCACCTGCTGGACGCCACCCTTCAAGGTCTTCATCAGGCCAAAGGACCCCTGGCCGACTTTCTGGTCCTGCATCCTGAAGGACAGCAGGCGCAGCCCCGGGTGGATGACCTGAATGGTCTCGACGACCTTCAGTTTCGCGAAGGTCTTCTTCGAGGCCACCAGATCCAGGTCGATATGAGAGAGCCGGAAATCGGGATCCACCGGCGCCTTGCGGGTCCAGCCAAGGGGCTCATAGTTCACGGCAATGAGATCCGAGTAGGAAACCCCTTCTTCGGTCTTCGAGGGTCGCTGGATGAACAGGGATTCAAATCGGCTTCGCACCGGATCATGGGTGTACACCCAGTGCTCCTTTTCGCCCACCAGTTCTCCCACCACGATCGGCCTGGCAGGGTCATTGGCCGCCTGGTAAGCCGCCAGCTGCCCGATGGGCATGTAGTCGAGGAGCTGGGTCAGAGAGGAGGGAAGCCCTTGATCCCTTTTCTCAAAAAAGGTCTGCGTGGCCTGGAACGCGGCGTTGGGAGCAGGTAGCGTAGGTGGCGCCAACACCGGGATATCCCGCCCGACGAACCAGACGATGGCCTCCTTCAGGGGTTCACCCACCGTCAAGGCCTCTCCGGCCGCGACCGGTGCGATCTCGGTGTTCTCCTTCAGGTTGAAGCGCAGGAGCGGCTGCACCACTGGGTCCTTGGCGAGATACCGGAAACGGCCTGGACCCTGCAGGTACAAGCCGCGGACCTTGCCGCCCACGAGCACTGGGCAACCCACTCCGCTCTTGAAGTCAAGTTGGAGATTGCCCACTTTCAGGGTGAAGTCGCTGATGAGGGAGGCTTGGTCAGCCAGCACGGGCGACTGGTAGGCGGCCGCCTCGCTGAGGGTCTTGTGGCCCACCACCTCGACGGTGGCCTCCCCCGGCTTGTTCTGCGGGGACAGCGACTGCCCCTGGAACTGGCAGGCCGCCAGCAGGATCAACACGAACAAGGCCCTCGCGAACATCTTTCCTCCAGCGGAACAGGGACGGGACCCCCATAGATAACATCAGGCTCCCCATTCCTAGCAAGGAGAAGTCCGCCGAGGCGCCTGGGGTGGGTGGAATTTGGAGTCCGTGGGCCGGTCATACTGTCCCGTGGAGGAAGCCCCATGCATTACCGGAAGCCCTGCGGCAGTGTCCTGGAGGCCATCGGCAATACGCCGCTGGTCAGGCTTCGGCGCGTGGTGGAGCATCTGCCGGCGGAGGTCTTTGCCAAGCTCGAATTCATGAACCCCATGGGCAGCAGCAAGGACCGGATCTCGAAGTACATGATCGAGGCCGCTGAGCGCGACGGCCGCCTGAAACCCGGCGATCTGATCATCGAGAACTCCTCGGGCAACACCGCCATGGGGCTGGCGCTCATGGCCATCCAGAAGGGCTATCGGATCAAGGTCGTCGTGCGCGACACCATCTCCCAGGAGAAGCTCAACCAGTTGCTGGCCCTGGGCGCCCTGGTGCACAAGGCCGACACCAGCCTGCCTCCCGAGCATCCGGACAGCTACAACAACATCACGCCGCGCCTGGCCCGGGAGACACCGAACTGCTATTTCCCGGACCAGCACGGCAACCGCGAGAACAACGCCGCCCACTACCACGGCACGGGCCCCGAGCTCTGGGAACAGATGGAGGGCCGCATCGACTACCTGGTGGCCGGCGCGGGCACCGGCGGTACCATCGGCGGCGCGGGACGCTACCTGAAGGAGCAGGATCCGAGGATCAAGGTCATCGCGGTGGATCCCGTGGGTTCGGTGTTCTCGCCCCACTTCCGGGGGGAGAAGGATCCCAAGGCCGGGCCCTACAAGCTTGAAGGGCTGGGCGACGAGTTCCTCATCCACACCATGGAATTCGACCTCATCGACGACATGATCCAGGTGACGGACAGGCAAGCCTTCCATTACGCCCGTCGGCTCGTGAAAGCCGAAGGCATCCTCGGCGGCGGCTCCAGCGGGGCGGCCCTGTGGGCGGTGCTGCAAGTGGCGAAGCGGCTCCCGCCCAGGGATCGCCCGGCCCGTATCGTGACCGTTTTCCCGGATGGCGCCGGCCGCTACCTCAGTAGCATCTTCAACGACGAGTGGCTGGCGGAGCGCGGGTTATTGGAGCCCGAGGAATGAGTTTCTCCGGCAGCTACGTCGAAGCGGTCCGCCAGGCGCTGTTCGACGCCATGGAGGCGGATCCCCGCGTGTGCTGCCTGGGTGAGGACATCGGCGCCTATGGCGGCGCCTTCCGGGCCACGGAGGGCCTGCTGGAGCACTTCGGACCGGACCGGGTGATCGACACGCCCATCGCCGAGCAGGCCATCGCCGGGGCAGCCATTGGCGCGGCCCTCATGGGTCAGCGGCCCGTGGCGGAGTTCCAGTTCATGGATTTCGCGTTGCTGGCCTCGGACCTGATGGTTAACTTCGCGGCCAAAGCCCACTGGCGCTGGGGCGCTTCGGTGCCCGCGGTGTTCCGCGGTCCTGCGGGGGGCGGTAACGGCGGCGGCCCCTTCCACAGCCAGAATCCCGAAGGATACTTCCTGGGCAGCCCCGGCCTGAAAGTGGTGGCGCCGGGCACGGTGCGCGATGCCTACGCCCTCCTTAGGGCCGCCATCGAGGATCCGGATCCGGTGCTGGTCTTCGAGCACAAGCATCTCTACCGCCGATTGAAGTACCATTGGGACGAAGCCCCAACTGCAAGGCTGGGCGACGCGGCCCTGCGCAGGGACGGCGCCTCGGCCTGCGTCATCACCTACGGCGCGACCCAGCATGTGGCCCTCGAGGCCGTGGCGGATCTGGACGTAGCGGTGCTGGACCTGCGCACCCTCTGGCCCCTGGATGACGAAGCCATCGCATCGGTGGCGAAGCGCACGCACCGCGTGCTTGTGCTCACGGAGGCGCCCCGCACCTACGGCCCCGGCTCGGAACTGGCCGCCCGCATCGGGGAGACTTGTTTCCCCTGGCTCGATGCGCCGGTGCTGCGGCTGGGCGCGGCGGACACGCCAACACCCGCCAGCCCACCCCTGGAGGCCGCTTGTCTGCCCAGTTCGAGCCGGGTGAGGTTGGAACTCGAACGCCTCCTTACCTGGTAGAACGATTCCCACCGTGGCCGAGAACTTCGGCCATCGCCAACTATTAATCCGTCACTTCGTGCCCCGGAGGTGCCCATGAAGAGGCTCGTTTCCATCCTGGTTCTTTCTCTATCGCTTCCGTCGGTGGCCTTGGATCTGCCCCAGCCTACTCCGGTTGGTACCACTGCACCCGCCCGCTCAACCGGGTTCCAGGAGAAGGAGGCGCTCCTGGATGCCTGGATCACTGCCCAGATGGCGGGGCAGGGTCTGCCTGGTATGTCTGTGGGCCTGGTCCATGACGGCCAGTTGGTTTGGGCCAAGGGATACGGCTACAGCGACACAGAGAAGAAGACCCCTGCCAGCCCGGCGACCATCTACCGGATGGCCTCGGTCACCAAGACCTTCACCGCCACCGCCATCATGCAATTACGCGACGCCGGCAAGTTGGGGCTCGACGACCCGGTCTCCAAGTATTTGCCATGGTTCAAGGTGTCCAGCCGGTTCAGTGACGCTCCTGCAATCACCCTCCGGCACCTCTTGACCCATACCTCCGGCCTGCCCCGCGAGGCGGCCTTCCCCTATTGGACCGACAACGCATTCCCGACTCTTGAAGAGATCAAAGCAACCCTGCCGGGCCAGGAAGCCATCTTCCCAACCGAGACCCGCTGGAAGTACTCGAACCTTGGCTTCGCCCTGGCTGGAGAGGTGATCGCTGCGGTCTCCGGAGAACCCTACGAGCACTACATCCGCACTCACATCCTGGAGCCGCTGGGAATGGCCAGCTCCTCCATGGCGCTGCCTGAGGCCCAACTGAGCCGGTTAGCCACCGGGTACGGTCAGCGCCAGCCCAACGGAAGCCGGGTCACCCGACCCTTCACCGATTGCAGAGGCATCACCCCCGCCGCCAACCTGTCCTCCACTGTCGAGGATCTGGCAAAGTATCTGGCGTTCCAGATGAGCGACGGCACGGTTGGCGGCAAGGTGATCTTGAAGGCCAGTACCTTGAAGGAAATGCACCGGGTGCAATGGATTCAGCAGGACTGGCAGAGTGGATGGGGCCTGGGGTTCTCGGTCACCCACCTCGGCGGCAAGGCGTATGTTGGCCACATCGGCATCCTCTCCGGCTACCGCACGGCCATCAGCTTTCTCCCGGACGAGAAGGCTGGAGTAATCGTGTTGAGCAACGCCGACGACGGCCAGCCAAGCTTCTATTTGAGGCAGGTCTTCGCGCTGCTAGGGGGAACCCTCAAGGCTGCGCCAGTGCAGGCACCTGTGCCTCAGGTCGATCAGGCATGGGTCAGGTTCACCGGCCGCTACTGCAATTTCTGGGGAGAATCGGATGTACGCATCCTGGACGGCAATTTGGTCCTTGTCGATCCAGAAGCGGACGAACCACTGAACGGCATGATCCGCCTGATCCCGGATGGCAAGGACCGGTTCCGGATCCCGGTGCCAGACCGCCTCAGTTACGACTCCATCGGTGAAGCAGTGACCTTCGAAAACGGACCAGACGGAGAGGTGGTGCGGATGAAGTACGGTGCCAACTATTCCCAGAAGGTGAAATGACCAAGCTGCCGCCTCCAGTGGCTTGACGGACCGCGCAGCTCCACTCATTCTTGAGGTTCGGTCTTTACCAGTCCAAGAGCGTTATCCAGAAAGGTGGAGGGAAAGGCCCTGTGAAACCTTGGCAACCTGCGAACGCAAGGTGCCAATTCCTGCCCGAGGCGCGCCCGCGGGGAAGATACCGAACCGTCACAGACTGACCCGAGCCGACCTGGATACCGTTCAACCGACCGCCACCTTCCAGGCACACCATGACCCATCCCAGCTTCCAGCAGGCCCTCGAGGCCGGTGAGTGCTTCCTCTTCGACGGCAGCACGGCCACGGCCCTGCATGACCGGGGCATCACGCTCCAACGCAGCTTCGAGGAGTGCAACCTCAAGTCGCCCGACCTGCTCCTGGCCATCCATGGCGAGTTCCTCGCCGCCGGTGCCCAGGTGCTCACCACCAACACCTGGGGCGCCGGCCGACTGAAACTGGCCGCCCGGGGCCTCGAAAGCGATCTGGTCGCCATCAACCGGGAGGGTGTGGCCCTGGCCAAGCGGGCAATCAAACAGCAGGGTGCCCGTGCCTGGGTGGCAGGCTGCATCGGTCCCCTGGGCGTGCGCATCGAACCCTGGGGACCCACTTCCTTCGCTGAGGCCCGGGCCCTCTTCCGAGAGCAGGCAACTCCCCTGATAGAGGCGGGTGCGGATCTGATCGTGCTCGAGGCCTTCGAGGATCTCAACGAGATCCACCAGGCCCTCCTCGCCGTGCAGGAACTGAGCGACCTGCCCATTGCCGCCATGATGACTCCCAGCGATGACGGACTGGCCCTCTCTGGCGCCGAACCCGAATGGTTCATCAAGCAGGTCGACACTTGGGGCGCCCATCTGGTGGGCCTTATCGGCGGCAACGGACCCGCCCCTCAGCTGCGCCTGCTCGAACACCTGAAGGCCATCACCACCAAGCCCATCGTCCTCCAGCCCAATCCCGGCCTGCCCCACATGGTCGATGGCCGCCTCATCTACGGCGCCAGCCCCGAGTACCTGGGCGGGTTCGCCGCCCGGGCCCTGGCAGCGGGCGCCCGGGGGGTCGGCGGCTGCAGCGGCACCACCGTCGCGCACATCCGCGCCATGCGTGGCGCCTTCAAGCAGGAGCGGGCCTTCGTCCAGGCCGGGAGCCGGTTCGAGCTGAAGCCCCACGAGCAGCCCCAGCCCGAGGTTCCCTTCGCCTTCCGCAGCCGCTTCAGCCTCAAGCTCGCCCAGGGCGAGTTCACCCACACCGTGGAACTGGTGCCCCCCAAGGGCATGGAATACGACAAGCTCGTGGCCAAGACGCGCCAGTGCCTGGCCCTGGGCGTGGATGCCATCAACGTGCCCGACGGGCCCCGCGCCATGGCCCGCATGTCCGCCCTCGCCACGGCCCTCATCATCGAGCAACAGGTGGGGCTCGAGACCATCCTCCACTACGCCTGCCGGGACCGGAACCTGCTGGGCATGCAGAGCGATCTGCTGGGCGCCGCCGGCCTGGGCCTACGCAACATCCTGGCGATCACCGGCGATCCGCCGAAGCTCGGGCCCTATCCCGAAGCCACGGCCGTCTTCGACGTGGATGCCATCGGCCTCGTGAACATGCTCAAGCGCTTGAACACCGGCCTGGACCTGGGCGGCGCCAGCATCGGTAAACCCACCTCCTTCAGCGTGGGCGTGGGCGTCAACCCGGTGGCCGAGGATCTGGAACGGGAGAAGACCCGCTTCCGCTACAAGGTGGAGGCCGGCGCTCAGTGGGCCATCACCCAGCCCGTCTTCGAGGCCGGGGGCCTATTCCGCTTCCTCGACTTCGCCGAAGCCCTAGATGGCAAAGGGGGGCTGCCCATCATCGCGGGCATCTGGCCCCTCAAGAGCCTGCGCAACGCCGAGTTCATGGCCAACGAGGTGCCCGGCGCCTACGTGCCGCCGACCGTGCTCGAACGGATGGCCCGCTGGACCAGCTCCGAGGACCAGCTGAAGGAAGGCCAGGACATCGCCCGGGAGGTCATCGAGATCATCCGGCCCCGCGTCCGCGGCCTTCAGCTGTCGGCCCCCTTCGGCCAGGTCGAGCTCGTCGCGCCCCTGCTGCCAAAGCCCGAGGCCCCATGGTGAAGATCCACTTCCTCCTGGAGGACCTGCTGGTGGAAGCACCCGCAGGCACGCTGCTGCAGCGCGTCGCCGATGTGGCCGGGGCCGACATCACCTTCGGCTGCCGGACGGGCTCCTGCGGCACTTGCCGAGTTCGCGTGGCGGAGGGTTTGACGAACTGCAGTGAACCTGGACCCGAGGAACGGGACTTCCTGAAAGGCCTGGACGCCCCAGCGGATCAGCGCCTGGCCTGCCAGGTGACCGTCCAGGGTGATGTCGACATCGAGTACTTGGGACTTTGACATGAACACCCTCGAGACGATCCTCCGCGACAAGGTGCTGCTCCTGGATGGCGGCATGGGGACGCAGATCTTCGCGCGGAAGCCCACGGTGGAGGACTATGGCGGCGCGGCGCTGGAAGGCTGCGTGGATCTACTGACGGAGCGCCGACCCCAGTGGATCCGGGAGATCCACGAGAGTTACTTCAAGGCAGGCGCCGACGCGGTGGAGACCAACACCTTCGGCGCCAATCCGCTGGTGCTGGGCGATTTCGGGCTGTCCGGCATGGCCTACGAACTCAACGTGCAAGCCGCGTCCCTCGCCAAGGAGGTTGCCCGCAGCTTTGACCGGCCCCGCTTCGTCATCGGCTCCGTGGGGCCGGGCACCAAGCTCATCACGCTGGGGCACGTGAGTTATCAAGACCTGCTGGCTTCCTACCGCGTCCAGATGGACGGCCTGCTGGACGGCGGCGCCGACGCCATTCTCATCGAGACCTGCCAGGACCTTGGCCAGATCAAGGTGGCCGTGCGGGCCGCCCGGGAGGCCATGGCGGCGAAACAGCGCAGGGTCCCGATCTGGGTGCAGGCCACCGTGGAAACCACCGGCACCCTGCTCGTGGGTTCCGACATCTCCGCCGTGCTCACCAGCGTAGAGCCCCTGGGCCTCGATGTGCTGGGCCTCAACTGCGGCACCGGGCCCGACGAGATGCACGCGCATCTGCAGACCCTGTCTGAGTCCAGCCCCTTCTTCATCAGCTGCCTGCCCAACGCGGGCCTGCCTCTGAACGTGGGCGGCCAGGTCGTCTACCCGCTGGCGCCGGAGCCCTTCGTGCAGAAGGTGCTGCATGCGGCCTCGGAGTTCGGCATCGCCATCCTCGGGGGCTGCTGCGGCACCACGCCGGACCACATTCGCGCCCTGGCCCCAGGCGTGGAGAAGCTCAACGCCCCGAAGCGGAATCCGAAGCTGGAGCGCAGCGCCGCCAGCCTCTACCAGAGCGTGGCCCTGAAGCAGGAGCCGGCGCCCCTCATCGTGGGCGAGCGGACGAACGCCAACGGCTCGAAAAAATTCCGCGACCTGCTGGCGGCCGAGGACTGGGACGGCATGACCGCCCTGGCCAAGGAACAGCAGCGGGAGGGCGCCCACCTGCTGGATCTGTGCGTGGCCTTCGTGGGACGGGATGAGGTGCGGGACGCCGATGAGTTGCTGAGCCGCCTCATCCCCCAGATCACGCTGCCGCTGATGATCGACAGCACTGAATTCCCGGTCATCGAGAAAGCCCTGCAGCGATCCCCGGGCAAGTGCGTGATCAACTCCATCAACTTCGAGGATGGCGACGCCAAGGCCAGAGCCATCCTGGGACTATGCAAGACCTATGGCGCCGCCGTGGTCGCCCTCACCATCGATGAGCGCGGCATGGCCAAGACCCGCGGCCAGAAGCTGGAGGTAGCCCGGCGCCTCTACGCCCTGGCCGTGGGCGAGTTCGGCCTGGATCCCGGCGACCTCATCATCGATCCGCTGACCTTCACCCTGGGCAGCGGCGACGAGGAGTTCCGGGGCTCCGCCATCGAGACCCTTGAGGCCCTGCAGCTCATCAAGGCCGAACTGCCTGGCGTCATGACCATTCTTGGCGTGAGCAACGTGAGCTTTGGCCTCAACCCCGCCAGCCGTCACGTGCTCAATGCCCTCATGCTCTACCACGGCGTGAAGCATGGTCTTGACATGGCCATCTTCAACGCCTCGAAGGTCATCCCCGTGGCGAAGATCAACCCCGAGGATCGCCGCATTGTGGAAGACCTGATCTACGACCGTCGCGCCGAGGGCTACGATCCCCTCAAATCCCTCATGGCCCGTTTCAGCCAGCGCAAGGCGGCCGTGGCGGACGATCACCGGGCCGACCTTCCTGTGCTGGAGCGCCTCCACCGGGGCATCCTCGACGGCGAGAAGCAGGCCATTCTGGCCGACGTCGACGAAGCACTGAAGGACCATGACCCCCTGAAGCTCATCAACGAAGTGCTGCTGGGCGCCATGAAGGTCGTCGGCGAGCGCTTCGGCGCCGGCGAAATGCAGCTGCCCTTCGTGCTGGAGAGTGCCGAGGCCATGAAGGCGGCCATCAAGCGCATCGAGCCGCACCTGCCCAGGGAATCGAACTACCAGAAGGGCCGCATTCTGCTGGCCACGGTGAAGGGCGACGTCCACGACATCGGCAAGAACCTGGTGGACATCATCCTCAGCAACAATGGTTTCGAAGTGAAGAACCTGGGCATCAAGCAGCCCATCGAGACCATCCTCAAGGAGTTGGAGGCCTGGCCAGCGGATGCCCTTGGGCTCTCGGGGCTGCTGGTGAAGTCGACGGTGATCATGAAGGAAAACCTGCACTTCATGGAGGAGCTTGGGCTGAAGGTGCCGGTGATCCTGGGCGGCGCAGCCCTCACCCGGGACTACGTGGAAGGCGATTGCCGCCGCGCCTACATGGGCCCGGTCTTCTATGCCGAGGATGCCTTCGAAGGCCTTCGCCAGATGCAGGCCCTGGTTGCGGGTGAAACCAGCGCGCCAGCGCCTGCGCCAGCCGCATCCGCGACTGGCGAGATCAAAGTGGTTCACCGCGGTGGGGCTTCAGTACCGCTGAGCGTGACCGGCCAGAGCAGCTGGGTGCGGCAGGACGCGCCCCCGCCGAAGCCACCTTTCTGGGGTGTGCGTGAACTCTCGGATGACTCAGTGGATCTGTTCGAATTCCTGGATGAGTTCGCTCTCATCCGCAACCGCTGGGGGTTCAGCCAGGGCAGCCAGAGCGACGAGGCTTTTGCTGCCGTGCTGCGCGACAAGGCCGAGCCCCAGCTGGCGAGGTGGAAGGACCGCCTGGCCGCCGGTCGGCTGTTCCAGCCAAAGGCCCGCTACGGTTACTTCCCTGTCCGTGCCGAGGGCGATTCGCTGCGGGTGTTCGATCCCGTCTTTGCATTGCAGACCCTGACCATTCTCACGTTTCCCCGCCAGGCCTCGGGCCGCCGCCTCTGCCTGGCGGATTTCTTCTCCGCCGAACGAACGGACGTGCTGGCCCTTCAGCTGGTAACCCTGGGCCAGGGTGCCGCTGACCACGCCGCGAAGCTCTACCGGGAGGATGGCTACGGGGACTACTTCGCCTTCCATGGCCTCGCCACCGAACTCACCGAGGCCTATGCCGAGCGCGTCCACGCCCGCATCCGCCGGGAGCTGGGCATCGCCGCCAGGGACCTGGCCGGCCGGGCCCTCTTCGCCCAGGGGTATCAGGGCTCCCGCTACTCCTATGGCTACCCCGCCTGTCCCGATCTGGAGGGCAATGGCCAGCTCCTAGACCTATTGCAAGGCGCAGCAATCGGAGTCCACCTCAGTGAATCCCACCAAATGGACCCCGAATACACCACCAGCGCGCTCGTGGCCTGGCACCCCCAGGCCCGGTATTTTACGGTCTGAGCTTAGGGGTTACGCCCAGTATTTGGGATTGAGTATCTTTTCCGCTCTCGCTCCTTAATTCGGGAAGCACTTTCCCACTGGGGAATTATATTGGTGCGTCCTCATCCGTTAGGTTGCGTGAGCCGCCATGAAAGTTCGCATCTCCTTGCTTGCACTGATTTCGTACTCCGCTGAGCATTGCAATCCAGAAGCACAACACCACCCTCGCCGATATGCTGCGTGCGTATGGAGCAAAAAAGTAGAGGAACGGAGGATGGGCATTGCAGAGCATATCGGCCAGCAATCAAGCCCAGGTTCCAAGGGACGCGGTTTCTCGTTGATAGGGACGCCAAACGCCTCATTTCGAGGTCTGAGGGTGCACTATTAGAATTCCCGTGAGTAAATTGATGTCGGAACAAAATAATTAAAGAAATATTCTATGCTGTCGATAGGTTCAGGTAGCTGGCACGGATGCCAACGACTTACCGCCTCGGAGGGCACCATGAGTTCTGTTCAGGGAATCAGCGCATCTACGGCTGCGGCGATCACTGCGCCGAAGCCTCCGCCTGCGGCCGCGCAGACCAGGAAAGCGGAGGCCACTGAAACACCCCAGCAGGAGCGCGCCGAGGCTGCGCGGGGTGCCGCGGAAGCGGGTGAATCCAAGAGCCCGACCCCGTCTGCGGGCAGCAAGTTCACCGCCACTGCATGATTACAATCAGCTTAGATTTCAGAATAAGGCCCGCACCTGCGGGTTGATTCCTTTCACCACAGGGATTGCATTGCGCTCGGCCCTGGGTTATCTTTTTTCAGACCCTGCGGGGTCGTTTTCTTCGAGATCCTTGTTAGTTCCATAGCGAGTTATCCAGAAAGGTGGAGGGACGGGCCCTGTGAAACCTTGGCAACCTGCGAAAGCAAGGTGCCAATTCCTGCCGCGAACTGCGGAG
>CAIQPH010000012.1 GCA_903873655.1 uncultured Holophagaceae bacterium | reverse complement strand
GCTCGCGCACGGTGGGGAGGTGGAAGGTGGCGTGGGCCAGCATCTGCTGCTGCAGGTCCGGGGAGAGCGGCAGGGTGCTGTAGGCCAGGATCGGCCGAATCTCCTCCGGATCGTCGATCCAGAGGGTCACAGCCGCCGACGAGAGGATCTGGGTGAGCAGCCCGGCGATCTCCCAGAAGAAGGCCCTCTGCTCTGGGGGCACCATCCCATGCTTCCGTTCCAGGATCGGGCTCGGGGGCGCCACCCAGTTGCTGAGCGTTCGATCCGCCTCCCAGGGCAGCGCCGCGTAACCATCTCCAGCACCTTGAAAACCGTACAGCCGCTCCTGCGCTGAAGCACTGATCGCGGGCACGCGGAGTTCCTGCGGCCTCAAGAGTGGTAGTGACTCGGGCGCTGAGGGCAGCAGGCGCTCAGCCATGGGAACCAGTTCGTCAATGACTGTAGCGGCCGTGGGCAGGTTTTCCAGAACAGGGACCGCAGCTGGGGAGTGCGGATCCGGCACGTGGGGTGATAGGGTGACCCGGTCGGGCCGGGCGATCGGACCATAGATCCTGAATTCCCGAAGGGCCTGGACCAGATCCTCGCAAATGGCCATGGTGGGCGATTCATCGCGCTCGACCTCGAAGGTGCCGCCCTTGATGCGGTCCCGCTGGATCAGCAGCCCCACCCAGTCGCCTCCCAGGTAGATGGGCGTGATCAGATAGCGCGGCCACTCGCCGCCTTGGCCAAAAGCCGCCAGCTCAGGCAGCTCGGAAGCGTGGTTCACCACGAAGGAGCGCCGCATCCTCTGCGTGTAGGCAAGCAGGGAGTGCCCCGCGGGGATGGTCACCGGCGGCCGCGTGCCGCGGGGCCAGCCGTAGAAGCTCACCACCTCGAACCCCTCCTGCCCCGGCGTCCTCAGGTAGAGGGCGCCCTTGGTGCTGCCCACTTCTTCGAGGCAGCGGTAGAGCACCTGGGAGCACCTGTTGGCGAGGACATCGCCAAGAAACAGACTGGAGGCGGACATGTGCGTGGGGATCCTGGTCGGAGAGGGTCTAAGCCCCATGATGGCAGAGTGATTAAAATACGATTCAGAGAATTGGCAACCCGGGATCACGGTTTTTACAGCGGCGGGTTCCTCTTTTTCGGCCGTTCATGGGGGAAGTTGAAGACTGCTCACCTGCATGGCCCGCTCGGCCCAGCGGGTCAGACCTGCCAGTTGGCTGCCATGACCGCACTCAGCCAGGGGTGCATCCAGAACCCGAAGGCGGGCCACCACCGCCAACCAGTCCACCGGCAGGGCGACCGAGGCCAGACCCTCGTCCCAGGCCTCGGGTCCGGTCAAGAGCAGCCGGCCATCGAAGTGCGAGATCAGGGGGAAGGCCGGGGTGGCGGGTTTCGTGGCAGCCATCCGCCGCGAGATGGCCGGTAGCAGCGCCGCCATGTGGGGGCCGTGGAGAGGATGGTGGACCGGCAGCAGCCCCGCCTTGAAGGCCGCGGGCTGGAGGGCGGCCACCAGAGGCTCCAACTCGTCCACCGGCCCCGAAACCGTGAACTGGGCCTGGCCATTCCGGTTCGACAGGGCCAGTGAGGGATGGGCCAGGAGGGCCTGCCGCACGTCCAGTTCCGAGAGACCGATGACATAGGCCATGCCCATGGGCCGGTCCGCAAAAGCGGCCTCGCTCGTGTCTTCCACAGCGGAGAATAAGTCCAGCGCGGCCTCGATGGACACCACGCCGGCCGCGACCAGGGCTGAGTAGGAACCCATGCTGTGCCCGGCCACGGCCGCCGGAAGGGGCATGCCCGCCTTGCGCCAGGTCCGGAACACGCCCACCGAATGGGCCAGCACGGCACAGGGCGCCTGGCGCTGGGATCGGAGCGCCTCCAGAGGGCCGGCTTCCATCAGGCGCCGGAGCGGATAGCCCGTGTGGGTTTCGGCCACCCGGACCGTCTCCACCCAGGCGCCGTGGCCCTCCCAGCCTGCGGACATGCCCACGGCCTCCGAGCCCTGGCCGGGGAACAGAAGGACGGAAGGACGGGTCAGCATGCCTTCAGCATAATTCGAGTACTGTGTCGGGATGGTTCCCGACAATCGCTGGCAGCATGTCGCCTGGCATGAGCGCCGCTCCTACTGGGAGCTGGCCGAAGAAGACCGCCGCGACCTGCGGGAGGCGCTCGAACGGGAGGCCGCCGACCTCGCCCGCCATGCTGGCCGGGCCCTGGAGGACTATGCCAACCACCCCGGCACCCTGGACGGCCAGCTCGTCAATGGCGACATGCTGGCCACCCTGCTGCCCAGTTTGCGACGCAACCCCACGCAGGGCTACGAGGCCCTGGAGGACCCCGCAGGCCGGGCCGCCGTGCACCTGAACGCACTGGGCAAGCGCCTGCGCGACCGGGCCCTGGCCTGCGCCAGGGGTGAGCCGGTGATCATCTTCATGGGGGGCCAGGCCACGGGCAAGACCACCGGGGCTCTGGCCCTGGGTGCCGCCTTTGGCGCCGTGTTCGATGCGCCTCACACGGACCCCGAGGGCGTGGCCTTCCTCCTGAGCCGCATCCGGCGGGCCGGCTGCGCGGAAGTCCATCTCGCCTACACGGACCGAACGCCTGAAGGGTCCCTGAAGGCCATGCTCGCCCGCTCCGAGCGGGAGGGGCGCTACGTGCCGCTGGGCCGCATGGCCCGGGCCCATGCCTGGGCGCCCTTCACCTTCCTGGGGCTGGCGCCGCGGGCGGGCCGGAGCCTGCAGCTCTACCACGTGCGCGTGGATGAGGACGGGCCTGGCCGGATGACCGAGGGCAAGGGGGCCCTGGCCAGCGTGCGGGCCAGGGCCAAACCCATCGAATCTGTGGTTGCCTACCAGTTCCAAACCATCTACCTTTCTCTTCTAAGGAACCCCACCCATGATCCCCAAGCCTGGTACCCGCGAGACGTTCTCGCAGGACTCAACCGATCCCTTGACGCCTGGCGTCGAAGCGAAGCCGACCATCTCCTTCGCCGATTTTACGAAGCTGTGGCGGAATGAGGTGCCGAAGGTGATCCAGGCCCACGAGGAACATCGGATGGAAGTGCGCCGTAACCTTGGTCTCGCCTAGGCTGAATTCGCTGCGCGAATTCAGTTAGGAAAAGATCTCTGTTGAATTCGCGCAGCGAATTCCTCACTGAATCTGCGCAGCAGATTCAGCCCTCCCGGTACCCCATTACCACCAGCAAACAAGGACCATTGGCAATGACGGACATCCCCAGGGACTCCGCCGTGCTGATGGCGGCCGCGCTCTCGGCGCCGGGCTGCATCCAGATGTGCCTCACGCCAGCGGCCGCGGCCTCGCGCACCACCTGTCCCGTGATCGCAGGCGGCGTGATCACCGAGATGGCCTTCGGCTTCACCGGCAGCGAGGCCAGGGATGGGTAGGCCTTGAGCCCCTCCACCTCGGCCGCCAGCGGGTTGATCGGATAGACCTCTTTTCCGTGCTGCTGATAGCAGCGCAGCACCTTGTTGCCGTACTTCGAGCGGTCCACGCTGGCGCCCACCACCGCGAAGGGCGGAGAGGCCAGGAAGGATTGGATGCGATCCGTGATCGACGTGCTCATCGAAGCCCCCCATTACTTGATAAATAGCAGTACCGGGCG
>CAIQPH010000011.1 GCA_903873655.1 uncultured Holophagaceae bacterium | reverse complement strand
GATGACTTCGGTTTCCGCGTGGTCCGCAGTTTAGTCCCCTAGAAACAGCAAGTAGCGACCTGGATAGCGAGGGACGAGCGCAGGTTATGAAGTGAGTGGATGGTGGTAGTGAACATATCACTTCGGATTAGGAAAGCTGGCATCCGGGGCTTCCTGCGGATCGGTAGCCATCGAACTGAGGACAATGACGCTATTGGCTTCACATAGGGGAAGATGCTGTAGGCGGTATAAATCAGACCTGCCAGGAAGCCAAATAAAGATACGGGACCTGGAAGCCGGCCACAGACTGGAATTTTCCAACAAAATTCCTTGGTGATGTGAGCCGGAAGGCTATCGTCAGTTCCGAGGACTAGCGCAATGAATCCCAAAACTTCGACTCTGACATCCACACTCCGGGAGATTTGGGTCCGCACGACCACCGGCTACATCAACGTGCTTCGTTCGAGAGCAGAATCATAGCAGGGAAAAGGCGAGTACATAAGTTTCCAACAGAATGAGTACTGAGGAAGTTACTGGAATGACGAGCCTGACCGCCGAGCCTAGCCGCTCAGGATGTCTGAGTTTGCTATCCAGACGCCTCCTGCTGGCGTTGCTAGTAGCCGTCACATGGATCCCTGTCGCTTACCTTTTGGGCAGTCGTGGCGAGGGGTTCTGGCTGCTCTTTCCTCTGTGGGTGCTTGCAGGGGCTTATGTTCTGCGTGCAATCCCTGCGCCCCGAGCCCAGTACAAGGGCCGTCTGGTAAAGTGGTGCATCGGCACCGTGGTCACAGCTTTGCCCATCGGCTACTGCTTCGCGATGGCCTATCTCATGGGTGCCACCGTCGCGTGGAAGCAGATCCTCATCGCCATCTGGTTTTTCGCGGCGTCTTTGGAAATCCTGCTCCTGTATCTTTTCCAGATCTTCGATGCCTTGCGATTGCGTCTTTCCCGGGGGAGGGGCCGGGTCGGCAGAATGGTCGCCTTGATAGGAACGAGGCTTGTCCTATACGGATTGCTGATTCCGTTCCTGCTACCCACGTTCTCTCTCCATCGAGTGAAGTTCACATCCCGCCTCCCGCCACCGGAGATGGGGTTGACTTTCGAGGACGTCCGCTTTCCGGCTCGTGGTGAGTCCCGGATGAACCTCGCAGGCTGGTTTTTTCCGTTGGAGAATAATCAGGGCACGGTCATTGCCTGCCACGGCGTCGGGGCCAACCGCGGGGACATCATTGAGATTGTTTGGATCCTCCGGGAGGCGGGATTCCAGGTCCTCTGTTTTGATTTCCGGGGGCATGGCGAAAGCGACGGTCATACGGTCACCTATGGTTTCCGGGAGCGGCAAGATGTGCTGGGTGCCTGGGATCATCTTATGACCCGGCACGACGTGGACCCTAACCGGATCTTCGGATTCGGCCTTTCCATGGGGGCATCGTCCCTGCTTATGGCACTTCCCGAACTGCCGGGAATGAAGGCCGTGGTGGTCGATTCGGCATTCTCGAGCCTGGACAAGATGGTGCGCCACCAGTACCGGTTCGTGCCCGGATCACTGGTGGAGATTCCAGCAGCCTTTACCCGGATGATTGGCTGGCTAGACTCGGGTCTGCGGGTCGAGCAGGCGGATGCGGCAGCGGCCATCCGGGGCTTGAAGGTGCCGATCTTCTTCATTCATGGGCTGGATGATGCGATCATTCCCGCAGACTGCACGCGGACTCTGTACGAGGGGTACGGCGGTCCTAGAAAACTTCGTCTCGAACCCGGTGCTGGCCACGGCAGAACCGCGGAGCTGGACAACGAACGGTACCGGCGGGATCTGCGTGCTTTCTTTCTTGGGCAGGCCACTGACCAATGAATGGGGGACAATGCACGACTCCATCACCAACGGCCCCTCCATCATGGGGACTGTTCCGAAAGCTCAGATCTCATGGGGATATCGTTGGGCTCTTGATAATGGATTTGTTACCAATAAACTATACCGCCCCCGTTCTGGGTGCTTCGCTTGGCCCGCATTTTGATCCAAGTTTGATAAGGCATTTATCCAACTCCTGATTTATGCCTTTGAACCAAGAATGCCTGATCCGCCACCTCAGAACCAAATTCACCCGCTTCGACCGTGTGGAACTCTGTGGTAGTCACAGGACACCCGGGGTCCCAGAGTTGGGATCCCGGGGCGGCTCCTCCGAGCCATTCAAATCCGCTGTCCGGGAGACCGGGCAGT
>CAIQPH010000010.1 GCA_903873655.1 uncultured Holophagaceae bacterium | reverse complement strand
GGCTTCGTGGATCCCAGCGGCGGCAAGCGCGCCTCCAAGGCCGAGAAGGGCCACTGCGAGAAGCAGGGCGTCGCCCCGGTCCGCGTGCTCCGTGAGATCAAGGTGGACGCGGCTGACGAGTCCAAGGCGGGCGACAGCGTCCTGGCCTCGGCCTTCGAGGCCAAGACCAAGGTGAACGTCACCGGCATCAGCAAGGGCAAGGGTTTCGCCGGCGTCATCAAGCGGCACCACTTCGCCGGCGGCCGCGCGACCCACGGCTCCATGTTCCACCGCGCCCCCGGCTCCATCGGCCAGTCCAGCTACCCCAGCCGAGTGTTCCCTGGGATGAAGATGGCCGGCCACATGGGCGATGCCCAGGTGACCGTGCGCAACCTGGAAATCGCCAAGGTGGATGTCGAGAACAACCTGCTGCTCATCAAGGGTGCCGTCCCCGGCCCCAAGGGTGGGTACATCGTCATCAAGCAGGAGGCCTAGGATGGCAGCGTTCCAGCACCCCGTCGTCAACCTCGAGAACAAGCCCGCGGGTACCGTTGACCTGCTGCCCGAAGTCTTCAAGCTCGAGGACCTGAACCAGCACTTGATCTGGGAGGCGGTCCGCCATTTCCTGGCCAAGCGCCGTTCCGGCACCGCCAAGACCAAGGACAAATGGGAAGTCAGCGGCTCCGGCAAGAAGCTCTGGAAGCAGAAGGGCACCGGTCGCGCCCGCGTGGGTTCCATCCGCAGCCCGCTGTGGAAGGGCGGCGGCACCACTCACGGTCCGCACCCCCGCTCCTACGATTACGCCTTCCCCAAGAAGGCCCGGCGTGCCGCCCTGCGCAACGCGCTGTCCGCCAAGCTCGCAAGCGGCCAGATCGTGGTGGTCGAGAACTGGGACGTGGATTCCCACAAGACCAAGTCCCTCGTCCAGACCCTTGGCAAGCTCGGCGTTACTGGTTCTGCCCTCCTGGTGGGCTCCGAAGCCAGCGAGAAGCTCACCCTGGCCGCCGGCAACAACCCAAAGCTGCAGACCGTCGAGAGCCTGGGCGTGAACGTCTATGAGCTCCTCAAGTACGACCAGGTGGTCTTCTCCAAGGAAGCTGTCCTGGCTCTTCAGGAGGTTGTGAAGCCATGACCAAGATCTTCGACGTGATCCGCAAGCCCCTCCTCACGGAGAAGGGCCAGCTCCTGCGGGAGAAGAACATCCAGGTGTTCGAGGTGGCCACCTGGGCCACCAAGCACCAGATCAAGGAAGCCGTGGAGCTTCTGCTCCAGTCCAAGGTGAAGGCCATCCGCACCGTGCGGATCCCCAGCCGGACCAAGCGCCTGGGCCGTTTCGTGGGGACTTCCTACCCACGCAAGAAGGCCTATGTCGAGCTCGCCGAGGGCGCACCTGCGTCCGAATAGGCGAAGACGACTTTTACATGGCGGACGGAAAAGCTTTGCCCACTATCGCCCGCCCCTTTCAACCCTGAGGCAAGAGGACAACCATGAGCATCAAGCAGCTCAAGCCAACGACCCCCGGTCAGCGCGGCATGTCCAAGTTCGGCTTCGAGGAAATCACCACGGACGTTCCTGAACGCTCCCTGATTGCCAAGAGAAACCGCACTGGAGGCCGCTCCAATACCGGCCGGATCACCACCCGCCACATCGGCGGCGGCCACAAGCGCCAGTACCGCATCATCGACTTCAAGCGCAACAAGCTCGAAGTGCCCGCCAAGGTCGCCACCATCGAGTACGACCCCAACCGCACTGCCCGCATCGCCCTGCTGGTCTATTCCGATGGCGAGAAGCGCTACATCCTGGCCCCCGATGGACTGGAAGTGGGCCGTACCGTGGTGGCCGGCAAGACCGCCGACATCCTGGTCGGCAACGCGCTCCCCCTGCGGAACATCCCGGTCGGCAACACGGTCCACAACATCGAGATGAAGCCCGGCAAGGGCGGCCAGATCGCCCGTGCCGCCGGCACCTTCGCTCAGCTCGTGGCCAAGGAAGACGACTACGCCCAACTGCGCATGCCCTCCGGCGAGATCCGCAAGATCCACCTGGACTGCTACGCGACCATCGGCACCGTCGGCAACCTTCAGCACGAGAACATCCAGATCGGCAAGGCCGGCCGCACCCGCTGGAAGGGCATCCGCCCGACCGTCCGCGGCGTGGTCATGAACCCCGTCGACCACCCCCACGGTGGCGGTGAGGGACGCACCTCGGGCGGCCGTCATCCCGTGACGCCTTGGGGCCAGCCGACTCGCGGCTACAAGACCCGTGGCAACCGTCGCACGGACAAGTTCATCGTAAAGAGGATCAACTAGGAGACACGACAATTGCACGCTCCCTGAAAAAAGGACCGTTCATTGACGACCACCTCCAGAAGAAGGTGGAAGTCGCCTCGGCGTCCAACGACAAGCGCGTGATCAAGACCTGGTCCCGCCGGTCGACGGTCGTTCCGCAGATGATCGGACTGACCCTCGCCGTCCACAACGGCAACAAGTTCATTCCCGTGTATGTCACCGAGAACATGATCGGCCACAAGCTGGGCGAATTCTCACTGACCCGAACCTTCAAGGGTCACGCCGGCAAGTCCGACTCCAAGGCGAAGGGGAAATAGCGATGGCTGAGATCGTTTCCACCGCCACCGTTCGCCACCTGCGCGGCTCGGCCCAGAAGGCCCGCCTCGTGGTGGACATGATCCGCGGCAAGCACGTCGGCGAGGCCCAGTGGGTCCTCACGCAGGCCAAGAAGTACGCCGCTGCCCCCATCCGCAAGCTCCTCGATTCCGCCGTGGCCAATGCCATCGACAAGAACCCCTCCGTCAACCCGGACCAGCTGCTGGTAATGAGCGCATTCGTGGATGAGGGCTTCCGCATGAAGCGCGTCCGCCCTGCACCCATGGGCCGCGCCTACCGGGTCCAGAAGCGCACCTGCCACATCACCATCCAGCTCGCGTCCGCAGCCGGGGAGGAGTAGTCATGGGTCAGAAGGTCCACCCCTACGGGTTTCGCCTCATCTACCAGAAGAACTGGCACAGCAAGTGGTTCTCCAAGCGTGACTACGCCAGCCTGCTCCACGAGGACATCAAGCTCCGCCGCGAACTGAAGAAGCAGCTGCACAGCCTCAATGCGATGATCTCGAAGATCGACATCGAGCGCGCCGCCGACAAGGTCACCGTGCGCATCTACACCGCCCGCCCCGGCATCGTCATCGGCCGCAAGGGCGCGGAGATCGACAAGCTCCGTGAGGACCTCCAGAAGCGCCTGAACCGCCCCGTGTCCGTGGACATCCAGGAAATCAAGAAGCCTGAAGTCGATGCCCAACTTGTGGCCGAGGGCGTCGCCCAGCAGCTTGAGCGCCGCATCGCCTTCCGCCGCGCCATGCGCAAGGCCGAGGAAGCCGCGATCCGCTTCGGCGCCAAGGGGTTCAAGATCAAGGTCTCCGGCCGCCTGAACGGCGCCGAGATCGCCCGGACCGAGGACTACCTCTCCGGCCAGATGCCCCTGCAGACGATCCGCGTGGGCGTTGACTATGGTTTTGCCGAGGCCCACACGACCTACGGGATCATCGGCATCAAGGTTTGGGTGAACCTGGGCGACCAGGTTGCCGAGACTGTGAAGCGCTGAGGTGATTCGATGCTGATGCCCAAGAAGGTCAAGAACCGTAAAACCCAGAAGGGCCGCACCCGCGGCATCGCCACCCGCGGCAACGATCTCGCTTTCGGAGATTACGGCCTCAAGGCGATGGAGCACTGCTGGCTCACCAACCGTGAGATCGAGGCTGCCCGTATCGCCATGACCCGCCACGTCAAGCGCGGCGGCAAGATCTGGATCCGCATCTTCCCCGACCGTCCCACCACCTCGAAGCCTGCGGAGACCCGCATGGGCTCCGGCAAGGGGGCTCCTGATGGCTGGGTGGCGGTGATCCGCCCCGGACGCATTCTCTTCGAGATGGAGGGTGTGACCGAGGAAATCGCACGCGAGGCCCTGCGCCTAGCCCAGATGAAGCTCTGCGTGGCCTCCGACTTCATCTCACGTACGCCGCCGGAAGAGTGAGAGGACCGACATGAACAAGAAGAATCCATTCAGCGAACTCGCTGGCAAGAGCATCGAGGAGCTCGCGCAGTTGGAGGCCGACCTGGCCGCCAAGCGCTTCACTCTTCGCTTCCAGCACGCCGTGGGCCAGGTCGAGAACACCGCCGAGATCCGCAAGACTCGCCATGAGCTCGCCCGTGTCAAAACCGCCCTGGCTACCAAGCTGGCCTAGGAGATCCCATGAGCCTCGAAAACAAGAT
>CAIQPH010000009.1 GCA_903873655.1 uncultured Holophagaceae bacterium | reverse complement strand
GCCCAAGGTATCCACAGGCGTGGACTGGATGGTCTCCATCGGTGACGAACGCGCCCGTCAAGGCATGCGAGAACTGGCCGAGGCCGGGGTCGTCGCGGGCGAGACCGGGGCGGCGGCGCTGGGGGCCCTCGCGGCCCTGCATGACGACGCATCGACCGCCGAGTTCCGGGCCAGCGGCCTGATCGGGCCTGACAAGACGCTACTGCTGCTCGTCACTGAAGGAGCCACGGACCGAGGCAACTACCAAGCCATCGTCGGGCGGCCGCCCGAAGAGGTCGGTACCATCCTCTCCCTGGCCCGCTGAACCACTCAGCCTCCGAGGAAGGTCCTGATGACAGCGGTGTACGCTGCCCGGGCTGCGTTCAGCTGGTCCAGGGCGATCCACTCGTCCACGCTGTGGGCCTGCTCGATGGAGCCGGGACCGAGGAGGAAGGTGGGAATGTTCTGGGCCGCGGCAGCGGAGGCGTTGGTGGTGTAGGGAGCGGCGAAAGCGGTGGTCCCGAGGACCTCCAGCAGCCGCGCCTGGAGGACCAGGTCCCGGTTCTTCCAGGCGGGGACGAACTCCGGCATGGTGATGGCCAGGCCGGTATGGCAGCGCCGGCTCGATTCCAACAAATGTACCGAGACTCCCTCCAGGCCTTCGAGGGCACCGCGGGTGCGTTCCAGCACAGTCTGGGCGGTCTCTCCGGGCAGGAGCCGTAGGGCCAGGCGGGCCGTGCAGAAGTGCGGCACCATGCCCGGGGAGGGCCTGGGCTCGGAGTCGATTTCGATCAGTTCGCAGACGCCCTGGCCCAGTTCTGGATCCGTGGGAAGCGGCAGGGCCCTGATCCGGGACACGGCCTCCAGCATCTTGTAGATGGCATTGTCCCCGAGCTCAGGTCGAGATGAGTGCGCACTGCGGCCGGAGGCCTCCACCTGCAGCCCCGCGCGCCCCTTCTGGGCGACGCCCAAGCGGAGGGACGTGGGCTCGCCGACGATGACCAGGTCCGTTGGATGGCGGACCAGCACCTCGGCCAGAGCCGCGGTCGTCAGGTCCTCCTCGCAGACGCTAGCGGAGACGAGGAGTGTCCCCGGGAAGTCCTCCAGGGCCGCCGCCGCGCAGAGCATCGCCGCGAGGGCACCCTTGGTATCCGCCGACCCCAGCCCCCAGAGCCGGCCCTGGGCGATCTCAGCGCCGAAGGGGTCGTGCAGCCAGGCAGCAGCCTGGGTCACCGGGACGGTATCGAGGTGCGCATCCATGAGCAGCGCAGGCCCGGGCCTCGTTCCCTTCCGCAGGCCGAGCACGCCGCCGAAGCGGTCGGTGCCCACCTCGAACCCCATGGCCCGCATGCGGGCCGCCACCAGCGCCGCCAATTCGCCTTCCTCCCCCGAAGGACTGGAAATCCGCACGAATTCCCGGCACAGCTCGACGACCGGAGTGGAAGGATCGCTGCTGGCTGGAATGGGCATCGCAGTCTCGACGACAGGGGCTGAGCGAGGGCCGGCCTGGGCGAGCGTCCGCCCGGGCCAGCCCACGCTCAAGGGGTGAATCAGTTGCCGGCGTCGTTGCTGATGCCCAGGTTGTCGAAGCCCCAGAAGATCAGGCTCAGCACGATGGCCACCATGGTGCCCAGGGCCATGCCCTTGAGCTGCACGGTGCCCAGGTTGACCGCGGCGCCGCTGATGCCGCTGACGAGGACCACCGAGGTGAGGATCAGGTTGCGGGACTTGGTGTAGTCCACCTTCTTCTCCACGAGCATGCGGACGCCCGCGGCAGCGATGATGCCGAAGAGCAGGATGCACACGCCGCCCATGACGGGCGTGGGTATGCTCCGGATGAGCGCCGCCAGCTTGCCGGAGAAGGAGATCAGGATGGCGATGATGGCCGTGCCGCCAATGACCCAGACGCTGTAGACCTTGGTGATGGCCATGACGCCGATGTTCTCGCCATAGGTGGTATTGGGCGTGGCGCCGACGAGGCCCGAGAGCACGTTGGAGATGCCGTCACCCAGCAGGGAGCGGTGCAGGCCGGGATCCTTCATGAGGTCGCGCTCCACAATGTTGCCCGTGACTACCAGGTGCCCCACGTGCTCGGCCAGCACCACCAGCGAGGCGGGCAGAATGATGAGGATGGCCTGGATGTTGAAGGTTGGCGCATAGAGGGTGGGCACCTGGAACCAGGGGGCTGCACTAACGGCCTGGAGATTGACCACGCCAAGCCCCAGGGAGAGCAGGTAGCCGGCGATGACGCCCAGCAGCACCGGGATCACCGCCAGGAAGCCGCGCAGCAGGACGGAAGCCAGGATGGTCACGGCGAGGGTGGAGATGGACACGATCAGCGCCGTGGCGAGGGGCATGCCCAGTACGGCGGGACCCGGGGTGAGCCCAGCCATGTTCGTGGCGACGGGTGCCAGTTCCAGGCCGATGATCGCCACGATGGCTCCCATGGCGGCGGGGGGGAAGATGATGTCGATCCAGCCCGTGCCGGCGAAGCGCACCACCTGGGAGATCAGGATGAAGATGAGCCCGAAGACAATGAAGCCGCCCTGCGCCGCGGAGTAGCTCAACCCCGCCGCCATGACGGCGAAGACCGGGGACAGGAAGGCGAAGCTCGACCCGAGGTACGCGGGGATGCGGCCCTTGGCCACAAACAGGTAGATCAGCGTGCCCACGCCGTTCATCAACAAACAGGTGGCGGGGTTCACCTTGAAGAGGAAGGGCACCAGCACCGTGGCGCCGAACATGGCGAACAGGTGCTGGAGGCTCAGGGGCAGGGTCTGGAGCAGCGGAAGCCGTTCATCCACTCCGATGGTGCGTTGCAGCATGGGATCCTCGCGCGTGGCGTTGTGGGATTGCGACCCGACTAAGCCGCTCGGGGGAGGCCGTGGGTCCAGGGTTGGGTCTGGTTGCGGGTTCATTATCCGCAGAGTCTGGATAAATCCCCAGCCCAAGTTGGGCCCGATCTCGATTCCCATCAGGAAGCCGCCGTGGCTTCCGTGACCAGCGATTTTCTCTGCGTCCTCTGAGAGTCAGACCAAGGCCAGGCCCCGGAGCATGTCGGCCAGGAGGTTGCCGGCCACTTTGCGACGGAAACGCGCGGAGGAACGCAGGTCGTCGATGGGCGAGATGTCGGCCTGGAGCGCCTCCAGCGCTGCGTCCAAGGGAAGGCTTGCGCCGGACCTCCCTAGGAGGGCCTTTTCCGCGCCCCTGGCCCGGATGGGCATGGGTGCCACGCTGCCCAGGGCGATCCGCAGCTCCTGGATGTGACCATTCCCGGTCCTGGCCCAGGCGGCCAGGCTCACCTTGGAGATGGCCTGGGCCTGGCGGGTGCCCACCTTGCGGAAATAGTGGAATCCCCCTGCCCTCGGGCGGGGGACACGGATGCGGGTGATGAGTTCATCGGGCGCCAGGAGGCTGCGCTTGTAGCCCGTGTGGAAGTCGGCGTAGGGCACCCAGCGTGAGCCCCGCAAAGAGGTCAGCTCCAGCTCGGCCCCGTAAACCAGCAGGCTGGGGGGGGTATCCGCGGCTGGGCTGCCGTTGGCGATGTTGCCGCCCAGGCTGCCCCGGCTCTGGATGGCCAGGGCGCCAGTGGCCTTGGCGCTCCGGACCAGGTTGGGGAATTCCCGCTGGAACAGGGGATGGGCGGCGATCTCCCGGAACAGGGTGAGGGCCCCGAAGGTGACCTCGCCATCGGACACGGTAATGCCCCGGAGTTCCTCCAGGCCCCACAGGTTGAGGAAGAGCCGGTCCGGCAACCGGCCGGCCGCGAAGGGCACCATCAGATCCGTGCCGCCCGCCAGGGGCCGGGCCTCGGGGTGCGCCGCGCGGAGGGCAAGGGCCTCATCCAGATTCAGAGGCGCCAGCACATCGCAGAGGGAGGGCTGGCCTCTCATGGGCGTCCCTCCCGGGTCGCCAGCAGCGCGTCCACGATCTTCACGTAGCCGGTGCAGCGGCACAGGTTCCCCGCCAGGCCCTCGCGGGCTCCAGCCTCGTCTTGCACCGCATTCGTCTCCAGCAGGTGGGTCCCCGCCACCAGCATCCCCGGCGTGCAGAAACCGCACTGGGCCCCGCCATGGTGGAGGAAGGCCTCCTGCAGTGGGCTCAGATCCACCCCGGCCAGGCTTTCCACGGTGCGCAGGGTTGACCCCTGCGCCTGGACAGCAGGCACCAGGCAGGCATTCACCAGCATGCCGTCCAGGATCACCGAGCAGGCGCCGCACTCGCCTTCCCCGCAGCCCTCCTTGGTGCCTGTGAGGCCGAAGTCCTCGCGGATCACATCCAGCAGCCGGGCCATGGGATGCACGTAGATCTGGCGGGCGATCCCGTTCACCGTGAGTTTCAGGAGAATTTTCGAGATGGACATCTCAGGCTCCTTCCACCAGGTCCATCAGGACCTCGGGCGTCATGGGCACCTGCCGGGGTGCGATTTGGAGTGCATGTTGCACGGCATTGAGGATGGCCGGCGCCGGACCGTCCATGGGCAGTTCCCCAAGACCCTTCGCCCCGCCGGGGCCATAGGCGAAGGGACGCTCCTCAAAGAAGACGCGGATGCGGGGCAGGTCCACCGCAGTGGCGATCAGGTAGTTGCTCATCTGATGATTGGCCATGCTGCCCCCGCGCCAGATCACTTCCTCATTCAGGCCCCAGCCGATGCCCTGGGCCACGCCGCCTTCGATCTGCCCGGCAGCGAGGGTAGGATTGAGTGCCCGGCCCACCTCCTGGACAGCCACGAAATCGGCCACCTGGGTCTCGTAGGTCACCAGGTCGACGCGCAGATCGACCGCGTAGCAGGCCCAGGAGTAAGTGGCGTAGGCGTCCCCGCGGTACGTAGTGTCGTCCCATTCCATGAAGTCCGGTTTCTGGTACCGGCTCTCGGTGCGCAGCGCCCCGTGGCGTGCCACATAGGTCCGGATGGCGCCTGCGACATCCCCGTCCAGCAGGAGTCCGGCATCCAGGAGGGTCTTCCGCATGGCCAGGCCGGCATCGAGCACCAGCTTGCCCACCACCTGGGTCGTGCGGGAGGCCACCGTGGGACCGCTGTTGGGCACCAAGCTGGTGTCGGGTGGAACCACCATGATGAGATCCACGGGGGCCTGCAGGGCCTCCGCAGCCACCTGGGTGAAGACCGTGTTGGCCCCCTGCCCCATTTCCGTGGAGGCCGCCAGCACTCGCACCCGGCCGTCCTCGGTGCCTTCGAGGGCGGCCACCGAGTTGAGCATCGTCTCGGCGCTCCCCGTGAAACCGCCCCCGTGCATGAACACAGAGAACCCCACGCCCCGCTTGACGGGGTCGTCGCTGGCATTGAGGGTGGGGTAGCTGTCGCGCTTTTCCGCGTAGCGGATTTCGGTGAGGGCGCGATCCATGAGGGCGATCAGGTCCACCTCATCGCGCATGATCTGGCCGGTGGCCATGACATCACCGGTGCGCAAGAGGTTCTTCCGCCTCAGCTCGGCGGGATCAAGGCCCAGGCGGCGCGCTGCCTCATCCATGTGCCGTTCGATGGCGAAGAGGCTCTGGGGTGCCCCGAATCCGCGAAAAGCCCCGTGGGGTGGCGTGTTGGTGGCCAGGGCCCGGGCCTGGACGCGCAGGTTGGGACAGCGGTAAGGACCCGAGGCGTGGATCGCGGCGCGACTGAGGACCACGGGCGACAGAGTCGTGTAGGCGCCGCCGTCCAGCAGGAGTTCCACGTCCAGGGCGAGCAGGGTACCGTCGGTCGCAAAAGCGCTGCGAATGCGGGTCCGGGAGGGATGGCGCTTGGTGGTACAGGCCATGTCCTCCTCGCGGTCGTAGGCGATCTTCACGGGCCGCCCGCCGGCCTTCCAGGAGAGCAGGGCCGCGTGGCAGGCGAGCATCGAGGGGAAGTCCTCCTTGCCGCCGAAGCCGCCACCCGTCTCCACCTGGGCCACGCGCACCTTCTCCAGCGGCAGTTGGAACATTTCGTGGAGGGCATGATGCACGTAGTAGGGGCACTGCATGGAACCTCGCACCAGCACGCCCTCGGCCGTAGCCTCCGCGATGATGGCGTTGGGCTCAATGTAGACGTGTTCCTGGGCCCCGGTGAGGTAGGTGGCATCCATCCGGAGATGGCCCTGGGCCTCAGCGCCATCCGGATCCCCCTTGGTGATATGGATGGTCTTGAAGATGTTGTCCTCGCCCCAGATGACCGGGTCGCAGCGGAGGCTCTCGTCGATGCTGAGCACTGGAGGCAGGGGTTCCACGTCCACCCGCACCCGCTCCCGGGCATCCTGGACCCGCTGCGGGTCGGGATGGGCCAGCAGCATGATGGCCTCTTCCGGATGGTTGATCACACCATCGGCCAGGCAGGGTTGGTCCTGGATCAGATGAGCCACCACGTTCTTTCCCGGAATGTCACGGGCGGTGACGATGACGAACTCGTCCCAGGGGAAGCCCTCCTCGAAATGGATGCCCGTGATCCGTCCCCTCGGCACCCGGCTGCGGACCGTGGCGCCATGGAGCAGCCCCTCGATCTTGAAATCATCCGTGAAGAGGGCCGCCCCCGTGAGCTTGGCGCGACCTTCCCTGCGCTGCACGGAGCGGCCAATGTGGGCGTAGTCATTCATGGTGTGCCCTCGATCAGGTATCAGTCTGGCATCTTGGATGGCTTGCCACTTCAGGCCCTATGGAAACAGCGTCTTCCCCGCACATAGGCCGACTGGACCATGCGGGGATCGGAACGGTACAGGAGCCGGGACAGCACCTGGGCTGGATCAGTGGAAGCCTGGCCGAAGGGATCGGAAAGTCGGACATCCACCACCAGGAAATCCGCCTGGAAGCCCTTCCCCAGCGCGCCCAGCTGGTCTCCGAGCCCCAGCGCCATGGCGCCTCCCCGGGTGGCCAGGTAGAAGGCGCCCGTCCCATCCAAAGCGGGAGCAGGATTCAGATCCAGGGCTTCAGAGACCTGGAACTTCTGGTCCTCCGAGAGTCCGGTCATCACCTTCAGGTGGGTGGATTGCACCTGCTGGACAGCCCGCTTCAGCTTGCTGGCGGTGCAGGCCTCCCCCATCTCCCGGAACATGGACAGGCTGGGGCCGGCCCCCACATCGGTGCCCATGCCCACCGAAAGCCCTTCTTCCATCCATCTCCTCAGGGGCATGATCCCGCTCTGGAGAAAGGCGTTGGAGCTGGGGCAATGGACCAGGTTGCAGCCCAGTTCGCGGATGATGTTTCGCTCCGAAGGCGCCAGGTGGATGCCGTGGGCCAGGAGGGTGCGCGGCCCCAGTAATCCGAACCGGCGGTAGACATCGGTGTAGCTATCGGCTTCCGGAAAGAGCTCACGCACCCATTCCAACTCCTGCAGATTCTCGCCCAGGTGAGTCTGGATGAAGGCACCGTAATTCTGGGCCAGGCGCCCTGCCCCGAGCATGAGCTCCCTGGAGCAGCTGGGCGCGAACCGGGGCGTGAAGGCGTACTGCAGGCGCCCACCGTCCCTTCCATGCCAGGCGCGACAGAGTTCCTCGCTTTGGCGCAGGCTGGTTCTGGTGTCTTCACACAGGGCCGCAGGCGCATGGCGATCCATCATGGTCTTGCCGATGACCGCGCGGATGCCGCAAGATTCCGCCTCCTGGAAAATCACGTCCGTGGCTTCGGCATGGATGGTGGCGTAGAGCACCGCGGTCGTGGTCCCCAGGGACAGGGCATCCTGCAGGTAGCGGCGGGCAGTCGCCCGCGCATGCGCCTCATCGGCAAAGCGCGCCTCGGCAGGAAAGATATGGCGTTCCAGCCAGGGCAGGAGTTCCAACCCATCGGCGGCTACCGCCTCGTACTGCGGCAGATGGGCGTGCAGGTCCACGAGGCCCGGCAGGATCCAGCAGGGTCGCAGATCCTCCACAGGTAATTCAGGATGGCGGGCCGCCACCTCCTCGAAGCGGCCCGTGTCCGAAAAAGCCCCCTGCCCGTCCACCAAGAGCCCACCATCCGCCTCGAAATGAAGCTCCTGGAGGGCGGGCGCGGAGAGCAGGGATGCACGAATCAGCACGAAAAGAACCCCTTGATAGGGCCAGGGCCGGAGAGAAGGAAGGATCTCCTTCTGCTCCGGCCCACGCCGTCGATCAGTTCTTGGGAAGGGTCGAAGCCACGCCCTTCACGTAGTAGTTCATGGCGCCCAACTCGGCGTCAGTCATGTTCCTGCCCTTGGGGACCAGTTCCTTGCCATCCTGGGCCACCACAGGACCGGCGAAAGGATGTCGCTTGCCTTCCTTGATTTCCTTCTCGAGCTTGGTTACGTCCTTCTTGACCGCCTCGGGGACAGCGGCGTTCAGGGGCGCCAGCTTGATCATGCCGTCCTTGATGCCGCCCCACACATTGGTGCCCTTCCAGGTGCCAGCCAGCACTTCCTTGACAGTGCGCGTGTAGAAGTCACCCCAGAGATGGGTGGTACCAGTGAGGCAGGACTTGGGGCCGTACTTGCTCATGTCGGAGTGGTAGCTGAAAGAATAGAGGTTGGCATTATCCTTGTGTTTCTCTTCCGCAGCTTGCACCACAGCAGTGGAGTCCGTGTGGTGCGTGAGCATGTCCGCACCCTGGGAGATCAGGGTCAGGGCGGCTTCCCGCTCCTTGCCCGGATCGAACCAGCTATTCACCCAGATCACCCGCACCTCGGCCTTGGGATCCACGCTCCGCATGCCCTCGGTGAAAGCGTTGATGCCCTGCAGCACCTCGGGGATGGGGAAGGCCGCCACATAGCCTGCGACGTGGGACTTGGTCATCTTGCCGGCGATGACGCCGCAGAGGTAGCGGCCTTCGTAGAAGCGGGCGTTGTAGATGCCCATGTTCTTGCCGGTCTTGTAACCGGTGGCATGGAAGAAGAACTTGTCCGGGAAGGCCGAGGCCACCTTCTCGGTGGGATTCATGTAGCCGAAAGAAGTCGTGAAGACGATCTTGGCCCCGCCGGTGATCATCTGGCGGATGACGCGCTCAGCATCTGCGCCCTCGGGCACGTTCTCGACGAAATTGGTCTTGACCTTGCCGGCCATCGCCTTTTCCATCTCCTTGCGGCCCTGGTCATGCTGGTAGGTCCAGCCCGCGTCACCCACGGGGCTCACATAGACGAATCCGACCTGAGTGGGGGCGGGCTCGGCCGCGAACAGTGACGAACCGGCCAGCAGACCCAGGCCAAGGGTGATTGAGGATTTCAGTCTCTGCATGAGGGACTCCTTCTGAGAGTGTTGATAGAGATCCGCACGAAGCGGGGTGTTGGTGCAGCGTCAAGCATCGGGCATGAACGGCTGGCCCAGCGAAGCGGGCGAGTTGAGGCGAATCGTACTGCGGTTGCGGGAGATTAACACCAGCACCACCACAGTGGCCAGATAGGGGAGCGCCGAAAGGAACTGGGCGGGGATGTCCAAGCGGATACCCGAGCCCTGGACGAACATCTGGGTGATCATGGCGCCACCAAACAGATAGGCACCCAACATCACCCGCAGGGGCCGCCAAGTGGCGAAGACCACCAGGGCCAGGGAGATCCAGCCGCGGCCCGCCACCATGCCCTCCACCCACAAGGGCGTGTAGAAGACGGAGAGGAAGGCGCCTCCGATGCCAGCCATGGCCCCTCCGAAAATGGCGGCGAGGTAGCGAATGCGCAGCACGTTGTAGCCGATGGCATGGGCCGCGACCGGGGTTTCGCCCACGGCGCGGAGGACCAGACCCCAGCGCGTGCGGTAGAGGAACCAGGCCACCACGGCCAGCATGATCCAGGAGAAATACACCAGTGCCTGCTGCTCGAACAGGGCGTGACCCAGCACGGGGAGTTTCGACAGGAGGGGGATCTTTAAAGGCGCTACGCTGCTCAGGGTCTGCGATTCATAGGGCTTCCCGACAAAGGCCGAGAGGCCCACCCCGAAGATGGAGAGGGCCAGCCCCGAGGCCACCTGGTTGGCCTGGAGCGTGAGGGCCGCGAACCCGAAGAGAGCCGACATGGCCATACCCGCCACCATGCCGGCCACGATCCCCAGGAGAGGGCTCCCAGTATTGAGGGTGACGGCGAAAGCGGCTACCGCACCGACCGACATGATGCCTTCGGCCCCCAGGTTGAGGACCCCGGACTTCTCCGTGACCAGCTCTCCCAGCGCGGTGAGGATCAGCGGCGTCCCCGCGACGATGGTGGCGAAGAGGACAGCAGAAACGAGGCCCGGTGCCATGGCGAACCCCCTACTTTCTTCCGCGGTCCAGCCGCAGCCGGAAGTGGATGAAGACGTCGGATCCCAGAATGAAGAACAGCAGGAGGCCCTGGAACACCTTGGAGATGGAAAAGGGCAAGCCAAGGTACTGCTGGGCCTGCTCGCCGCCCATGTAGAGCAGCGCCATGAGCAGACTGGCGAGAAGGATGCCGACCGGTTCCAGGCGGCCGACGAACGCCACGATCATCGCGGCGAATCCATAGCCCGGCGAGATGTGCTCAGTGATCTGCCCGATGGGTCCTGCCACTTCCGACACACCCGCAAGTCCCGCGCAGCAGCCCCCCACCAGCATGCCGATCCAGACCGTGCGGCGGGCCGAAAAGCCAGCATAGCGCCCCGCACGCTCAGCCTGGCCCGACACCTTCATCTGATAACCGAGGAAGCTGCGGTTCATGAAGACCCATCCGATGATGAGGACGACAAGGGCCACGATCAGCGCCGCATTGACACGCGTGCCCTCCACCAGGATCGGAAGGATGGCCTTGGACTGGAACAGGCGGGTCTGGGGGAAATTGAAGCCGTCGGGGTCTTTCCATGGACCATGGACCAGCCAGGAGACCATCAGTTCCGCAACATAGACGAGCATCAGGCTGGTGAGGATCTCGTTGGCGTTGAAGCGGGTGCGCAGCCAGGCGGGAATGGCGGCCCAGAGCATGCCGCCCAGGGCCCCGGCCACGAACATGGCTGGCAGGAGGAGGGGGCTATGGCTATTGGGGAAGAATAAAGCCACGCCGCCCCCCGCCAGGGCGCCGACCAGGAGTTGTCCCTCGGCGCCGATGTTCCACACATTGCCGCGGAAGCCCACAGACAACCCGACGGCGCAGAGCATGAGGGGGGTTGCCTTCAGGAAAAGCTCCGCAACACCATAGCGGTCCGCCATGGGCTGGATGAAGAAGACCTTGAAGCCCTCCACGGGACTCTTGCCCAGGACCAGGAACAGCACCATGCCGCAGACCAGCATGAGGGCCACCGCGAGCAGCGGCGATAGGTAGCGCATGAGCCGGGAGGGCTCCGGGCGGGGTTCGATCCTGAGAGGGAGTAGCCGAATCATACGGCCCCGCGCAGGGGGCGCCGGCGGAGCCAGCCAAGGAAGGCGAGGCTAAGCGTAGCGGGACTACGTGTGCCGAGCCTGACGCCGGATGGCGAACGCCGCCGCCCCCTGCCCAAGGGACCCGTGTCCGCGGCGCAGCCGCGGGAGCAGGCTGCTGTGCGGCCTGCGATACATGGGAGGACGGGCCCAGCCGCGCGCCCCGCGTTGTCACGGCCCTTGGCTCGGGCCCAGGGCCCTCTGGGCTGCGCCCCCGCCATCGGCTGCGCCGATGCGGCCCTATCCGCTCTGCGGATGGTGGACGATGACACCGCATCGCCCTGCGGGCCGTTCCTAGCGGGATCGTGCGGCTGAGCTCCGTCGCGGAGTCGTATCATTCGGCTACTCCCTCTATGCCACATCAGGCGCCTCGCCAGTTTCTCCAATTCCATTCCCTGGCCACATGCCGCTCATCCAGACGCCAATCTCCTCCACACCGGTCTCGGAGGTAACCTTGGAGGGAGACAGGCTGCCCTTGGCGATGACCACCAGACGGTCGCAGATCTCGAACAGTTCGTCCAGTTCCTCGGACACCACCAGGATGGCGGTTCCAGATTCCCGCAACTCCAGCAACTGCCGCCGGATGAAGGAAGCGGCACCCACGTCCACACCCCAGGTGGGCTGCGCCAGAATCAGCAGCTTGGGGTTCTGCATGATCTCCCGGCCCACGATGAACTTCTGCAGGTTGCCCCCCGAGAGGGATTTCGCCTCGGAGGTCGGCCCGCCGCACTTCACGTCGAAGCGCTTGATGCACTCTTCCGCGAAGCGGCGCGCAGAACCGAAGCGGATCAGCCCCAGGACCAGCATCCCCTTGCGGTAGGCGGTGAGCAGGGCGTTCTCAGCGAGTGAGAGCCGTGGCACTGCGCCCCGGCCCAGTCGCTCCTCGGGCACGAAGCAGAGACCGAGCGACCGCCTCCGACCGGAATCCATGCGTCCGGCGGGAACGCCACAGACCTGCACAGCGCTGCCTTCGCGGATCGGCTCCTCGCCGGAGATGGCCCACATCAGCTCCTGTTGGCCATTGCCCGAGACACCGGCGATGCCCACGATCTCGCCACTGTGCACTTCGAGGTTCACGTTTCTCAGCACCACACCGAAGGGATCCTCCGGCACCAGGGAAAGGTGCTCCAGGCGCAGCCGAACTTCCCCGTCCCCGGTCGGTTCCCCATGCTGGAAGACAGGCAAGTCCTCACCGATCATCATGCGGGCGATGGTCTTGGGGGTTTCCTGGGAGGGCACACAGGTACCCGTTACGCGCCCGGCCCGCAGCACCGTGGCCTTGTGGCAGAGTTCCTGGATCTCATCGAGCTTGTGGCTGATGTAGAAGATGCTGCAGCCCTCGGCAGCGAGTTGCCGCAGCGTCTCGAAGAGTTTGCGTACCGCCTGGGGGGTGAGCACAGAGGTGGGCTCGTCCAGGATCAGCAGCCTGGGGGATTGCAGTAGGCAGCGGGTGATCTCCACCCGTTGGCGTTCCCCCACCGAGAGATCATGTACCAGACGATGGGGATCCACCGGTAGCCCATAGCGTTCAGAGACTTCCTCGATGCGCTTGGCGAGGCCTTCCAGATCGAAGGGCCCAGGCATGGACAAGGCCACGTTCTGCGTCACAGTGAGAGTCTCGAAGAGAGAGAAGTGCTGGAACACCATGCCGATGCCCAATTCCCGCGCCTGGGCGGGATTGTGGATGCGCAACGGCTTGCCTTCCCATAGGATCTCTCCCGCGTCAGGTCGGGTGACGCCGTAGATGATCTTCATGAGGGTGGATTTGCCGGCGCCATTCTCCCCTACAACTGCATGGATCTCGCCCGGCATGACTTCCAGGTCGATGCCATCGTTGGCCACCACTGATGGATAGACCTTCCGAATTCCATTGAGGACAATCCTGGGAGTGGGCCGGACTGGTTGGGACATGGAATTCCCTGCCTTGGAATGGTTTCAGAAGGTCATGACAAGTGGGGGAGGCGGCGTACTCCTGAAATCATCCCGTGACAGCCCTCAGTGGGGGGGAGTCTGGTGATGTCTTTGGAAGATGATAGGGAAGTAGACAACTGAAAGGTACACGAATAGCATAAACTGGCAAATAAAAAATTATTCTGAGTAATAAAAAATCTACCATGAACATCGACCAGAATTCCAGAAGCTCAGATCTGCATCGTCCCACACTCCTTTCGAGGTCCGTCATGTCCGATGCCCCTGCCTTAATCTGCCGGGCCCGCTTCATGCTCCCGCTGGCGGAACCCGACCGGGCCCGCCGCATCCAGGACGGCTATGTCCTGGCTCGCAGCGGGCGCCTGGTGGAGGCGGGTCCCTACACGCCTGAAGTCGGCTCCCGGCTGCGGCAGACCTGGGGCGAGCAGCTGGAGGTGCTGCACACGCGCCGGGAAGTCGCCTCCTCGGACCCGATCCCCATGCAGGACATGGTCCTGCTCCCGGCGTTGGTCAAGGCCCATGGCCATGACCACGAACAGCCCCTCATCGGCCTGGCCCGGGATCAGGCGCTGACGGACTGGCTGGACCATGCCGTGAATCCCTTCACTGGATTCATGAATGCCCGCCGGGCGGAGCTGTCCGAGCTGCTCGGCTGCAGTCCCCAGCTGGCGGTCTACCGGATGGCGCGGGTCTGCGACATCCATTACGGCATCACCGCCTCCATGGTGCATCACTGCAACTGGAACAAGCATCATCTGGGGGACATCGCCGCCGCCAACGAGGCCGCCGGGACCCGCATGATCGTGGCCGTGGGCAGCCAGGACCGCCACTATGCCGCAGAACTTCTGGACCGGCCCGGCGACGCCCTGGCGCGCCTGGACCGGGCCCTGGAGATCCAGGCCGGCTGTGCCCGGACGCGCTTCATCCCCGGCCCCGACCAGTGTTTCTCCAACAGCCGCGCGTCCCTGATGCCCCAGAAGGAATGGGCGCGCCGCCATGGCACCCTGCTGCACATCCACAGCGCGGAGGAACCCCGGACCACCCGCTGGTTCACCCAGGAAGTGGAACCGGGCCTAACGCCTGTGGAGTACTTCAAGGAGATCGGGATCCTCGACGCCTCCACGGTCCTGGCCCACCAGGTGAACTGCGGGCCTAAGGACGTCGAACTGCTCGCGGCCGCCGGAACGGCCGTGGTCCACAATCCCCTGGCCAACACGATCCTGGGTTCAGGCATGCCCCCCCTGATGGAGCTGCTCCGCGCGGGCGTGCCGGTGGCCATCTCCACGGACGGATCGGGCTCGGCGGACAACCAGAACCTGTTCGCGGCGGCCCGCCTAGCGGCCCAGTACCAGAAGGCCTTCCACCAGGACGCCACCCTCCTGCCCTCCCAGCAGCTGCTGGAAATGATCACCGTGGTCCCCAGCCGCATCCTCGGCTTCGACCAGGGCGAACTGGCGCCGGGGCGCCAGGCCGACTGGATCCTGCTCGATTTGGCCCGGCCGAACCTGGTCCCCACCCGGCTCGACAACCTCACCGAGAACCTGCTGTGGGCGGCGGACGGGTCCGAAGTGGACACGGTGGTGGCCTCAGGCCGCCTGCTCAAGCTGGACGGTCGGATCCTGCCCTTCCAGGATGGCAGCCGGGCCGAGGACATCATGGCCAAGGTGCAGGCCCTTTCGGAGGCCTTCGCCGCTCACCAGGCCCTGGCCCCCGAGATCAGGGGCACCGGGGCGCATCGTTAGCCTGAAACACTCCGAGCCGAAAGTTCAGGCCTGCTTGTCGCCGAAGCAGATGCCCAGGTCGCGTCCGGTCCGCAGGATGTCGCTGTCCAGCGGCACG
>CAIQPH010000008.1 GCA_903873655.1 uncultured Holophagaceae bacterium | reverse complement strand
CTATTTACTGCTACTTTCTCTGATTCTGCACCTTCTGAACAAGATGTGGTCGAGTTTGGAAATGGGTTCATTATGCTGAATCAAATGGATCGTTGATACTTTCTTATAATTCTCATGGTGATGGACTTCAGCACAGGCTCTTCAGGGGAATATGGCGAAGGGCTTGTCCTTCTGCAAATCCGGTCGGTGCTCAACTGGCATGTCGCAAGTAGGAGTACAGTGTTTCCCTGCTGATCCCAAATTCCCGCGCCAGGACTGCCTTTTTCTCGCCAGCCTGAGCCCTGCAGCGAAGCTGCTCGGCCTGGACTGCATTCAAGCTAGGCTTCCTTCCTTTGTATTTCCCCGCCAGCTTGGCCTGATACACGCCTTCCGCCTGCCGTGCCCTAATCTGAGCCCTCTCGAACTCACTCACAGCACCAAGCAGGCTGAGCATCAACATGCTCATGGGGCTGTCATCGCCCACGAAAGTCATGGCTTCTTTGACGAAGGTGACCTTCACCCCGCGCTTGTTGAGATCCATGACGAGGCGGCGGAGGTCATCAAGGTTCCTAGCTAGCCGATCCATGCTGTGGACTAAAATTTCATCCCCTTGGCGGCAGTAGCTAAGCATGGCGGCGAGTTCAGGGCGGTTGGTGTCTTTGCCGCTCACCTTATCGGTGAAGGTCTTATCCAGCGGAACTCCGTCAAGCTGCCTTACGGTGTTCTGGCCCACGCTCGAAACCCTGACATATCCGACCCGCTGTCCCTGGTTCATAACCTCTCCTGTCAGGTTAGAATTTAGACTCTAATCGGAAACTGTCAAGTAATTTTTATATGATTTCAACTGGACACTAAAATTGATTTGAAATCAGCGTAAATTCTCAACCCTGCTTGGAGAAAATGCCCGTCTGTCTATACCCCAAAGTGACACGGAATCTCTCATAGGGATGGGTACTGCGGGACTGGAAGCCAGTAGTAACTTCTACCGGAGTGTCCTCTGGAGCCGATGGGCAGTTTTGAGGATCTGCCTAAGACCTGCCTTAGACTTTGGTGCCAGCAACGGATCCTTCAACCTAGCCAGGACCGCTTCCTCAAGCACCTCTGCATGGTGCAGGGTCTCCCCAAGATTCACCCTGATCTCTCGTTCTCTCTCCTCCCAGCTAGGGAAGTTCGACTTCCTGGACATTGCGGCCCCCCAGTTACATAAAGGATTGCTCGTCCCGGCTAGGTCATTTTGGCTATGTCAACTCGTTTTCAGCCTCCATCTGAACCGTTGTGAATTATTTTCTTCGCGGGTGGAGGCATGCTTCGGTCTTTTTTGGCCAGTTTGCTGGGCCGTTTCGACCCTATTGGGCGCCAGGGAGACATCCTTCGCGGCCCAGATGCCGTTTCCGGCGGGGCGGACTTCCGTTATTTTTCGAAGCACTTTTTGGCAGGCATGCCTTCGAAATCACTAGGGGTGTCTGACGCCAAGCCCGAGGCTAATGTATGCAAGTTCCTCTTTTGATGAAGAGGAGTCCACAACGTCAACTACATTTCCTCCTCGCGTTGGGGACGTGTAATTGTCGTCAAGCAGAGGAGGTTCCTATGATTCGCGCCAGTAAAATTCTCGTGAGAGCCGGAAACACCAAGAAGCCTGCACCCGCTGCCAACCCATCCGGGGAGGAGCGCAAGGGCAAGCTGCCGCCCAAACATAAGGCTCCAAGTTGTGGCGCCCCAAGCCCGGATGGGAATGGACGAATCTATAGAACTGGCCTTTGGGTATCCACCACACTACCCACTCGGTTGAACCCCGACCACAGGGTCTCTCAGCCCCATGCGGCCTCAGAGCCTAGCCAGATGGAGCCAACACCCGTTGCGACATCCAGAACTTGGGAAACCACCATTTGGGCGGACGAAGATGCAAGTGAAACCCTAGATCGAATCCTGCAGGCCTCAATCGTGGGCAGTGGATCATCGTGCCTGGGCCCCCATAGGGGCTAGGGCCAGCCGCCCGCGCTTCTTTTTGGGCTGGGCCCCTGAGGCGGAACTACCCTACTAGGCTCGATGGGGACCGGACTCCACCACCCCACCGAGTGGTCCCACCATTATCAAACAATTACAAGTGAAGATAATGCAAGAGATCACCACACCACCATTAATCCGGTCCTAATTTTCTTAAAGCCTAGTAACCCCCTATTCCGCTTCTACTCCTTCTATTCCTACTTCCTAGATTTATATTTTTTGATGGTGGGAGATGGTGGACTGCCAGAAAACAAAGAACTTAGCAGTCCACCATGTGCATGTCATTCCACCACTTGCATGTCATTCCACCACTTGCATGTCATTCCACCACTTGCATGGTGGGTGGAACTACTTGGTATCACCGGTCCCGTCCGACTGCGCCCCAGGCGCCGGCGGCAGGGCGGAGAGGGTAATAAGGGGGAAAACCTGAGGATTGCTGGGCTCTGGACGGGCCAGGATCTCCGTCAAGTTCGGCGGGAGCCATCGGAACTGGGTCCTACGCTTGCCTTCTTCATCAGACCACTCGTATTTTTTCTTGCTCCAGCCCATCCGCTTCAAAGCCGGGGAGAGCCCACGAACAATGGCCGTAGGGGCCAGGACCCGCATGTGCTCCGGCACTTGAATCCACTGCAGGATCTCATCCATCGGGATCCCCGGCTTCTTCAGATCCTTTCTGGTGGCCCACTTGACCTGACTCTCCAGGGTAGGCATGTACTTCAGGAGGAGGTCCGTATAGGGATCGTAGGCTTCGAACTCGGTGTTCACCTCTCCCCGGACCTGGTCCTGCTCATCGTCCAGCCAGATCTGATGCCCCGCCTGGAAGAGGGCCTTGGCCTCGGCCCAAAGTTGATCCCGCATCTCGGCCAGCTTCTCGGTGTCGATCTTCTCGTCACCGACCTCGATGATCCACCACCGCCGACTACCCGTGAAATCCGCAAGCAGACCTTCGGGCTCGTTGGCAGTCCCCGCGCAGATGAACTTGCGGGGGTGGTCTGTCACCTTCCGACCGTAGGGGACGCGGTATAGATCCGACTGGACGCTGAGGAGGTTCTTCACCAATCGGGCATCAGTCTTTCCGTTGAGCTTGTCGATCTCGGCTATCTCGTTGATGAGGTTCCGGTGCAGGGCCATCTTGGAATCGGTGGAGTTGATGGCGCCCTGGTCCGGTACGCCGTAGAAGGCGCCACCGAGGATCTGGAAGAACATGGACTTCTTCCGGCCCTGGCTGCCCACGAGCACAAGGATGGAATCGAACTTGGCCCCAGGTCTGTATGACCGGGTAACTGCGGCCACCATCCAGTTGGTCAGGTAGGTGGTGTAGAGGAGAAGGTTTTCACCATTGAGGTGGAGAATATCGGTGGCGAGCGCCGCGAAGCGGCTCTGCCCATCCCACTTGAGTCCATCGAAGTAACTCCGGGCAGGGTTGAAGAGATTGCGGTCCCCCTGGGATCGGCATTCGTACTCGATGGCGGCAATGGATGCGTTAAGTCCGTACTCGATGAGGAGCATCTGCTGGATGTCACTCATGTGGTAGGTGGTCATGGACTCCTTGCCCCACAGAAGGTCATCCCCCATCTCGTTTACGGCAAATTTCCCTTGTAGAACCGGATCAAGATTGAAAATGGTGACCAGATTCCCACCTGCTGCCCGTGGAGTGCCGTTCTCATTCAGTACGAGCTTATGGCGGATCTCATTGCGGGTCCGTTGGAGCTTCTTCTCTGGACTGATCTCACCCGCAGCCGCTGGCCCCCCAGGGGCCTGCGGGCCACCCTCGACCACCCAGGCGAGATTGCCCCCCATGGGATGGATGGGGGCCGTCTTCCTGGCCTCGTAGGGATCAGCGTACTGTCTGACAAGTTCCGCACCTGCCCAATCCAGGACATCGGCAAGCTGGCGGTCGGCACACCCTGAATGGCTGCAGTTAAACCGTGGCCACTTGTCATCGACCATGGTGATCCAGGCAGCGTCATCATCCCTGCCACCGGTGTGGTCAGAGGCCCAGGGGCAATGGCAGCGATGCTTCACACCATCCTTGATCTGGCGTTCGGGCCCCACCTTAAGGCCCTTAGCCCGAAGGAGGGCCTCCAGATCGAGGGTCCGGAAGTCCACCCCGTAATGGTGGATGAACTTCTTGAACTCATGCTCGGACATGGATGTTCCCTGGACCTCTCCGGCGATGGGCGGAACAGGGATGCACTCCAGGTCCTCATCCGGCGGCACACCAAGGGTCGGGCCGTCTCGAACCACCAGTTCGGTAGCATTGTTATCCCAGTTGCCCCTGAGGAAGTAGATCTGGGCAACCTTCCGCATGGCCCCCAGGTCCAGGCAATCCAGGTGAGGGTCAAATCCCAGATGGGAGCATGCCCAGGTAACAAACTCCTTCCACAAATCCGGCCGCACACCGCGAGTAAGCGGGAACACCAGTCTGCACTTGTGGAGTTTGTCGGGATTCAGGACCGGATCATTGTGGGAATAGCTCTCGTAGTAGGCGAACTTGTACGGGACTTTGGTCAGGATTTCATTGAGATCCGACACCTCCATTCCCTTGTGCTTGGAGTCGATGTCAAAGATCAGAAGCTGGCTTCCAAGGGCAAAGTCGTTACCCCGTTTATCAGTGTCGTAGTAGGCCCCGCTGATCGCAGGAAGGGTGCACTTACCCTCCTTCCGGTCCACATCGGTTCCGTTCAGGTAGAACTTCGGAACGGTGTGGGTCGGCTTCATGACTTCAATGAGGGCTGGCCAGTCGCCCTGTTGGGTCGTGTACTTGTCGCGGTAAGCATTGAACGCCAACAAGGGTTTACCTGATTCGTCCAATTTCGGTTTGGCTCCTTTATAGTAGGACCACCTTAAAGTTTCATGCATGGGAATGTCTCCTTAAACCCAATTGGGTTATTGATTTGTTCGATTTGAGTTGGCACAGAGTCAGGGCTACCGGCCAGATGTTTGAGGCTAGGTGGGTTTGCTATGGATTGGTTGACTGCATCCCTTACCTCCAGACAATGGCCTCCCCACCCCGGTTGGTGCTCCCTGGGTCCACTGCCCAGCCACCGGATGCTATGAGGAGGTGTTGCGAAGGTAGGTTCACGAGGGGAGCGTCCTCAGAGGCAGGACAACTCCCGCCTTCAAGGAAAGCTAAAAATCACGCTTTAGAGGCCGTTCGGCGCCGCGCGCCGCGCCTCGCGGACTGGCAAGCAGATTAATTCCTCAACCCTGCTTGAACTGGGACAAAGGAAGAAAATTTTTGACGCGGGAGATTCCCCCGAAATATCCGCATCGAGGGAGGCCATTCAGGCAGGCCGATGGCATCACTGACGGGCACATGGTTCCCTACTGGCCTTCCTAATAAAAAATCCAACTCTAGGAAGCGTCTATTTTTCAATCTTGATGAACCGACTCCGCCAGTCCCATCTCCAACAGGAATCGGTCTGAAAGTCCGTCTAGACATTGCAGTGTCCATTTGCTCGGACTTTGGCCCATGCGGGCCATGTCCTTGAGGTCTTCATCAATCGCCATTAACGCCCTGTAGACACGATCCTGCTTTCGATTCATCGCAGTGCCCTCCCCCAAAAGGGAGGCATCAACTGAACCGCCCGGTATTTCTTGGACAGATGGTTGAGT
>CAIQPH010000007.1 GCA_903873655.1 uncultured Holophagaceae bacterium | reverse complement strand
TGGCCTGCGTCATGGGCGTGGTCATCACCATGGGCTTCCTGGACCAGCCCCCCAACATTATCGGCGGCAAGGTCGGCGCGGCCCTGGTCGGCACCTTCCTGGGCATCCTGCTGGCCTATGGCGTGTTCCAGCCCCTGGCCAAGAACATCGATGCGGTGAACGCGGTGGAAGCCTACTACTTCAACTGCATCCGTTCTGGCCTCACCAGCTTCGGCAACGGCGCCGCCCCCATCACCGCCGTGGAATTCGCCCGGCGCAACATCCCCTCCACCGAGCGGCCAGGCTCAGGCGAGCTAGAGGAAGTCGTTCGGCAGATCAAGCCGAGGTGAGGGAGAATGTCCGACCAACAAACTCCCGAAGTCAAAATCAAATTCATCAAGAAGAAGGGGGGCCATGCGGCGGCCCATGGCGGTGCCTGGAAAGTGGCCTACGCCGACTTGGTGACGGCCATGATGGCCTTCTTCCTGTTGATGTGGCTGCTGAGCAGCGCCAATGCAAATACCAAGGCCGGCATCGCCGGCATGTTCCAGGACGCCAACTTCTTCAATACCGAACGTGGCAAGGAGATCCTGGCCAACCACGGCAAGGGCATCCTCCCGGGTGGCCGTGGCATGGCGCCAGGTCCCGATGGGGATGGCGGTACCGACACGGCCTCTGAGAACCCCGGCGCCGCCGCGGAGGAACACAAGGCCATGGAGGCCACCGCGGAGGCCATCGAAAAGGCCTTCCAGCAGGATGAGTTGCTCCAGGCCTTCCAAGATCAGATCCACATGGACTTCACCGATGAAGGCCTGCGCATCCAGATCCAGGACAAGGCCGCCCAGGTGCTTTTCGATTCCGGCAGCGCCACCCTCAAGAGCTACACCCTGTCCATTCTCCGGGAGATCGCGAAGGAACTGGGCAAGCTGCCCAACCGGGTGGTGATCGGTGGGCACACCGATAGCCAGCAGTATGCCAACAAGGCCTATTCGAACTGGGAACTGAGCTCCGAGCGGGCCAACGCGGCCCGCCGGGTGATGGAAAGCGCGGCTGAAGGACTCCGCCCAGGCCAGGTCCGCCGCGTGACGGGCTACGCGGATACCATCCCCCTCGAAGGCAAGGAACCCAAGGATCCCCAGAACCGCCGCATTTCCATCATCGTGGTCTCGGCCGCCAGCGAGGCCGCAGAAACGAAGCACCAGAAGGCCCAGCCGAGGGAAAAAGGCAAGCACTGAGCCTCCGCCTGATGCGTCCTCCCCCGGAGGCCGCTCCCGCTCCTTCGTCGCGGAGTCGGAGCCTCCCCCCGGACAGCATAAAAGAAGCGCCCGGAGGTACGGGCGCTTCGAGAGGATAGGTTTGGCGGGGTTTCGAGTGGTGGGATGGTTAAGCGGGAGTCCCAAGAAAGGGACTGGTGTCATGGGGTGGGATGATTGGTGGCGGGAAGCCCTTGCGGGCACCTCGCCGATCAGTTTATCACTAATCCGCCTCGGGCAGTTCGAACGCCGCGGAGTCCACGCCACCGCGGGTCCAGTTGCTGAACACCAGTTCTGCCCGGGCCCCTGAAGGCTCTTCGATCACCATCCTGGTGAGCACAGGCAGGCCGTGGGTCTGGACCGGAGGACCGAACCGAGCGGTTCGGGCCAGTTTCCCCGAGGCCAGATGGAACTCCGCCTTGAGCGGCAGAAAGCCCTCCTTCGCCACCCAGAGCGCCACCTGGCGGGCGCTCAGAGAGGGACGTCGCGCCACGAGGACCAGCCGCCAGCAGTCCCGCCCATCCAGGCTTCCCGCCTCCAGCGACTGCACCGTATAGTCCTCGCGGAAGCGCGTCCTGGCTACATCTCCACCGGCGGCGGGACCCATCATCCGTTGCTGGGGCGTGACCTTCACCGGCCGTCTAGAACCCGGAAGCAACAACCACATCTGATCGCCCAGAAGCAGCACTGCCCGGCCCTTCTCCTTCGCGGAGAGACCATCCAGGCGGGCATCCCCGTTCTCCCGCGCCGAGACTTTCCAGCGCTGGGCCGGCCCCGCGGACTCCAGGACCAGTTCCACCGTAAAGGTCGGCCATGGATGACGGAGCCGGTCCACCCGGGCCAGGATCTCCTCGCCGCTCTGGGCGAGCAGCGGCAGGGCCAGGAGCGCCGCCAGCGCCAGGCGCATCATCGGCGCCCGTAGTCGTCCTGGAGCCGCTCGATGTCGGCCTCGTCGAAGACACCCAGGCTGATTTCCAGCACCCGGACCGGAGCGGCCGTCTCCGCGTCGCAGCGCAGGCGGTGGGTACTCCCCAGGGGCAGCCAGATCTCCCCGCCCACGGCGGGGCGCAGCTCCTCCCCATCGCGATCCACCACCACGCCAGGATCCAGCGCCACCCACAATTCACCGCGGTGGCTGTGCCGCTGGAGACTCAGCTTCTGCCCCGGGTTGCAGGTGAGGATCTTCACCGTGCAGGGCGTGTTCAGGGCGTACTGAGCGAAGCAGCCCCAGGGCTTGTCGACATGGATCGTTTCGGGTTGTTGCATGGTAGGTCCTCGGTCTTCAGCCTACAGCAGGTCCTCCCGCCCCTCGGCCTTCAGGCGCTCGACGATCTGCTTGACGGTCTGGGCCTTGTCGCGGTGACAGATGAGCAGGGCATCGTCGGCATCCACCACGATGAGATCCTCCACGCCACTGGCGGCAATGAGCCGCCCGCCGCCGAAAAAGGCGCTGTTCCGCGTGTCGATCAGCAGAGTCTCCCCCTGGCTCACGTTCCCGTCGGCATCGGCCTCCTGGAACTCGATGGCAGCGGGCCAGGAGCCCACGTCCGACCAGCGGAAGCGCGTCGGCACCACCGCCACCGTGGCCGCCTTTTCCATGAGGGCCACATCGATGGCCAGCCTGGGCAGCTGGCGGTAGGCAGCGGGGAGCGTGAGGGGATCAGCCCCAGCCGCGCTCCATGCGTCCAGGGGGGCCAGGACCTCAGGGGCATGCAGCTGCAGGCCTTCACGGAAATCCGCCAGGGTCCACACGAACATGCCGGCATTCCAGTAATGACGCCCGGACTCGAGGTATTGCATGGCCACTTCCACGGGTGGTTTTTCGCGGAAGGCCTTCACCTTCAGAACGGGGCCCTGGCCTTCGGATTCGATGTAGCCATAGCCGGTCTCAGGATAGGTGGGCTTGATGCCGAAGGTGACCAGTTCCCGCTGCTCGGCGGCGTGCTTCACGGCGAGGTCGAGATCCTCCAGGAAGAGCTCCCGGTCCCCGATCCAGTGGTCCGCGGACAGCACGGCCATGACCCCGTCGGGGAACTTCTTCTCGATCTCCACCAGTGCCAGGGCCAGGCAGGGTGCGGTATTGCGGCCCTCGGGCTCGACGAGCACGTTCTCCGCCGGCAGCTCGGGCAGCATGCGCCGGGTCTCGGCGGCGAGGTCCTCCGTGGTCACGACGAAGATGCGGTCGGGGCTGACATGGCCGTCGAGCCGGCGCACGGTCTGATGCAGCAGGGTCTCCGTGCCGACGATGGCCAGGAACTGCTTGGGTCGGGCGTTCCGGCTGCGCGGCCAGAATCGCGTGCCGCGCCCCCCGGCCATAACGACCGCGACTAAAGAAGGATGACTGCCCGTGTCCGGCATCATGCCCCCTTCCTTGCGGCCCAAGCGCGGGCGGTCTCGCGTAACGCCTCAGGCGATACCGAGAAAACGACGGCGACTAGGGAATGAGTATTGCCCGGGTCCGGCATCATGCCTCCATGCGTGTGCCTAGCGCGCCAGGATGGAAACCATCCGCCCGAGGTCGCCGGGAGGCACGGGCTGGGGTTCGAGAATCCGGGACAGCGGCTGGGCCACGAGGGCTCCGGCCATCTCCCCGACGTAGAAGCCCTGTTCGCCGCGATCCAGGCGGCGCACGGCCTCGCAGCCCCAGCGGCTGCCCCAGATGCGATCGATGGCCGTGGGACTGCCGCCCCGCTGGACATGGCCCAGCACCACCACCCGCAGATCGAGGGCATGATCCCGCCTCAACCGCTCACCCACGGCCATGGCCCGCCCCCCCTCGGCATCGCCCTCGGCCACCACGACGATGGAACTCTGCTTGCCGCGCAACCAGGCGGCATTCAGCTGCGAGAGGAGGTGCTCATAGCTGTCTTCGGTGGATTCGGGATAGAGCACGGCCTCCGCCCCGCAGGCGAGCGCCGTATGGACTGCGAGCATCCCCGAGCTGCGGCCCATCACTTCCACCAGAAAGAGGCGGCCATGGCTGGAGGCCGTATCCCGGATGCGGTCGATGGCCTCCACGGCGGTATTGAGGGCCGTATCAAAGCCAAGCGTCCTCTCGGTGCCAGGGAGGTCGTTGTCAATGGTGCCGGGGATGCCCGCGCAGGCCACGCCATGCTCGCGCTGAAGCGCCTCCGCGGCACGGAAGCTGCCGTCGCCTCCGATGACCACCAGGGCCTCGATCTCGGCATCCTTGAGCCTGGCAGCAGCCACGGCCCGCTGCTCCAACCGGTGGAAATCGGAACAGCGGGCCGAGTGCAGCATGGTGCCGCCCCGCTGGAGGATGTTGGCGCAGGCTCGGCTGGGCAGCAGGGCCATATCCCCTTCCAGAAGTCCCTGGTAGCCGTGGTAGATGCCCCAGACCTCATGCCCAAGAGCATCGGCCTGACGAACCACAGCGCGGATGGCCGCATTCATGCCCGGGGCATCACCCCCGGAGGTGAGCAGTCCTATCCTCATTTGGCCGTCCCCTTCTTGACCGATGCCTTCGTGCTGGAGCTTTTGGTTTTTTTGGAGGCTGCCTTCTTCTTCGAGGTCTTGCCCAGGGCTTTCCTGGCTTTGCGGCTGTCCTTCACGTGGGCCTCGGGCGGCGGAAGCGGCGGCGGTTCGATGATCCCCCGGGGCACTGGCGGCAAGTCGCCCTCGGAGATGCCCTGAGCTGATGCGCGCTGAGCGCGGGCCCGCAGGACCGGGTCCTCCTGGGCCTGGGCCGAGCCAAGCAGCCCTAGTCCAAGACCGCTGATGATTAAGGCGCGACGAACCATGATCCCTCCCGGGATCGATTATCACATCCGCAGCGCTCTAGGGTCTGTTTTCAGTGTGGGGTGCGGCCGCTTGCCCTTCGGGACGAGGCCAGCCGTACCCCTGGCGGCGTTGGCGGCCTTGAACGATGTCCCGCATCACCCTGCGGCCGCCGCCTTGCCATGGATGCGGCTGGCCGGCGTCGCGGCACACACCCACACTGAAAACAGACCCTAACCCTCCGCCTTCTTGGCGGCCTTGTCCTTGAGGGCCTTGGCAAAGAACTCCGCGACCACCGAGTCGGCCTCCGCCTTGGCCACATCCGCCATCTGGGGTTCCCGGCTGAGGATGTCCCGGCCCGAGGGGGCCATTTTGGGAAGGTGATCCTCGGCGGGCTGCAGGCGCCCGAGCACGTACTGGGCCACCTCGATGAGGCTGCGCCCCACCCGTTCCATCTTCTGCCGAACCACGTCCTGGTACTGGTAGAGGTCGAAGGCCCCCTGGATGTTGTAGGCGCCGTTATCCGCATGGAACCCGATCTGCTCGAGCCGGGCCGTGAGCGTCTCCAGCTCTTGCGAGGGGGGGACCAGGGTCCGGAGGATCTCCTGGCACTCCTTGGAAAGGGCCTGGATCTCCTCGAAGCTGTGCTGGATCACTTCGATCTGATCGAGCACGCGCTCGGCACCGCCCTCCTGCTCTCGGGCTATCTGCATGAGCTGGTCAGAGATGGCTTGGGGTTCCTGGGGCTTATCCAGCATAGGGGACTCCGTGGAACCCATATCGGCGGCGAGTCGATAATCTTTGAATTCGTCGCTTCTGCCCCCTCGCGATAAACTTCCTAATTCGGGATCAATCCTGGCCCGATTTTTCTCAAGTCCGGAGTTTCCATGACCATGCAGTCAAATCCCGGTCCGGTACCCGTGGCCACCCCCGTGGCTGGAACCGCCCTGGCGGCCTGCCTGAAGCCCTTCCCGGCCTCCCAGAAAATCCACGTGGCGGGCACCATGCCAGGCGTGCGAGTCCCTTTTCGCCAGATCCAGCTACACCCCACCCGGGACTTCCAGGACCAGCTGACAGAGAACGAGCCGGTGGTGCTGTATGACACCTCGGGCCCCTACACCGATGCGACCATCACCATCGACGTGGCGAAAGGCCTGAAACCCCTGCGCCAGGACTGGATCCAGAGCAGGGGCGACGTGGAGGAACTCCCGGGGGCCACCAGCCTCTACCGCAAGCTCCGGGAGCGCGACCGGGACCTCGATGACATCCGTTTCCACGCGGACCGCAAACCCCTGCGCGCCAAGCCCGGCCGGAACGTTTCCCAAATGCACTACGCGAAGCAGGGCATCATCACGCCGGAAATGGAATTCATCGCCATCCGCGAGAATCAGGGCCGCGAAGCCTCGGGCCTCAATAGCCGCATCACGCCGGAATTCGTGCGGGGCGAGGTGGCGCGGGGCCGCGCCATCATCCCCGCCAACATCAACCACCCCGAGACCGAGCCGATGATCATCGGCCGCAACTTCCTGGTGAAGATCAACGCCAACATCGGCAACTCCGCCGTGGCCTCCAGCATCGAGGAGGAGGTCGAGAAGATGGCCTGGTCCATCCGCTGGGGTGCGGACACGGTGATGGACCTGAGCACCGGGAAGAACATCCACGAGACCCGCGAGTGGATTCTGCGCAACAGCCCCGTGCCCAT
>CAIQPH010000006.1 GCA_903873655.1 uncultured Holophagaceae bacterium | reverse complement strand
CCCATGGCTCGAATGGCACAGATGGTGTGCTGGCTACGGTTTGAGTTTCTCTGCGACGAACCCCGAATCGTCGCACATGTGGATATAGAGATGCCCTGAAAGCTTTCCATCCTTGATGACCGCCCAGCCCCGGCCGGATCCTGGATCTGAGTCGTTGTGGCCTTCCCAGGAAAACTCAACCCGAGTTAGCTTCCCAAATGCTTCTACGCGGTAGTCGAGACTTCCCCCCACCGTTCCAAATTGGAATTTCCCGGACTTATCATTGTCGAACTTGATATAGCCGTTGGCGACGAGATCCACATATTCCTGGTCCCATTCATCCATGTGGGTGATTCGCCAGGTTCCGATGAACGGCTTTACTGAATTTGCCATGCCCACCTCCTGGTTATGAACCGCAGCACTTTTTGAACTTCTTGCCACTACCACAAGGGCAAGGCTCGTTGCGTCCCACCGATTGTTCTTTTCGGAAAGGCAGCTGGAGTTGAGCCCGTGCTCGCCTCAGGAGCTCGGCCAAAAGGAGGGCCCGCAATCGACTGTGACGTAGTTCCAAATCCGCTTCCAGATTCGGGCGACCAGCCTGGAGGGCCGCAATCAGCGCCTCGGCTTTCGGGCCGGAACTCACTTCTGTTTCCGGCTGAAATTCTTTGGACTTATAGTCGTAAAATCCGTCAACAAAGCTCCCAGGCTGGCCAGGCTCGGGCCCCATTCCTTCCATGGGCACCAGGACGAGGAACGCGCTTTGGCATGCGCACTCAGGGCTCAAGCAATAGCAATCTACTGCGGCCCATGGCTTGCCATCGTATTTGAAGCCTAGCCCAGGGGAATAGGTGACGATTTCGTCATAGCCCACCAAACAGCTCAGATCAGCAAAAACCCGTTCAGGAAAAGCCGCTTTCAGTGTGCTGAGATCGGCCACGGTCATCTGGGTTTCCTTGCAATCCATCCACCAGGCATCGAACCAAGCCCAGTCATCTTCGCCCATGCTTGCAATGAAATCCTTGGCGAAGACAATTGCCGCAGGATCCGGGTTCTTATCGTGACCCATGTCTCGGGCACCCAGGTCCAGAAGGAATTGAGCTTTGACCGGAGGTAATGATCTGGGCTTGCCTTGCGCCGGTTGTTCTTTTACTAGAAGGAATATCTCCTGGCATGGGCACAAGGGGTCACCGCACATGCGCAAGGAAATATCGAATGTCTGCCCTGCCAATGGGCCCTGGTCGAGGATCCTCGTTTCTACTGGTCCATCCTGGACTTGTCCCCTGCTTTTCATCGAAACATCCTCTCTCTAGTTATACGGTGGCAATCGCGATACAGAAAAGCTGGGAACAAGCGTAAAAATGGACATGTTCTTTCAAGGCACTGTGGAATCTCGCCGTCCCAAACCGCCTCAGCGTGGTCGAGGCTCTCCATGGATTTTCGTCTTCCTGGTACTGAGCGCAAGCATGAAGGACGGCCGCCTCCGTGCCCGGTCTGTGGAGGGTGCTGCTGGTGGAACGGGCTTCGCACCGTAGCGCAGATGATATTGGGAGAGTTTTCCGGGGTCAGCCGGGTCGTGGAACTGGTCCGTCATCGGGTTCGTTGCTCAGATCCAACCTGCGATGCCGGCAGTTGGACGCTCTACGAGAGCGGTG
>CAIQPH010000005.1 GCA_903873655.1 uncultured Holophagaceae bacterium | reverse complement strand
ATTTTGAAAAAAAATTGTGAAATGACACATTTCTAAATTTAATACGACGCTTCCCCACGCCATGGCCAGCGGGCCCAGCTGGCCGAGCTCAAGGAGGGCGTCCTGGTGACGGGTTTCCTGGGCGACAACTCCAACGGCACCACCGGGGACTTCTCCCTGGGTGTCCAGGGCTTCCGAGCGCGGAACGGCCAACTGGCCGAGCCCGTGGGCGAGATGAACATCTCTGGACTCTGGTGTTTGAAGGCGTGCAGTTCGCGGGGAGCTGAGCCCAGTGCAAATAGCCTTCTATGTCATAGATCTAAACAATCACGCCATTTTGTCCGATAATGGTGGGGTTCGAGGAGCGCTGCGAGACACTGGTCCCAGGCTCGGATGTGACCAGCTTCCGGTTGGCCAACGATAGCAACGGCGCTCACCTTCCTAACCCCCGGGGACTTGGAAAGGTGGGCCTTCTCGACCGCTCCGCTCCGGCCAAAGCACAGGTGAATGCCATGACTCCCGCCGCCACCGCCGACCACATCGTCGCTGATCTCTCTCTTGCCGCCTGGGGCCGCAAGGAGATCGCCATCGCGGAGGGCGAGATGCCCGCCCTCATGGCCATCCGCAAGGAAAACGCCGCCCAGCAGCCCCTCAAGGGCGCGCGCATCGCGGGCTCCCTGCACATGACCATCCAGACCGCCGTGCTGATCGAGACACTCAAGGCGCTGGGTGCCGAGGTCCGTTGGGCCAGTTGCAACATCTTCAGCACCCAGGACCATGCCGCCGCTGCCATCGCCGCGGGAGGCACACCCGTGTTCGCCGTCAAGGGCGAGACCCTGCCCGACTATTGGGATTACACGCACCGAATCTTCGATTTCGAGGGCGGCGCGAACATGATCCTGGATGACGGCGGCGATGCCACCCTGCTGCTGCACCTGGGTGCCCGGGCCGAGCAGGACCTCCATGTGCTCGACCGCCCGGACAGCGAAGAGGCCACCGTACTTTTCGCCGCCATCCGCAAGCGCATCACTGCGCAGCCGGGCTGGTACTCAGCCCAGTTGGCGAAGATCCAGGGCGTGACCGAAGAGACCACCACCGGCGTCCACCGCCTCTACGAGATGGCCAAGAAGGGCGAGCTGAAATTCCCCGCCATCAACGTCAACGACAGCGTCACGAAGAGCAAGTTCGACAACCTCTACGGCTGCCGCGAATCGCTGGTGGATGCCATCAAGCGCGCCACGGATGTCATGGTCGCGGGCAAGGTTGCCGTGGTCTGCGGCTACGGCGACGTGGGCAAGGGCAGCGCCCAGGCCCTGCGCGCCCTGTCCGCCCAAGTGTGGGTCACCGAAATCGATCCCATCTGCGCCCTGCAGGCGGCCATGGAAGGCTACCGCGTGGTCACCATGGACGAGGCCTGCGCCCAGGCCGACATCTTCGTCACCTGCACGGGCAATCTCAGGGTCATCACCCACGACCACATGGCCCGCATGAAGCACAATGCCATCGTCTGCAACATCGGCCACTTCGACAGCGAGATCGACGTGGCCAGCCTCGAGAAGTATCCCTGGGAGGAGATCAAGCCCCAGGTGGACCACGTCATCTTCCCCGACAGCCACCGCATCATCCTGCTGGCCAAGGGCCGCCTCGTGAACCTGGGCTGTGGTACCGGCCATCCCAGCTACGTGATGTCCTCCTCCTTCGCCAACCAGACCCTGGCCCAGATTGAGCTGTGGACGAAGAAGGGCACTTACCAGATCGGTGTCTTCACCCTGCCCAAGCATCTGGATGAGCAGGTCGCTCGGCTCCAGTTGCAGACGCTGAACGCAAGGCTCACCACCCTCCGTCCGGATCAGGCCAAGTACATCGGAGTGCCGGTGGAAGGCCCTTACAAGACCGACCACTACCGGTACTGATCTTTTCATTGCTACAACCCTGCTGAAACGCTGCGCGGTTCAGTTGACACGGCGCCGTGAGGCGCCGTGCATGTTTGTTGGTAAGCGCTTCCGTCAGGATGGATCGACTCACCACCAGGAGTTCACATGCGGTCATGGACCCAGAGTCTTCTCCTCCTCGTGGCCATGGTCCTCGCGGGCGCGGGGGGCGCTGGTCTGGTGCTTTGGATGCAGGGGCGCAAGCCCGCCCAGGGTTCGCCGTCAACGGTGATGGCCCCCACGACAACGGCGCCCGACCCTGTGCCGCCCCCGCCGCCATCCGTGAGCGCCAAGGACCCTACGACCGAGGACGTCGTAGCCAAGGCCATGCCAGCCGTGGTGGTGGTGGAGACCTCCTCGGGCCGGGGTAGCGCCTTCTTCGTGGACCGCGACCGGCTCCTCACGAACCACCACGTCGTCGTCGGCCAGAGCTATGTGAAGCTGCGCCTTTCCGACAACAGCATGCTGGACGCGAGCATCCTGGCCACCTCACCCGAGTACGACCTGGCCGTCTTGCGTCTCATGCAGCCCGGCCCAGAGCATCCCTTCCTGCCCCTCGGCACCGTCCAGGAGGTGCGGCAGGGTCAGGAGGTCCTGGCGATCGGAACGCCTCTCGGTGTCTTCCAGAACACGGTGACGCGGGGCATAGTCAGCAGCCTCCGCCAGGTGGACAAGGTGGTCGTGCTCCAAACCGACACTGCGCTCAACCCCGGCAACAGCGGGGGCCCGCTCATCGACCATGCGGGCCGGGTGATCGGTATCAACACCCTGAGCTTCCGCGGCAGTCAGGGCCTGAACTTCGCGATCGCCATCGATCATGCCAGGGCCCTGATGGAAGGTCGATCCCTGCAACTGGCCTTCGCGCCACCCGCCCATGATGGAATGAAGAACCTGCTGCCCGGAGCTGGCACCAGTGAGGCGGATCGCACCCGGGAGGAGGGGACGAAGCGCTACGTAGCGCAGCTGGCAGTCCTGGCCCGCGCCTCGGACCAGATGGAATCCGCCTTCGCCACCTTCCTCGCCTACGACTGGGACGGGAAGGTGACGGGTTCCTTCGATCGGAACTTCTATGCGCTGTGGGAGCAGGGCGCCCTCTCGGGTGGCCCTGTGAAGGGACATGAAACGAGGGCCGCAGCCCTGCGTCAGGCTGCGGATCAGCTTCGCAATCAGGTCCGGGAGGCGGAGGATCAGGCCCGCCAAGCCGATGTATTCCCGGGCATCCGCCGCGATCTCCGGCGGCGGTACCGGCTGGAATACCGGGGGTGGGATTGATCTCGAACCGAACTTTCTGCTGAATCGCCGCGCGATTCAGTTACACGGCGCCGAAAGGCGCCGTGCCGGGACCATCGTTGATCGAAGTCACCCATCAACTGGGCATGCCTATGAGCATGGGGGGCAGATCAGAGGGAACCTTCTCCGACCTCAGAATGGAGTGGCGAGTGATGGTTTCACAATAGAGCTGCGGGCTCTGGGTGAAGTGGGCCGCCTGGAGGTTGGAGCGGATCCTGGCGAGAACCTTGGCGCGGGAAAATTGGTTGGTACTGGCCCGGGCCTCTTTGCAGAACTCCCAGGTGAAGGCGCCGTGCCAGGCTTCCCCAAGAAGGGCGTCTGAGGCGATCTGGCTCTCGTGGGAAGCGGTCCACAGAATGTGATGCGACAGGCCCATTTCCAGAAGTTTTTGGTGGGCCGGACGGGAGTGTCGGAACTCGATCTCCCGGAAGCCTTCCAGGGTGGGAGGTGGCAAGTACCTGGGGCTTCGGACCATGAGCAGGTCCTGGGGCCTCACCCCCATTCCGCTGTGGCACGTATCGAAGAACAGCTCCAGGAGTACGGTCGAGGGGAGTTGGACAAAGAGGTCGTGCAGTTCATCGTCGACAATGAGGTGGTCCCGGTCCCACCCGATTCCGATATGGGCCAGATCATGGGGGCAGAAGGCGTCCGCAGCCCGGTCGTGTTCCTCAGGATTCAGGTCCGGCACTTGGGTTCCGAAGCCCGAGAAACTGAAGAACAGATGGTTGTGCCGACCTGCGAGCCCATCCTCCACCATGTCGCGCAACTCGTTCATGACGTTGGCTTTGGTGGCTGACTGGTCTGTCATCAAGGTGATCTCGGAATCCTCGAAACCCAACAAATCCTTCAGCAACGAGGCCATGTCCCGAGCGTCGTTCGCGCAGCCATGCAATTTGGCTGAGGGGAAGTGCTGGTACCAGTTGATTCCGACACATAGTGCCTTGCGGCGCAGCATGGGAATCCTCCTTGGTTTGGGATTTGAAGGGGCGGACACCGGCTGCCCGTCCTTGATAACGGTGGATTCCGACGGATCGGAGGAGGACTGCGGCATACCGCGCACATCCTGGGAGCCTCCAGGGTTCACCATAGGCCCCCTAGGGAGCGGGTCAAGCCGCCGGGGAGGCTCCTGTGGTAAACAGGTAGCTGCCTCGAAGGAGTCCCCATGGCCGACGATAAGAAAGAACCCTGGCTGAACCTGCTGGCCCTGACCACAGTCATCCTCGCCGTGTGCGCGACGCTGGCCACCTTCAAGGGTGGCGGTTTCTCCACCAAGACCGTGCTCAACCAGGCCATGGCCTCGGATCAATGGGCCTACTACCAGGCCAAGGGCATCAAGGGGAACCTCTACGAAGTGGAGGCCTTGCGCCTGAGTCGGGAGATCGAGCTGGAGCCCAGGAACGCGGTTCCGGTGCTGGAGAAGAGCCTGGCTGAGATCGAGAAGATGCTCGCCAAGTACGAT
>CAIQPH010000004.1 GCA_903873655.1 uncultured Holophagaceae bacterium | reverse complement strand
GGATTCCCCGTCGCCCAGGTAGGCCCTGATGACTTCAGGTTCCGCTTGCACCTCGTCCGGCGTCCCCTCCCCGATCTTCTCCCCGAAGTTCAGGACCACGAGGCGGTCCGAGATGTCCATCACCACGCCCATATCGTGCTCGACCAGGATCACCGTGATTCCGCGCTCCTTGTTGATGTCCATGATGAACCGGACCATGTCCTCCGTCTCTTCGAGGTTCATGCCGGCCATCGGCTCGTCCAGGAGAATGAGCTTTGGGTTGAGGGCAAGTGCGCGGGCCAGTTCCACCCGCTTCTGGAGGCCATAGGCGAGCGTTCCGACGATGCGCTTCCGGATGTGTTCGATCTCCAGGAAGTCCACGATGTCCTCGACGAATCGGCGGTGCTCAATCTCCTCCTTCTGGCACGGACCGAAGTAGAGACCGCCCCGGAAGAGACCGCTCTTCATATGGATGTGCCTGCCGATGAGGATGTTGTCGAGGACCGACATGCCCTTGTAGAGGGCGATGTTCTGGAAGCTCCGGGCGATGCCCAGCCGCGCCCGGGCGGCGGGGGGGCGGTGAGTGATGTCATGCCCTTCGAAGGAGATCGTCCCCCGTTGCGGCTGGTACCTGCCGCTGATGCAGTTGAGCATGCTCGTCTTGCCAGCTCCGTTTGGGCCAATGATCGAGAAGATCTCACCTTTGTTGACCGAGAACCCGAGCCCCCCCAGCGCCATGACCCCGCCGAAGCGCAGGTTGATGTCCTTCACTTCGAGCTGGACAGACCTCTCCATGGGACTCGTCATGCAATACCCCGGGTTAGTATTTTCAGGCGTTTGTACCGTATGGTAGCGTCGCTCACGGCAAAAATATAGCCGGTAAGAAAAATGAAACGGTCCATTGTGACTTGATCAGTTGGGGTTGCTAAACTGCTGCGATTTCGCGCACGTCGACAATTTCCGCGCCGGTTTTTTCGAGGGCGGCAACCAAGTCTTCACGTTTAGCGCCTTGCACCTTGAGCGTGATTTCTCGGTGTTGCGCATCACTGTTTGAAAAAATGGCGAGACTCACAATGTTGCCACCCAGTTCGGCGACTTTGGTTGTGATCAGTGCGAGTTCGCCTTTTTCCTCGGGCACCCGAATGATGATGCGTGTGCCCGATGTGCGCCCACCCAGGGCTTCCACCATGACCTTGAAGACATCGGTCTCGGTGATGATGCCGACCAGTTGCTCGCCGCGCTTGACCGGCAGACTCCCGATCTTGTGATCGATCATGATGCGTGCCGCTTCTTCAAGCGGACAGTCTTCGCCGACGGTGATGACATGCTTGGTCATCACGTCATGGATGGCCAACTTGGAAAGCAGATAGTGGACTTCGTAGACGTTGAGTGTCGTGGCAGGCGAGGGTGAGGCATACAGCAGATCCTTCTCGACGACGATGCCCACCAGCACGCCCTGCTTATCGACCACTGGCAGGCGCCTGATTTTCTTCGCGTGCAGCAGTTGAAGGGCTTCCTGGAACGAGGTTTCAGGATGAACGACGATGGGGTTGGCCGTCATGCGGTCACGAACCAGCATAAGTTGCCTCCACTGTGGGTGGAACCAGGATAGCCGCTCTGACCGCCAACCGCTCCGTGTCAAACTGGGGGGCTGGAGACAAGCATGACGAAGATCAGCCGCGCTGCCCTATTTGAAGCCTTGAACGCCTATGTCGTTCCGGGCACTCATGCCACCCTCACCAACCTCAAGGCAGTGAAGGGCATCGACGTCACCGAGGGAAAGGTGACAGTGTTGCTCCAGCTTCTCGAGGCCTACCAGGATCGGGTCCAGGCGATCAAGCAGGCCCTTGAGGAGCTGCTCCTCGGTCAGCCCGGCGTGACGGCGGTCGACATCGAAATCGGCTGGGAAAAGGTGGCGCAGGTGGCCTTCAAGAACCTCATCCCCGGCATCAAGCGCTGTCTGGTGGTGGGTTCTGGCAAGGGTGGCGTCGGGAAGAGCACCGTCACCATCAACCTCGCCATCGCCATGGCTCAGCAGGGACTGCAAGTGGGCCTGCTGGACTCCGACATCTACGGTCCATCCATCCCCATGATGCTGGGGCTGAAGGATTCACCTCTCGCCACCCCTGAGGGCAAGATCCTGCCCCTGGATGCCTTCGGCGTGAAGGTCATGTCCATGGGTCTGCTCATCGAGGAGGACCGTCCCGTCATCTGGCGCGGCGCCATGCTCAACAAGGTTCTCCAGCAATTTCTGGGGGACGTTGCCTGGGGCGACCTGGACGTGCTCTTCATTGATTTGCCGCCGGGCACCGGCGATGTCCAACTCACCCTGATCCAGAACGCCCAGGTGGACGGCGCCATCATCGTAAGCACCCCCCAGGATGTGGCCTTCCTCGATGCGAAAAAGGCCATCGGCATGTTCGGGACGGTGAAGGTGCCCATCGTCGGCATCATCGAGAACATGAGCAGCTTCATCTGCCCTGGCTGCGGTCAGGAGACTCAGATCTTCGGGCATGGTGGCGTGCAGGCCGCGGCGAAGCGCATGGAGCTGCCCTTTCTCGGCGAAGTACCCATCGATTTGGCCATCCGCGAGGGTGGCGATAGCGGCCAGCCCCTCGTGGCCGCCCATCCGGACAGTCCCCAGACCAGGGTGTTCCAGGAGATGGCCGCCACACTCCAGGGCGTTCTGAAGCTCTGAACAACGGTATCCGGCGTCGTTCCAGCTTTCGGCGGATACACTCAAGCATGGCCAAGCCCCAGATCCCAGAGACCCTGGCTCCGGATCTTCTGGAGCGGTTGCGCGCTCGGTTCCACCCCTGGGAACTCATCAAGGATTGGGGACTTACCATCGAGTCCGTCACACCGGGAACGGCCAGCATGCATCTGGTTCCCACCAAGTCCGTCCTCAACAGCTCTCGCGGGATCGTGAATGGCGGCGTCTTGGCCACCATGGCGGACATGGTGGGGGCCGTGGCCCTGAGCACGGCCTTCGATGGGGCCATGCCCTTCGCCACGTCGGACCTCCACATCCGCTACCTGGAACCCGCCAAGGGCGAGGTGTTGGGGGAGGGCCGGGTGATCCGCTTCTCCGGGCGGGGCGCGATTCTCGAGTGCCGCCTCAGCTGTGGCGGCCATCTGGTGGCGCTCTGCACGGCGAATTTCGCCATCAAGCATGGGATCGGCGGCTGACGTGCGCCTCCACGCCCCGTTTCCCCAGGTGCCGGATCAGCAGGCCGATGCGCCGCTCAAGCGCCTGCGTTACGCGCTGATCCTGCTGGGTGCGGTCATCCTGGCGGGGGCACTGGGCTATCACGTGCTGTCCAAACTGGATGCCCTGGACAGCTTCTACATGGCCATCACGACCCTGTTCACGGTGGGCTTCCGGGAACTGGGCGAGGTGAACGCCCGAACGAAGATCTTCACCATCTTCTACCTCATCATCGGCCTGGGCGTGGCCACCTATGCCATCTCGAACCTCACGGCCCTGCTCCTCGAGGGGGACCTCCGGGGCTATCTCATGGAGCGCCGCATGCAGAAACGTCTGGATGAACTCAAGGACCACGTCATCATCTGCGGCTTCGGGAAGATGGGCTTCCAGGCGGCCTGGGAATTGAAAAAGGCGGGAGTCCCGTTCGTCATCATTGAACAGGATGAAACCAAGGGCCGCAGTCCTCGTTTTGCGGGCGAACTGATCCTCTACGGGAATGCCATGGACGATCTGATGCTGGAGCGGGCCGGCATCCGGCAGGCCAAGGGGCTCATCACCGCCCTGACCACGGACGCCGATAACGTGCTGGTGACCTTGACGGTCAAGCAGATCCGGCCCGATCTGCCCGTGGTGGCCCGCAGCGCAAAGCTGGGCACGGAGCGCCAATTGAAAGCCGCCGGGGCCGATCACATCGTGAGCCCCTACGAGATCGGGGGGCGCCGCATGGTGGGTCTGCTGCTCAAGCCGGAGATGATGAATTTCTTCGACATCGTGCTGCAGCACGAGCAGTTGGAGTTGGGCCTGGAGCGAATTGCCATCTCCAAGGGCAGCGAGCTGGTGGGGCTGACCCTTCGAGAGGTGCGTCGCAAACAGGCAGTCGGGTCGCTGATCATTGGCCTGACCCACCCCGGGACCGGGCTCCGCTTCAAGCCTTCCGGGGATGAGCGCTTCGAGGTTGGTGATGAGCTCCTGATCATGGGGCCTGCCGAAGCCCTGGCCGACATGACCCGCCTGGCGAGAGGAGAGGCCCCAATCGGGCGGGGTATCCGGGAACCCTCACACTGAGTCGCAGGGGATCGTTCACCGAGTCGGAGTGGGGCCCTCCGGGGCAGTTCGGGCGGGCCTGGCCACGATGCCGTGGGGCAACCTGCCCGGCATGTTGAGCAGTTCCCAGGCGGTGCCAGCGATGGCCTGGGCGCCCTGGATCAGCTGGTCCGGCTGCAGGTGGTCAGGGTAGTCCATCTGACTGTGGTGGGTCCCTTCGAAGTAGTCCACGGGCTCCTGGCTGGCCGCGAAGGCGGGCACACCTGCGCGGTCGAAGGAGGCGTGGTCGGTGCCGTTCATGGTCCGCAGGGGCAGTTCCCTCACGCCCAGGTCGTTCAGCGGGGCAATGGCCTGGGCCATGAGGGCCCGGGCGGCTTCGCGGCCCTGAAGGTCGAAGCCTTTCACCATGCCCGTTCCCATGTCGTGCACCAGCACTGCCTGGATCGCCTCCAGTTCGGCCTTGTGGGCTTCGACATAGGCCCGCGAACCAAGGAGGCCCTGCTCCTCTCCACTCCAGAGGATCACCCGCAGGGTGCGCTTCGGCTTCAGCCCAGTGGCCTGCAGGGCCCGCAGCACCTCCAGGCAGATGGAACTCCCGGTAGCGTTATCCGTGGCTCCGGTGCCGAGGTCCCAGCTGTCGAGATGGGCTCCGATGATGACCACTTCCTGGGGCAGCTCAGTGCCGCGGAGCTCTCCCACAACGTTGTAGGCCTGCACGGGCTTGGCAGAGAAGCTGCCGCCAAGGCTGAGCTCCAGCCGGACCGGCTCCTTGCTGGCCACCTGGCGGAGGAGCATCTTGTAGGGTTCCTGGGGCACGAAGGCTGCCGCAATGGCCGGATTCTTCGGGTCGCGGCCGGGCCCGCTGGTGGTGAAGCTGAGTCCATTTTTCCGACCGGACATGGAAAGGGTGGCGAGGGCGCCCTCGTCGAGGAGGAGTTGGGTCATGGCCGCCTGCTCAGTCTGATATGAGGCCATGTCTCCCCCCTGACGCCTGGGCAGGGACGGGCGCTTGTCGAAGGGATTCGTGCGCAGGAGGATTTTCCCCTTGAGCTGGCCCTGGAAGGCCTTCAGCTCCTCCAGATTCCTGGCATCCACCAGCAGGAGTTCACCCTGGACGGCTCCCTTGGTGGCTGGCGACCAGGCCAACTGGTCCACCCGGAAGCGGATGCCGTTCTGCGTGAGCAGCCGGGCCGAGTCCACGCCACGCGTCCAGGTCAGGCCGAAGTCATAGGCTTCCTCATGCACGTTCTCGGCCCCCAGTTTCTTCATCTCCGCGGCTGCCCAGCGCTGGGCCCTGCGCAGATGCTCCGAACCGGTGAGGCGCGGGCCGATCATGTCGGATAGGTATTCCACCCGGCTGACCACCTCGGCGTGGTCCTTGATCTCCTTCAGCAGCTTTCCGGCAGGCGTATCCGGGTAGCTCGCGAGCACCGGCACTGGGGAGGGCGGTGGAGGCGTAACCCGGAAGGGGGATTGCCCCTGCAACAGCGCGGTAAACACCAGTGGCAGGAGGATGTAGGGAGCGCGGGCCATGAGGACTCCAGGATGGCTACCCAAAGAAAACATCATAATGTGAGGCATGACAATGGAAAGTTGCTTGGCGGTAGAATAAAAAAGGTCCAGGAACGGTCGGTTTGACCACCGACGCCCTCCATCCGGTGAGGCTGCGACCCGCCCAACTTCACCCAGAGGAGCGTTCATGACCACCCAGACCGAGACCGGGACCGAGACTGGTCTCAGTGAAACCACCCTCAACCTCGTGGCGCTGGGCGCGGCGATCGGCGCGAATGCCGAGCGTGCCTTCAAGGCCCATCAGGCCCGGCTCGAAGCGCTGGGTGTGTCCAAGGACGACATGATCCAGGCCGTGAACATGGCCCTGCGGGTCAAGGGTGATCCCCACCAGATGATGCTGGCCCTGGCGGAATCCACCCTCACTGACGGCAGCGGCTGCTGCGGCGGAGCCTGCGCCTGTGAGGAGGAAGGCAAGGAGAAGGGTGACTGCGGCGATGATTGTGGCTGCCACTAGCTGATACGCCATGATCCGCCCCGCGCAGGTAGCCGATGCCCAGGCCCTGGCTGATATCTATCACCCCTATATCAGGGACACCACCATCACCTTCGAGGAGGAGCCCGTCACGGCGGAGGAGATGGCCGGACGGATCACAAAGGTGACCGAGACCTACCCCTGGCTGTTGTGGGACGAGGGCGGCCAGATCCTCGGCTATGCCTACAGCACGGTCTGGCGCGCCCGGGCCGCCTACCGGCACTCGACAGAGACGGCCATCTACCTCTCCACGGAACATTGCGGGAAGGGGATTGGGACCGCGCTCTATCAGGCCTTGCTCGACGAGCTGAGGCGACGGGGTTTCCATCTGGCGCTGGGGGGTCTGGCACTGCCCAACGAGCCAAGCGTCCGCCTCCATGAGCGGCTCGGCTTCAGGAAAGTCGGCCACATGCGCGAGGCTGGTTGGAAGTTCAATCGCTGGGTCGATGTGGGCTTCTGGGAATTGCTGCTTTGATGCTGGGAAGGCCCCTGCCTGCCAGCCGGGACATCCTGCGGTAGGATTTCCTCCTGTCTCTGGAGCATCCATGCGCATCGGTATCCTGGGCTATGGCCGCTTCGGGAGGGCGCTTGGGTCGCTGCTGCTCGAGGCCGGTCATGCCTACCGGGCCTTGGATCCAGCCGCGGAGATCCCAGGCGAGCATCAAGCCGCCAGCCTCCAGGACCTGGTCGAGGGACAGGAAGCGCTCGTGCTGGCGGTGCCAGTGCCCGCGCTGGGTCGCGCCCTGCTCGACCTGCGGCCGCACCTGACTTCAGATCATCTCGTCTTCGATGTGGGCAGCGTGAAGGTCGGCCCCTGTGCGCTCATGGAGGAGCACCTGGGCGGGGCCATTCCCCATGTCGGGACGCATCCGCTCTTCGGGCCCGTCAGCCTCGCGCGGGCGGAACGGCCCCTGCGGGTCGTGCTCTGCGCCTCGCCTCGACATCCCGCCGCTGCGGATCGGGCCGAGCGGTTGTTCCACAGCCTGGGCTGCGAGGTGTTGCGCCAGAGTCCCGAGGATCATGACCGCGTGATGGCCACCACCCATGCCCTGACCTTCTTCATCGCCAAGGGCCTGCTGGCGGTGGGGGCCGGGGCGGAACTGCCCTTCACGCCGCCCTCCTTCCACGCCATCGCCCACACCCTGGAATCCGTACAGGAGGACGCCGGCCATCTCTTCGCGGCCCTCCAGAACGAGAATCCCTTCGCCAGCGGCGCCCGCGAAGGCCTGCTGGAAGCCCTGTCCGCCATCCACAAGAGCCTGGCCGAGGCGGCCGAGACGGGCGGCGGCGAGCAGCTCTCCATCCCCGACCTGGGCATGCGATCACCGGCTTTGCAGGAGGCCCGCAACCACATCGATGTGCTGGATCAGGAACTGGTCAATCTGCTCGCGCGACGCACAGAACTGGTGCTTCGGGCTGGCCGCGCCAAGGCTGAACTGAATCTGCCCATCCACGACCCGGAACGGGAAACCGCCCAGCTCCAGGCCCGCCGCGCCTGGGCCTCTGATGCGGGTCTCGATGCCCAGGGTGTGGAGGAGGTCTTCAGGGCTGTGCTGAGATCCTCCCGTTCCGCTCAGGGGAACGCGGGTTGACCTGGTTCTTGGACCTGGGCTTCCTTCCGGCGCACAGCGCGGCGCGCTGTGCGTGGGTAAAGGACTAACTCAGAAGGACTAATCGCCGAAGCGCTTGCTGACCTCCTCCTGGTATCGGGCGCGATGCGCCCTCCTGCTCGGCCGCTGGCCTCGCAGACCTGGAGCCTCCCACTTGATGTTCTGGACGAAAGTGTCGAGGTACTTCGTCCGGGCGATGCCAGCGGGGCCCCGTTCGTTGAGACAAGCGAAGCGGAGGTGAAACGGGAGCAGGCCCCAAGCGGGGCCTGCGATCCGGGGGGCGATGAGGCTCGCCCGCGCCCCTATTTTCCGAAGCGCTTGCTGACCTCGCTCCACTTGATGTTCTCGACGAAAGTGTCGAGGTACTTCGCCCGGGCGATGCCGTAATCCACCATGAAGGCGTGCTCCCAGCTGTCCAGCACGACAAGCAGGTCCTGCTCGATGGGCAGGCCGAGGTGGTGCTCGGCGACGAAGTAGGTGTGCAGCTTGTCGTCGCGTCGATTGCGTGTGAGCAGGGCCCAGCCCGGTCCGCCCATGGCTGTGGCCTTGAGGTCCGCGATGACCTTGGCCTGGCCGCCGACGGCCTCCAGGGCGGCCTGCAGGCCGATGCTGATGGTGCCGTCCGCGCCCAGGTTCTCGAAATAGAGCTCGTGCAGGAAAGAACCGTTGAAGGCAACCGCCTCGCGGCGTTTCAGCTCGCTGAAGTCGTTGAAGGAGTAGTTGGGCTTGGTGTTGTCAGCTGTCGCAAGCTTCTCCTCGATCTCGTTGAGCTTCGTGACGTAGCCCTTGTACAGGGTGAAGTGCTGGTCGAGCTGGGCGTCGCTGAGTCCTTTCAGGGCGCCGCCCTTCAAGTGGTCATAGGACTTGGCAGTGTAGGCCATGGTCTTCTCCTCGGGTGCGCACGGCGCAGGATAGTAGTTTACCAAAAAAGTCGGAATTTGGGAAAAGCAGGCTTGATGACCTCCCCTTTCAGGAAGGCCAGGCAATCCAGGCTGCGGGCGCAGGCCAACGGCCAGGAGCCTCGGCGTGGCTGGAGACGAGGGCGGCGATCTGCTTGCCGTCAGGAATGAGGTAACGCAGAGCCAGCACGGAGGGCAGCCGGTCGTTTGGGCCAGCCGTGCCCCGATCCACGAGGGGCCGGACGAAGGAACCGTCTGACATTTCCAGCTGTACCTGGTCCGGGAAACCATGGAGGGCCGAGAGCTTGAGATCACGCATCGCATCCGGGAAACCCAGCATCAGCGTTGCGGCAATGCTCCAGCCGGCAGCCTCACGATGGGGCGCCAACACGGCGAAGGAGGCGCGGGCCTCGGCCAGTTCCGCGGCATCCACCGTAGCCGGCGTCTTGCCCTCGGCCCACAGCGTCTCGATCACCTGATCCTCGACGCTCTCCTCAGTCTCGGGCTGGAAGGCGATGCCTTCGGCCAGATCCAGGCGCAGGGCCGCCTGGCGGTCCAGGAAGGCCTGCCTCGCCAGGTAGCGACTGCGCTCAAGGGCCGCATCGAAGGTCTGAACCACGGGGAACCTCAGACATGCTTGGCGATGTCGGCGTCGGGGGCGGCGAGGCTGCCGGACTGGAGCCTTGTCAGGGCGTCCTGGAAGCGGCCTGCGTGAAAGCGTTCGACCTTGGCCAGGGTCTCGAACCAGGCGGCGATCTCAGTGTAGCCCTCTTCCCGCGCCAGCCGGGCGAACTCGGGGTACATGTCCGTGTATTCATAGGTTTCGCCGGCCACTGCGGCCTTCAGGTTGGTCAGCGAGTCGCCCAGGGGCAGGCCCGTGGCGGGATCGCCGGCCTGCGCGGCAAGAAACATGAGGTGCTTCAGGGCATGCCCCGTCTCCCCGTCGGCGCTGTGCTTGAAGAGGGTGGCCACTTCCGGCAGGCCTTCCTTCTCCGCGACCTGGGCCATCCAGGTGTAGCGGCGGTTTGCCTGGCTCTCGCCTGCAAACGCAGCCTTGAGGTTCTGGTGGGTCTTGGATTCGGTGAAGGACATGGCGTCTCCTTGGGCCGCGATCGGCGGCATCAAGGTAGTGCCATCTCCATGCCAATGCAATAAGTCGAATCATTGAACGGATTCTGAATTTCTATGCAGCTCGGCCCCAGGGCATTGCCGACCGGTCGAGAGCGGTTATCACGAAATGGCGAGACCCATTGGCAACTCTGGTTCAGCGACTGGAGGCAGTGGTGCATGCTCAGGCTTCGGTCGGGCCGCCTTCTTCCGTGGTTTCGTCGGCTTCTTCGTTCTCAGGGATGTCGTTGCCGAGGGCGTCCTTCTTTAGGGCCTTCTTCTGCAGCTTCTCTTCCTTCTTCTTCTGGCGGGCCAGGTCCTTCTGCCGCTTCTCGAAGTTGTAGTTGGGCTTTCTGGCCATGGCGAGTCCGATCACGAAAGCGGTTGAAGCTGATCCATCCGTCTTCTCAGTCTACCGCCTCGAGCGCCGGAGCGCCTGGATGAGGTCGTCCAGCCGCTGAAGAAAGGTCGAGCGGTCCCGCGGGGTGAAGGGCGCAGGGCCGCCACCCAGCTCCCCCATGGCACGCAGGTGGGTCATCAATTCGCGGCTGGCCAAGGCATCGCCGATGGACTCGGGCGAATAGACGCGGCCCCTTGCATCCAGGGCCCGGGCGCCCTTTTCCAGGCAGCGGGCGGCCAGGGGGATATCCGAGGTGACCACGATGTCCAAGGGTGTGATCTGTTCCACGATCCAGTCATCCGCCCCGTCGAACAGGCCTTTCGCCACCACCACCGCCTCGAACAGGGGATTCCGTGGGATTCGCAGGGGTGAGTTGGAGACCAGGAGCGCCTTGAGGCCGCAGCGTGCCGATACGCGGAAGATCTCGTCCTTCACCGGGCAGGCGTCCGCATCAACGAAAATGCGGGTGGCCGGATGGGGTTCAGGGGGATTCAACCCTCCGCTCCGCCTTGCTGGGCATTCAGGCGCCGATCGGCTTCCTCGATGCTGTCCACATACTCTTCGTGGTAGCCGGCAGCCGTACTGATCCGTTCGAACTGGGCGCGGCTCAGGAGTATCTTCACCACCCTGATAATCGGGCCGGCCCCCTTGAGCTTCAGGGCGGCCTTGACCCGCAGGAGATCCTTGAACCCCTCCTCGTTGGTCGGATGGAGAGCTGAGATGTCGCTGACCACGCCGAAGCCATGGGTCAACTTGCCAGCCTCGGCCAGGACAGCTCTCATGGCCTCCTGGCGTTCAGGTCCTTCCATATGGCCCGTCAGGGTGATGTAGAGCCGGTTCCGTTCGGGGTTGGAGGTTACGGTGAACATGGCGGGACTTCAGCCTCGGAAGGGCGCAGGCGGATTCGTCTCCCAGGCCCCGCCCACCAGGGTGGTTCGGACAGGCACTCCCGGAGTCTTCACACCGCGGTGGCCCATGCAAGTGTGGACAGCGACAAGGTGGACGCCCCAGGCGGCAGGACGGAGGTGATGCTGCAGAGCGGTCGCGATCTGCTGGGCCATGCGTTCCTGCACCTGCAGGCGCCAGGCATAGGCCTGAACCACCCGCACAAGCTTGCTGAGCCCCACCGTGCCGCCCTCTCCTGGGAGGTAGCCGATGGTGGCGTGGCCTTCGAAGGGGGCCAAGTGGTGCTCACAGGTGCTGACGAAGGGAATGCGATCCAGGATGACGGGGACCGGAGTCAGGTCGCCGGGTAGCGGTTTCAATTCAGCTGCGAGATCCACTCCGTAGCCCGCCAACCGCTCGCTCCAAAACTCCGTCACCCGGGTCGGCGTGTCCCTCAACTCGGGTCCATCTGGGTCGAGCCCAAAGCTGCACAGCAGCGCCCGGATCGCAGATTCGGACGCGGCTCGATTGATGGGGGCGTGAGGCTGATCGCTCATGGTCAGGCCAGTCTACGCCCTCATGCCTGGGTTCATGGGGGGGTTCAAGCTACGAGGTCCACAGAACCTGCGCCTTGAGGGAATGGAAGCGTGGGAGCGCTCTCGTAGGCTCGAAGGGCGTGCCGAGTGGATGCCTGCGGATGGGTGAAAGCTTCTGGGCCTGGGCTGCCCGCGTGGGGCTGGAGGTTCCCCATGCGCAGCACCGTCGTCGCATCCCGCACCAGGCCTGTGCCTCCAGGGCCAGGCAGGCCGGTGGAGGTGGCCGCCTGGATGGTGACGCCTGCTCCGAAGCGCAGGGCCGTCTGCATGGCAAAATCTGGATCCAGGCTGGTTGTAAATCCATCCTGGGGGTTGGTCGCCGGGAGTGGGGAAGGAACTGCTGAGGAGGTGGCGCTCGATGCCGAGGTGGTCACAGCCTGGACGACTTCGGAGTTGGCCAGGGGTGCCACGGGCAGAGTGGTGTCGGCCGGTGCCAGGGCAGGGTTCAGAGTGGCCAACAGGGAAATGACCCCATCCTGAGCCAAACCTGCACTTCCAGAGACAGGTTCAGTCAGTCGCTGGAGGGTGGGGGTCTGGAGGCTCTGCTGAAAGAGGCTTTGGGCCAGATCCTGAATGGTAAGGGCATGGGTTCCAGGTGCTTTTCCGGCTGGTACCAGGCTCTCTGCCACAGCTTTTATGACGGGCACTGGCGTAGTCAGGGCGCTGAAGGCGACCGGTTCAACGGAATTGACAAAGAGCGCGTCCATGACACGACCCACTAACAAATATAGGCCTTTTTCGGCCTTCGGTTTAGCGTCGGCGCTAAAAGAAGCCTGTGGGATCATGGAGGATTCGGAGGGGTAATGAGCGAGAAGGTCAGCTACGCGTCCAGCGGCGTGGACATCAACCGCCAGGATGAGGCGCTGAAGCGCATCAAGCCCCATGTGAAGGCCACGAAGACTGCCGGAGTCCGCAGCGACATCGGGCTCTTCGGGGGGCTCTTCGATGCCCGGTTCCCGGAGACCAAGCCCATTCTGGTCAGCAGCATGGATGGCGTGGGTACCAAGATGAAGGTGGCCCGGCGGGCCGGTATCTGGGACACGGTGGGTCAGGACCTGGTGAACCACTGCATCAACGACATTCTGGTGCAGGGGGCCCGGCCCCTTTTCTTTCTGGATTACATCGCCGCCCAGCGGCTGGAGCCAGAGGTCATCGAGCAGATTGTGAAGGGCATGGCCACAGCCTGCTCCGCGGCCGGCTGTGCTCTCATCGGTGGGGAACTGGCAGAGATGCCAGGAGTTTATGCCGAAGGCGAAGTGGATGTCGCGGGCACCATCGTGGGCGTGGTGGACGAGACGGACCTGCTGCCGCGGCTGGAGGCCATGGCCCCAGGCGACCTGCTCATCGGCCTGCCGAGTTCAGGCCTCCACACCAACGGCTACTCCCTGGCCCGTAAGGTCTGCTTCGAGTTGGAGAAGCTCGATGTGAATGACCCATTGCCCGGAACCACCCGGACCGTGGCCCAGGCCCTGCTGGCCATCCACCGCAGCTACTTGAGGCCGGTCATGCCCCTGGTGAAGGCGGGCAAGCTGGTGGCCATGGCCCACATCACGGGGGGTGGTCTCACGGACAATATCCCCAGGGTGCTGCCGAAGTCCCTCGACGCAGAAATTGATACCCGCAGCTGGCAGATCCCGGCCCTGTTCCGCTTCCTGATGGAGAAGGGCGGCCTGGGCATCGACGATGCCCGACAGGCCCTGAACCTGGGCGTGGGCATGGTGTTGGTGCTAAAGGCCGAATGGGTGACCGAAGTACTCGACGCGCTCCACGAGGCTGAGGAACCCGCCTGGGTGCTGGGGCGCCTGGTGAAGGGCTCCGGCGTTGTCCGCTACCGGTAGTTCGCCCTCCCGCCTCGGCTATCTAGACCCCCTCAGGGGGATCCTGGCGCTTTGCGTGGCGGTGTACCACCTCGGTGTGTGGTTCAACCTGTCCCAGTCTGGCTCAGGCATGAACATGGCCACGGCGAAGCTGGGGAACTACAGCGTCTCGGCGTTCTTCGTGCTGAGCGGGTTCCTGCTGTTCCGCACAGCTTCCTGGGCGCGCCTCCGAAAGGAAGGCCTCGGCCGCTTCTGGCTGCGGCGCTTCCTGCGGCTGGCCCCTGTGTTCTACCTGGCTTGCGCCATGAACCTCACCTTCCACCTCGGGATGGGCCCTGAGCCTTCCTGGCGCTTCGTATTCGAAAATCTGACCCTCACCTTCGGGGCCATCCATCCCAACCACGCCCTGGTGACCGGGGGCTGGTACGTGGGTCTGGTGGCCCTGCTCTATTTCGCCTATCCCGCCCTGGCCTGGCTGCGGGAAAAGGGCGGCCTCTGGTTCCTCTGGGCGCTGGCCAGCGGACTCTGGCTCTGGAGCCTGCCGTCGACGTTACACGGCGTCATGGGCCAGGAACAGTGGAACCGATTCCACACCTACGTCATGGCTCCCAATCAGCTGTTCCTCCTGGCTTGGGGCGGGCTGGTGGCGGGACTCCACGCCAGTACGGAAGAACGCCTGGATCCCAAGGTTGCGCTGCTTCTGGCGCTGCCCATGCTCTTTTTACTGCTGCGCCCCGTGCCCCAGTTCTTTGATCACCTGACGGCCCTGACGGGTTGGCTGAGGTACCGCTACCTGCTGATCGTCACCATTCTGGTGGCCCTTGCCGCCTTTACGCGCAACGGTGAACCCGGGCACTTCGGGAAAGCACTTTCACGGTTGGGTGATTGGAGTTTCGGCCTCTACCTGCTCCATCCCTTCACCATGCGGCTGGTGGCGCCCCATGTCTCGGGGGGCCTGGGATTCAGCTTGTCGCTGGGCTTGGCGATCCTCGCCGCCGCGGCCGTGCACCGGTGGATCGAGGAACCTGTGGGGCGGCTGGGACGGTGATCAGCTCCCCTCGATCCGGGCATAGAAGCTGGTCCGGCGGAGGTTCTCCTCGATCTTGAAAGCCTGCTGCAGGGGCGGGAAGGCGCGCTGCTCGCAGTCCGTGCGTTCGCAGAGCCGGCAGGTGACTCCGACCGGAACGGGCGGCTGATCCAGACGCACGCCGTCGGCATAGATGAGTTCTTTCGCGTGGCCCATCTCGCAGCCCAGACCCACGGCCTGCATGGCGTGCTGGCCGCGGTAGCCGCCCGTGTCCTTCTGCAGGGTGCGGGCGATGCAGAAATACTTCCGTCCGTCCGGCATCTCGCTCAACTGCGTGCGGATGAGGCCTGGCGTGAGGAACGCGGCGTGGGCATTCCAGCGGGGACAGGCGCCGGAGAACCGCGCGAAGCGAATTCCGGACGCGGAAAAACTCTTGGAGATGTTGCCCGCGATGTCGATGCGCAGGAAGTGGAAGGGCACCCCCTCGGCACCCGGACGGCGCAGGGTGGTGAGGCGGTGGCAGACCTGTTCGAAGCTGGCCTGGAAGCGTCGCGCCAGGATGTCGATGTCATAGCGTTCGGTCTTCACCGCCCTCAGGAACGGCTCGTAGGGCATGAGCACGGCGCTGGCGAAGTAGTTGGCCAGGGCCACCCTCGCCAGGGAACGGGAAGCGGCGGTGCGCAGCAGCGAGTGGCTGGTGAGCCGATCGAGCAACTCACTGTGCTCGAGCAGGGCGAGCTGGTGGGCGAGCTGGAAGGCCCGGCTGCGCTGCGGCAGCAGTTCGGACAGGCTGAGGTTGCGGCGCTCCAGGTCAAAGCTGCGGAGCAGACCCGGACCCTCCGAGATGCTGTGGATGCGCACCTTGATCCCGCGCGTCTCGAAGGTGGCCACGAGGGCCGGGTAGAGGTGGTCGAAGTCGAGGGCGGCACTGGTCCAGAAAGCTTCCGCCGTGGACTCCAGCTCAGGGAAATGGTTCATGGCCTGCTGGATGAAGTCGCCGACCTCTTCCGAAGGCAGCCGGGTGGCCTCCGGATCGAAGCCTTGGCCGTCACTGAGCTTGGCCGACAGGTTGTCGAGGCTGTCCTGGGCATGCTGGAAGGCGCGGTACAGCTCGAACACGCCCCGGGCCAGGTCGGGGCTGTTCTGGACGAGTTCGCGCACATCCTGGGCCTGGAGTCCCAGGGGCTCGAAGAGGGGGTCGCCGAAGACCTCCATGAGGTCGTCGGACAGGCGCTGGTCCTCTTCCGGTGCCAGAGTCTTCAGGTCGAGCTTGAACTGCTGGGCGAGCCGGATCAGCAGCGGCGCCGTGAGGGGCCGCTTGTTCCCCTCGATGAGGTTCAGGTAGCTGGGGCTGATGCCCAGGGCCTCCGCCAACTGAACCTGACTCAGGCCCTCCTGGCGGCGGAGAAGGCGGATCTTGGCGCCCAGGCGGGCAGCGGACTTGGTGGGGGCGGCGGAAGGCATGGGACCTCGTTTACATCAATTTACAGTTTCTATGAAGATAATTGACTAAAATTTTCATATCAACCCCTATCAAATCAACTGTTCATTGACTTCGATCAGAATAAGTCAATCTTTGACATTGCACCATCCCGAATCTTCCCCATGAGGTGTCCCATGACTCCCAGGTTCCCAATCCCCCCCATCGAAGACGATTTTCTCGCGCTGCGCTGGGAAGGGATCACCCGCCCCTACGGCCCCGAGACGGTGAGCAAGCTCCGCGGCAGTGTCCGCATTGAGCACACCCTCGCCCAGCTGGGTGCCCGCAAGCTCTGGAGGCTGCTCCAGAACGAGGTGCCCACCCGCGCCCTGGGCGCCCTCAGCGGCGGTCAGGCCGTCCAGATGGCCAAGGCCGGGCTGCAGGCCATCTACTGCTCCGGCTGGCAGGTGGCGGCGGATGCCAACCTGTCGGGCCAGACCTATCCGGACCAGAGCCTTTATCCTGCCAATTCGGTTCCCGCCCTGGTGAAGCGCCTTAATGGCGCCCTGCAGCGGGCGGACCAGATCGAGCACGGCGAGGGTGGCATCAGCCGCGACTGGTTCCTGCCCATCGTGGCCGATGCCGAGGCCGGTTTCGGCGGCCCCCTGAACGCCTTCGAGTTGATGAAGGGCATGATCGAGGCGGGCGCCGCGGGCGTCCACTTCGAGGACCAGCTCTCCAGCGAAAAGAAGTGCGGCCATCTCGGCGGCAAGGTGCTCATCCCCACGGGCCACTTCATCCGGACCCTGGTGGCGGCCCGCCTGGCGGCGGACGTCATGGACGTGCCCAGCCTGATCATCGCCCGCACCGACGCGGATTCCGCCCGGCTCATCACCTCGGACATCGATGAACGCGATCGGCCGTTCCTCACGGGCGAGCGCACCCCCGAGGGCTTCCATCGCATTACCGGCAGCGTGCAGATGGCCATCGCCCGCGCCAAGGCCTACGCCCCCTATGCCGACCTCATCTGGTGCGAGACCTCCACGCCGGACCTGAAGGAGGCCAGGGAATTCGCCGAGGGCGTCCACGCCGAGTTTCCGGGCAAGCTGCTCGCCTACAACTGCTCGCCTTCTTTCAACTGGAAGAAGAAGCTCAGCGACGAGGAGATCGCGACCTTCCAGCAGGAACTGGGAGCCATGGGCTACAAGTTCCAGTTCATCACCCTGGCGGGCTTCCACAGCCTCAACCACGGCATGTTCGAGCTGGCCAGCGCCTACCGCACCGAGCACATGACCGCCTACTCCAGGCTGCAGGAGTCCGAGTTCGCTTCGGAGGAACGCGGCTATACCGCCACCAAGCATCAGCGGGAAGTGGGCACCGGCTACTTCGACGAGGTGGCCCAGGCCATCAGTGGAGGACTGGCTTCCACGCTGGCGCTGGCGGGTTCCACCGAGGCTCAGCAGTTTCACTAGGACTTGCCGGAGAGCATCCTGAAGACATTCAGGGTGAACGCTCCACCCGGCAATGAACTGGGGTAGCGCACCGACAGGGAGAGACGCATCCCGTTTTCTCCAACCAGATCAAGGAGAAAGGGCTGGTCCTGTTGGGACCAGCGATCCGGGGCGACCTTCCATCGGAGGGTCGCCCTGGGTTGGCCGGGGAGAATCTCCAGAGTCTGCCCTTCGGCGGTCTCGACGCGCCAGATCCCAAGCGGGAGTTGCAGTTCGCACCACCACTGGCCTTCGACCTTGCGGGCCTCGGCACGGAACTCCTCCATCTGCCGTCCGCCCATGCTGGTATCCAGCTGCCTGGGTCCGGAGCAGGCGACCAGTCCCGCCAGGAGCAGAAGGGCCAGGGTCGGGATCCGCTTACTCATGGTGGGAACTCCGCTACTTCTGAGCGTCTGTGGCTTTCTTCTGGTCGGCCAGGGTCTGGTCATTGATGACGTTTCCAGGCGCAGCGGTTTTTTTGGCCACTGGCATCGCGTAGGCCTTGCCGGTGTGGTGATAGGTCAGGTACTCGCCGAAGAAGACGGCCATGAGGTCAGCGTGGTCCTTGAAGTAGGCAAAGCCGTGCTCCTCGCCCTCCTTGAGGCTCAGGTCCACCCCGGGCAGATCCTTTAGGGTCATGGCATTTCCGTAGGCATCCTTGTCGCCGCTAGAAGCGAGGACAAGGGTCGATGCCCTTCCCTGCAACACGGCGCCCTTCAGCTTTTCCCGCGCCCCCTCACCAAATGCGCCGGTCCCTGCAGGGCTGAGGCTCAGAACAGCCACGGGTTTGATTTCAGGGGCGGCGAGAAGCGCCGAAATGGCGCCCACGCTGGAGCCCGCGAGGCCCAGGCGGCGGCCATCGACCCCAGGCTGTTTTCGGAGCCATGCAGCGGCTAGTACCAGATCTGCGGGGATCTTGTCGAAACCCACGGCCTTGGCGGAGGCCCCGAAATCCTCCGTAACTCTCACCTCAACGCCGCTCTTGTTGGTGCTGGCCCCGTGACCGCGGAGATCCAGGGCCAGGGTGCCGATGCCGCGGGCCGCGAGGCGCTCCGCCAGGGGGGCCCAGCCAGAACGGTCGGTTCGGAACTGGTGGGCGAGGATGACCACGGGTACCTTCCCTTTTGCCGCAGGCAGGGTGAGCGTGCCCTTGAGGGCGAAACCATCCGCACTGGTGAGCGCCATCTCAGCCGAGGTGGGGGTGCTGCCGGGGGCCGCCATCAGGGCCAGGGATGCCAAGGGGACGAACAGGCTGAGTTTGCGCATGGGAACCTCGCAGAAGTGCTTTCACTTTAGGAGCCTGTCCAAGCAATTGGAATGCTCCGGAGCTCAAATCTTGTGGATTGGCTCATAACAGTTGGGGAGAACGACCAGTCCGTTTCCCCCTGATGTATAAAGATAGGCTGGACCACCCCGAGGTGCCCATGTCCGCTCAGACCCCCGATGCCATCCTGCAGGAAACGAAACGCCGCATGCATGCGTCCGTGGAGGCCTTGAAGAAAGAGATGGCCACCATCCGGACCGGCCGGGCCAATGCGAGTCTCCTGGACAACGTGCACGTGGATTACTACGGATCGGTCGTCCCCCTGAACCAGATGGCCACGGTCTCCGTTCCCGAGGCCGGCATGCTGGTGGTGACGCCCTTCGACAGGAGTGCCATCAAGGCCGTGGAGACGGCGATCCTCAAGTCCGACCTGGGCATCAATCCTTCCAACGATGGCAATGTGATCCGCCTGCCCATTCCCATGCTCACCGAAGAACGCCGCAGGGAATTGGTCAAGGTGCTCCATCGCCTGGGTGAGGAGATCAAGACCGGTGTGCGCAACATCCGCCGTGACGCCAATGAGGATGTGAAGAAGATCGAGAAGGCCAAGGAGGCCCATATTTCCGAGGATCTGGCAAAAAAACTCTTGGACGACATCCAGAAGCTGACAGATGCCCACATCAAGGAGATCGATGAGGCCATGAAGCACAAGGAAGCGGAAATTCTGAAAGTTTGAGGCTGTGCCCAGCCTTTCAGCGCTGCTGCTCCTCATGCTCGCCGCCCTGTTGGCGGGTTTCATAGACGCCATCGTGGGCGGGGGCGGGCTGATCACGGTACCGGCGCTGATGATTGCGCTGCCGGCAGGTACGCCCCTGCCGACCCTGCTGGGCACCAACAAGGCGGTCGCCTGTACGGGAACTACGCTAGCGGCAGGGAAATTCCTCTGGTCAGGGGCCTTGTCCTGGCGGGAGATGCTAGGCCCGGTGTTGGCTTCGGCGGTCGGGGCGGCCGGGGGCGTATGGCTCACCTACCAGGTTCATGCTGATTTTCTGCGCCCTGTCATGTTGGGCTTGCTGGTGGGAATGCTGGCCTTCACCCTGCTCCAGCCTGACCTTGGGCGGCTTCATGCGCCCCGGTTCGGACTCGGCCACCAGCGGGGGCTGGCCGCCCTCATCGCCATGGCGCTGGGCTGCTACGACGGGTTCTTCGGGCCTGGCACCGGCTCGCTGTTGATCTTTCTCTTCGTGGCGGTGCTGGGGTTCGATTTCCTGAGGGCCTCAGCCCTGGCCAAGAGCGTGAACTGGGCCTCGAATCTGGCAGCCATGGGACTCTTCCTCTGGCAGGGAAGCTGGATACCCTCGGTCGCGTTAAGCATGGCGGCGGCCAACGGAGTGGGGGGCTACCTTGGTGCTCGCGTGGCCCTCAGCAAGGGCAGTAGCTGGATCCGGGCTGTATTCATCGGAGTCGTGGGAGCCCTGATCCTCCGATTGGCGTGGCAGGTCCTGCGCGCCTGAACAGACACTCACGGTATGCTGGTCCCTCCATGCCGACCTTCCGCCCTCGTTCCTTCATCTGGGACGTCCTCTTTCGTACGCTGCGGTTCTTCTACCTGCTGTGGGGCGGGATGCTTCTGTCTACCTTGGCTTTCTACGGACGCCTGAGACTGCCGACTTTCTTCTGGCACTGGCCGGACCTCTGCCGGGCACTCATGGGGCCCTGGGGCAGGGCGCTGGCGCTGGGCTTCGGGCTCGTGATGGGTCTGGCAGCCCTGCTCGAGGTGTGGGAACTGGTGGACCGCCTGCTGGTGCGCTTCATGGGGGAGTCCGAACACTGACATTGGCTAGTGTGGTGTCTCGCGAGAACCTGGATCATCCGACATGCCGGGTCACCACACGTGGCAGGGGTTTGGGGGCACGGCAGTGCCCCCAAGGGGGTGACAGATCTGGCGCGTCCGCGCGCCGGATCGCCAGAGGGGCCATGCCCCGATGGAAGTGTGCTGGCCCGGCCTCGTCAAGATCCGTGCATTTCAGGGCCAGCACACTTGGTCTGGAATCCTTCGCTTGGTGATTCGGGCTCTTTTGGCGATCCTGGAACCTTGGGCTTGAACCCTTCCCGGGTTCAGGCCACTCAAGAAGGGTGTCTCAGGAGGCGTGGGGTATGGCCCAAGTGGTTCGTGAAATGATCGGGATGGGACTGATTCTGGGCGTAGTTGCCCTGCCGGTCTCCGCCCAGAGCATCGCCCTGCCGGCCGCAGACCCCGTGGGCATCGCCCGCTGCGGGGCCCAGGTCGCCTATGGCTACAGCCTGGAGGCGGCTGCCACCAACCCGGCACTGCTGGCATCCCTGAGGGAGAAAGGGGGGGTCTACCTGTCTGCCGGGATAGAGGTGTCCGCCACCCAGCAGACCATGGAGTCCACGCAGCAGGCCCTGTTCAGCTTCGACCGCAATCGCACCATCGCGGCCTTCGGGTTGGCGAGGAGATTGGGGACTGGCCTGACTCTCGGCCTGAAGCTGGATGAACCCTATCTGCGCCACGGAAGTCTTGTCGATAATGCTCCGAGCCGGTACCTGGGCGATGGTATCGACCTGTCGGCCCGACGCCTGGAGGGCCAGGCGGCCTGGGCTTTGACCCCGAACGTGTCCGTCGGTCTCGGGTTCGGACTGGCGCGCCTGTCCTATGCCTCCACCAGCGTGATGCGGTTCGGCGTGCCCAACGATCCGACCTCCCTGATCTCTTCCGGGAACCCCGTGAACGGTCTTGTCGAGCAGCGGGTCGGACAGAGTGCCGACAAGGTGGTGCCGAGCTACTCGCTGGGTGCTCGCTGGGCTCTCAACCCCCGCTGGACCCTGGGTTTCGCCTACCAATCGGGATTGAAAGGGGACCTCGCCATGAAAGCGGGTTTCAGGGACGCGAACCTGGGTCTCTTCGCCAACGATGGGCTGAGCACCCCCCCCATCGGCGCCGACCCCCGAGCTGCAACCCTTCTGGCGGCATCCCACGCCATCCCCGGGGGGCCCTCGACGTTGGAGTTGCCTGCGCAGATGACCCTTGGCGTGCGCCATCGCAACATGCCGTTCATGACGTGGGAAGCCGATCTCCGCTGGACCTCGGGCAGTCTGAACGTGCCCACTTTCGCTGCAGTTCAGACCCCCTCTGGCGTTGTTACTGCCCCCTGGGAGCTTCCGCATGGCAAAAGCCACCTGGGGCTGGATGCCTCCGCCGAGTTGGAACTAGGGAAATCCTGGACGCTGCGAGCCGGCCTATCCTTCGATCAGCGCAGCGTTGAACCGGCCGTCACGGAGCCATTGCTGGGGGGGTCACCCGCTGCGGGCTTCTCCTTCGGTGCGGGCTACCGAGTCTGGGGTGGCCAGCTGAATGTCGGCTACCAGTTCCGGCAAAGCCAGGACCAGGACACCACCCACGTGAACGGTGTCTGGAGTTCGGCGGGCTACCGCCCGGTTGGCACCCGAGTCCGGATGGAGGGTGAGGGGCATCTGGTGGCGCTCGGCTACAAGATGACCTTCTAGGCATGACCAGGACAGAACTCCAGCCATGAAATTCCTCGGCCCCCACGCCTGCGAGGAGGCCTTGGCCCGCGGGGAACTGCACGCGCTCTGGGTCGCCCCGGCTGCGTTTGGTCGAGTGGCCAAGCTGATTTCAGAGGCCCGCGCAGCAGGCGTGGTGGTCCACCGCGACCCCATGGAGAGCCTGGATCGTCGCAGCCAGGGTCAGCGGCACCAGGGTGTGCTGGGCGAAGGTGGCCCCTTCGCCTATGTTTCTTTCGAGGAAGTGGCGGCCAGGGTCCAGGCCAGGGGAGACGCTGCCTTGATACTGGCCCTGGACGGCATCACGGACCCCCACAACCTGGGCGCCATCCTGCGTTCCGCCGCCGCCGCTGCCGTGGATGGCGTGCTTCTTCCTGAACGCCGCTCAGCGGTCGTGAACGAAACTGTGGTCCGCGCCAGCGCCGGCACGGCGGGTCGGGTGCCCGTGTGCCGGGTGGTGAACCTCGGCCGGGCGCTCGACGATCTGAAGGAGGCTGGTGCCTGGATCTACGGCCTGGCCGCCGGTGAGGGCAGCAGCGACTACCTGCAGGAACCGTTTGACCGTGCCACAGTGCTGGTCCTGGGGGCGGAAGGCGAAGGGTTGCACCTCAAAATCCGGGAACGGTGCGATGGCCTGTTGCACATTCCCATGCCCGGGGGCATTGAAAGCCTGAACGTGTCCGCCGCGGCGGCGGTGACCCTGTTCCGCGTGGTGGCGCGGAGAGCAACAGAACCTCCGGAAGTTTCCACTTGAGACACTGCCAGTGCCGTGATACCTTTCGAGTTCCCTGTCAGGAAAGCCCTGCCTCGCAGTGACCCCTGACACGAAGCCCCGTGGGGCTCCGTTCGGGAAGCCTCCTGGGGCATCCCAGGTTGGTTTGACAAGCCCCGGGAGGGGCGCCGGACAAGCATGCCGAGATGGCCGAGTGGTTAATGGCAGCAGACTGTAAATCTGCCACGCAACGCGTTACGGAGGTTCGAATCCTTCTCTCGGCACCAGTCCTCC
>CAIQPH010000003.1 GCA_903873655.1 uncultured Holophagaceae bacterium | reverse complement strand
GCTTCCATGGAGGAGATGCTCCTGGATCGGGTGGCGACTGTGAAGGGTGAATCCGAACCGGGTCCCAAGAAGGAGCCCTAGGTGGCCCCGAGATATCAATCCGGCATAGGTGGTGCCATCCACCACTGCTGCGAATTCATGGGGGTGGTGTCTGAACCAGTCGAAGACATGCTCAAGGGTTTCTCCGACCTGAACGCATTCCTGGTGGTCCACCAGAGAAGTCAGGAGGAATGTGCTTGTCTGATGATCCTGGGCTTTCGTGGCTCTCCAGGCAAAGCCCTTCACGCGCGGCATGAAATCAGATTCGGCATCTCCCGTTCACAGGAGATGGCTTGAAAGTAACCATCTGGTAAATATACTTAAGGCCCATCCAAGTCTGATCCGCCTACTGTGAGCCAGTCTTGAACCTGTTCTGCGATCCATGGCCCATCATCAAGTGGCAGGTCATGGCCGGCAGAAGGATGCATGGCGATCGTGCAGTTCCAGCGACGAGCAATGTCTGCTGAGCAGTTCGGGTTGACCAGCCTGTCCCCTGAGCTGGCTAATAAGAGCGTACGAGCCGGAGCTGCTGACGGGGCATTGAATCTGGCCGCTGCGATCAGTTGCCGGAGTGCATTCCCTATCCTGACTGGCCGCGATTTGCGAATGGCCACCCAATCCTGGATCAGATTCTCAGCAGGCTCCCCAAGACTACTGGTGAGATGAAGAACAATCTGCTCTCGCCCTGCTGCGGACGGCGTGAGCAGGAAACGGAGCAGGGTGAGCCAGGCCCGGGGACGCATCCGGTGGTGAAGTGGACTGAAGGAACCGAAACTGGTGTTGATCAGCACACAGGCTTTCACCTCCCTAGGATGGTTCTGGGCCCAGGCTGCAGCCACCATGGCACCCATGGACATCGCCAGCAGGTTGTAGGGAGGTGAGATCCCCATTCTTGCTGCTTCCCGGCGGCATTGGAGGGCCGTTTCCCCAATGCTCATTGGGCAGGTTGCGGTGTTGAGTTCGCCAGTCCCGGGCAGGTCTATCGCAACCAAGCGGGTTTCTGGGAATACCTCCAACCACTGAGCCTGGAAACGACCCCAGTGCCGTGTTTCTCGGGCGAGGCCGCGCAATAGGATCCACGTGTTCATGGCAGACCCTCCTGGTTCACTTCTGAGTACCAGCGTCCCATTGCCTTCAGGCGTTGCTGTTCGCGCTCTAGAGCCATGGGCAGCCAGCGTGCGTGACTGCAGGCCGCCCGAACGAGGAACTCCAGCAGAGGAAGGTGTCGCCTCAGGACCCGCTGCTGCCTGTGTTCGATCAAGGGATTGAAGATGCCCAGCAGTGAGAACAATTGCCGCGGGTTCTTCTTGACCCAAGTCCAGGATCCCATTTCAAGAGTCATGGGAAGGAAGATATGGTCTGGTGAACGCTGAGAGCTTTGGTACAAGTGATCCCAAAGGTCACCATGCGCGAGGTACTGCCGACTTTGCGGTTCAAAGATGTAGCGGAAATTGCAGAGCGTCTCTTCAAGCAGGTCCTTGAGCGCGTGCATCTCAGCGAGATGGGGGATTGGCCTGCGGGTGTGGGCATAGGGGAACCAGATGCGGTCATTGACGCCGAACCCCGAATGGCAATCCACCGACAGGCTGAACCGGCGCGTCAGGAATTCCCCCGAAATGACCTCGCATACAGCCTGATTCTCGGCCTCCATGGCTTGGCCCAATTCACCGCGAAACCAGGGCAGCCGGGCACTGTGTCTTTGACCCCCGATCAACCAAGGTACGTGCTCAGCAGATTCCACCGGAGCATTCCGCATGAGGTCGACACCATTGGGATTGGCCCGAGTTCCACGCCAGATACCGCCAGGGTTCACGAGCGGCATGAACACCAGTCGCACCGTCTCCAGTTGCCGGTGCAAGGTGTCGTCCCATTTCAGACGCGTGGCAATGTTCTGCAGGTAGGCCATGACCACTTCGGCTCCGATTCGCTCCAGGCCATGAACCCCGCCGAAAAAACCAACGGTGGGGAGAGCTGGATCTGGATTGCCCAGCGCCACGACTTGAACCGGCATGCGCTCCCCGCAACAGGTTATTTCGCAGACCGTGCGGGTCTCGAAGTGGGCGCCACCCATGTCGATGATCCTGGCCAAGTCGTCGAGATGAGGCAGTCGCTGCATGGACTTGATTATGAAGGGTGTATGGAGCGGACAATGCCCGAGTTGGACCCTTAATCGGGGCCAAGCCACAATTTGTGGGATCCGTTACAGAGGAGTCACAACCTCGGCATACCGCGCCCATGTGATGGCCCTATCGTGAGCTTAACCTGCTTGATGGGAGGACACTGCCATGCGAACCCTGTCCGTGCGAACCAAGCTCATTTCTGGCGTGGCCATCGCGGGTGCGGTCATCTGGGGGCTTGTTGAATTTGTTGCGCTTCAGTGGTCAGGACTCAGTGAGTGGTTTGGAACCAGAGGAAGGCTCCGAGCGGTTTGAGGCAGGCTGGCCCCTGATTCTCAGGCGGAGAATGGGGTGAGACAACGTTCCCAGAATCTCTTGGCCTGTTCTAACGGCAGAGGTGATGCCCAAAAGGAATTCATGGACCGTTTGATAACCCAGCCGAAAATCCGATAACCACCCTGAAGTTCGATAGACAGAACCAGATGCACAGGGTCGTTTCCGCGCGCGAGACGAAGCAAGGTGGCCTTGAAAGCCCAATCCTCGTGACGTCTCAAACCCCAGACCACCTGAGGATTTCCTTCTCTCTTGAAGAGCTTCACTTCCAACCGTAGATGCTCCCTCGTAAACAGAAGGAGCTGCCCAGCCTCAGTGACGCTACGCTCCACTTCTGCAAGGAAATCCTCAAAGGTCGTGCACGAGGCTGGATTCTCAATGGCCAGGATTTCCGGTAAATCGGAAATGGTGGATTTATCCTGCAATGATTCGTGGTCTTGGATTTCGGTAAACGCCCGCTCCTCCCTTTCGGGAAGCAGTGAGCGAGTTCGCGAGGATTGATTCATCGGGCCTTGCAGACAATGACGTGGCGAGACCAACAATAAAATTCTACGCTCATCGCGCCCAGAATACAGAAAAGAAGACAAGCTGGGAATCAATCCATCCACGCGTCGGGAAATAGTTGCAGAGATGTAACCAGCAGGACATTTCCTCGTCACATTCCAACCCGACACTTGCTTTCCCTGCTTTGCGGATGCCCGTCACCGCTTGGTTTCACCTTTTTTCCGCGAAGTTGGCAGGACCGCCGCACGGCCGTCATGACCGTGACTGACCCTGGACACCAGGGAGGTACGACCATGACGATCGAAACCCTCAAACAACACCCGGAAGGGGCCCGCTACACAGTGCGATCACTGGGCAGCGCGGACTACGCCCATCTTCGCCGCCTTGAAGCGGAGATCTGGTCCGGGGATGGTGCTGGCGAACTCTGCCCCCACTACCTGCGCCTCTGCACCGAGCTGTACCGCGACTGGTGCTTCCTGGCCCTGGACGGAGACCGTCCCGTGGGCTACGTCCTGAACTTCGTGAAGGGCACCACGGTCTACTGCGCCACCCTCGCCGTGCATCCTGAATATCAGAAGGGCCGGGTGAACTACCTGCTCATCAGAGCCATGGTCGCCAAACTGCTCAACGAGAACGTAGACGAGTGCCGCTTCCTGGTAGAACCCGGCAACAGCGATGCCCGCAGCGTCCACAACGCGCTGGGCGCCAGGGTGGTGGAAGAGGTCCAGGATTTCTACGCCCCCGGCGACACCCGCCTCTGGTCCACTATCACCTGCGACGACCTTGAGCGCGTCCGGGCCCGCTACACTCGCCTGAAGCTGGTGAGCTAGTGTCATGGGCCGGGGTCCTCTGGCCCACTGCAGTGCTCCTGCCTCGTCTGGCGGCGGGTTCGGAGCCCCAACCTGGTCTGCACCGCTGGGCCAGGCGCCTGCTGCCGGCTCTCAGACTGGAACTGACCATCCAGGGTCATCCGAGATCCGACATCGGCCTCTGGGTGGCGAACCACCTCAGCTGGGTGGATCCGGTGATCCTGATGAGCCTCCGCCCCATGGGCACCATTGCCAAGGGGGAAGTGACCAGCTACCCGTTGATCGGCCGCTGGGCGAGGAAATCGGGAATCCATTTCGTGGAACGGCAGGATGCCACCAGCCGCGCCGCGGCGCTGGCGAGCTTTTCGGCTTCCCTTAAGGCTGGTCGCGACATGCTGCTCTTCCCGGAAGGCACCACCACTCGCGGCGATCGGTTGGCGACCTTTTATGAGGGCGGCCTCCGTGCTGCCTTCGAACTGGGTCTCCCGGCGCAGCCGCTGAGGATCTCCAGCCCTGCACCGCACTATCCCTGGACGGGCGACGAAACGCTGCTGCCGCACCTGAAGACCCTCTTCGCCACCCGCACGCTGGTCACCTTGGCTGCAGAGGAGTCCCTGCATCCCGCCGATTTTGGCGATGCCGACTCCTGGATCGCCGCCTTCCGTGTGGCTCTATCACCCCGGAGTACCGATGTCCGCTGAAGTCCTCTTGAAAGGCCTGCGCATGGGGCTGACGCCCTTTCTGGGCCTGCCATTATGCATCGATCCCCGCCCCGCCACCGGCGTCGTGCTGGGCGTCCCCTGCGATGCCGGCGTCATCAACCGCCCAGGCGCTCGTCTCGGGCCCTGGGCCATGCGTGCGGCCTCCATGGGTATCGGCTCCCATCCCATGCCAGATCGACTCCGGGAAGGCTGTCCTAGGCTGGGGCCCGCCTCCGCCAATGGGTGGCTGGACGGCGGCAATATTCCCACGCTGCCCTTCTCCCTCGCGGAGGCACTAGAGACGGTTCAGGCCACTGTGGACGCCTGGTCCATGAATGGATGCCGAACCCTTCTGTTAGGTGGCGACCACTCTATGACATTGGGTGCCCTGCGGGCCCTGGCTCACAGGCATGGGCCCCTGGGTCTGCTCCATGTGGACGCCCATCCGGATGCCGCCGATGGCGCTGCCTGGGGCACGGACATCCACCACGGGACCTGGCTCCGGCAGGCCATCGAGGAAAATCTGGTGGATCCGGATCGCCTGATGCAGGCGGGCCTGCGGGCTCCCCGTTTCGACGATGACGAACTGGCGTTTCTGCAGGCGGTCGGGGCGCGCATGTGGACGCCTGCGGACCTGCGGGATCCGCTGCTGGCCCTGCGCCTGAAGGAGGACCTCGCTGCCGTGGGTCAGGGGCCGGCCTATCTCAGCTTGGACCTGGACGCCCTTGATCCGATCCTGGTACCGGCCGTGGCAGAACCGGTGCCCGGAGGGCTCAGCTTGGCCGAGACCCTTCGCCTGGTCCACGCCGCCAGTCTGTGGCCCGAACCCTGGGTGGGCGCCGATCTCATGGAACTGGCCCCCACCCTTGACGGCGCCGAAGCCAGCGCCCGCATCGCGGTCCACCTCGCCCTCCACTTGCTTGCATGAGGCTCCCATGATGCCCTTGGATGCTTTCCGCGTTTGTTTCGGATCCTTCACCTGGGATGACCTCGTCACAGGGTACGACTTCGGTTTCCTCAACCCTGGGGAGATCCAGCGGGAGGCAGCAGGCGACGGCCATGCCGTTCAACGACTGCGGGCGCTGGAGGGCGAGGCCCTCAAGACCTTCGAAGCCCACCTCTGGGCTGCCTGCGCCGAGGCTGTGGGCAAGACACCCCGTCCGGGCAGTTCACGCTGGTCCGAGGCACAGGATCGTTGGCGGGAGGCCATACTGCGCGAGGCACTCTCCACAGACAGCACAACCGCTCAACTGGCCCAGAGTGTGGAACGCCTCTACGATCAAGTGGGTTGTCCCGAAGACATGCTCAGCATGCTGAAACCCTCCCAGCGATGGGCCGGAATCCCCGCCACCGTGGATCCCACCGCCGTGCAGCGCTTCCTTGACCGCTCCCGGGGCGCAGCCAGACGCTACGGTGCCGCTTCCTGATCAACGTTTGCATGGCTTCTAGACAGGCATTGAACTTGGGAGACGTGCTTTGTGGCACTCTGGATGCCCGTTCATGGAGACACTCATGCGCAGCCTTCTGCTCCCTGCCCTTCTCGCCATGTCCCTCGCGGCCCAGGACAAGCCCGCTCCCGTGCGACTGGCGCCCTTGCGCGTGAGCCCAGCGAGCACCGTCACCCAGGAAATCGGCATCAGCAGGATCGAGCTCAGCTTCTCCAGGCCGGCGGTGAAGGGCCGGAAGATCTGGGGAGGGCTGGTGCCCTTCGGGGAGGTCTGGCGAACGGGCGCCAACAATGCCACGGCCATCACCTTCAGTCACGCCGCCAAGGTGGCCGGAAAGGACGTGCCCGCAGGCAGCTACGGCCTCTTCGCCATCCCCGGCGAAAAGACCTGGACGCTGATCCTGAACAAGAAGGCCAAGCAGTGGGGGGCCTACGACTACAAGAAGGAAGAGGACCAGCTGCGCTGGGAGGTCACACCCCAGGCTGGAGTCTTCCTCGAATACCTGGAGTACCGGGTGCTCCCCGTGGACCCCGGCAATGCCATGGTTGAACTGGGCTGGGAGAAGCTGCGCGTGAGCTTCTTGGTAGCCTTTGACACGAAGGGCATCTACTGGTCCCAATTGGAGGACACCCTCAAGAAGGCGCCAGACTCGGACTGGGTGCCCTGGTTCCAGGCGGCCCGCTATTGCCAGGAGCAGGGGATTGAACCCCAGAAGGCCCTGGCCTGGATTGAGAAAAGCCTGAAGATCGGCGAGAACTTCCAGAATCACGAAATCGCCGCCAGGATCTACCGGAATGCCAAGCGCCTGCCCGAGGCCCTGAGCCATCTTCAGAAGGCCATCGACCTCTCCAGGGGCAAGGCCCCGAAGGATTACACGGAGAATCTCGAGAAAGAACTGGCGACCTGGAAGGCGGCGAACTGAACCGTCAACGGTCGACCCAGCGCCGGCCTCCGTCCTGAGTGAGAATCTCACCCGTCAGGAAAGGGCTGGCGGCAGCGAAGCGCACCGCCCTGCAGAGGTCGGCGGGAGCCCCGATCCGCTTGAGCAGCGTGCGTCCCGCCAGGAACGCCGCATCACTGCCTTCAGCCGGGAGCACTGTGCCCAGGGCATGACCGACCACCCGCACCTTCGGCGCCAGCAACTGCGCAAGCCCGGGGACCAGGGCCGCCAGGCCGGCCTTGGCAGCACTGTAGGGCAGCCGCTTGAGCCAAGGCCTATGGATCGAGGTATCCAGGAGCACCTGGAGGCAGGAGCCCTCGGCGAAGCGGGGGGCGAGGGCTTGGGCGCAGAGGAACGGGAAGCCGAGGTTCAGGCGCCAGGTGGCCTCAAGACCCTCCTGGGTCCAGGTCCCGAGGGGGCTTTCAGGAAAACTTCCCGCCAGAATCACGGCCCCGGAAATAACCCAGCCATCGGCCTGCAACGTGTCCATATCTGCCATCATGCGGGACACCAGGTCTGGGTTTTCGGCATCCCACCGAAGCCTCCGGATCCGGGCTATCTTCGACAACTCATCCACCCAGCTTTCCCCGTCCCAGGGGGCCGAACTGGTCAGCACCAGATCGTGATCCTGGGCCAGATCCTCCGCGAGGGCCCGGCCCAGCCGGTGCCTTCCCCCCACCAGCACCCAGCAGGCCCTGTCATTCCGCGAGATCCGCTCCATCCGGGCATTCTTTCACAAAGGCTCCATGAATCCCTACCTGAAACGCATCCGCCGGCGTCTGCTGTGGATCAGTTTCGCCTGCCTGACGCTGGCCCTGGGGTCCTTCGCCCTCAACCAGTGGGTCTATGCGGGTTCCGACGACCAGTGCTCCTGGCGCCTGGAGAGCGGGAGGATCGTCATCCGGGAGATCCTGCCGGATGGCGTGGCGGAAGAGGCAGGCCTGCTGGAGGGTGACGAGCTGGTGAAGATCCAGGGGCGGGCCTACGAGCCCACCCTGGAAGGCAGGCTGAAGGCCCAGCGCTTCATCAACGGGAAGCCTGAAGGCACCATCCTGATCTACTCGGTGATGCGGCAGAACCATCCGATCCTTCTGCCGGTCCGCCTGGTGAAGCCCCTGGACCGGATCCAGCTGGCCCTCCTGGCAAACGGCCTC
>CAIQPH010000002.1 GCA_903873655.1 uncultured Holophagaceae bacterium | reverse complement strand
CGCAAGTACGGCGGCACCGGGCTGGGCCTCACCATCTGCAAGCGGCTGGCCGAACTTATGGGGGGCGACATCGGGGTGACCAGCGTGCCTAGTGAGGGCAGCAGCTTCTGGTTCACCCTCCGGCTCGGCGTCCGGGCTGGTCAGGCGCCCGTCCATCGAGGAACCTCGCCGGTGCTCATGGTGGGCCTGCCTCCGGCCGTGAGCCGCCTGATCCACGAGCAGTTCGAAGCCTGGGGAGTGTCTGTTCTGGTGGCTCCGCCAGAGAGGGACCCGGCCGCCTGGCTCGCCGAGGTCCGCAAGCCTGAGGCCATGATCCTGGTGGGTCCGGGAGCGCTGGATGGAATCCTGGCCGAGGCCGGAGACTGTCCCATCGTGTTCGCCAGCCCGCTCTACCGGCCTGAACTCCGGGAGGCCGCCGCCCGCCAGGGAGTCCAGGCCTTCCTCACCCTGCCTGCCCGCCCCAGCCACCTGCGCCGTCTCCTTGAGCCCGCGGGCCTGGCCGCCAATACCCCTGCCGCCCCGGCTCCGCTCCGGTCCACGGCGGGTCCCGTGAAAGTGCGCGTGCTGCTGGCCGAGGACAACGCCGTGAACCAGAAGGTGGCGCTGATCATGCTGAAGAAGCTCGGCATCGAGGCGGACGTCGTCGCCACAGGCGTCGAAGCGCTGGATGCCTTGATGGGGGTGTCCTACGATCTGGTCCTGATGGACTGCCAGATGCCGGAGATGGACGGGTTCGAAGCCACGCGGCGCATCCGCGAGCGGGAGCGGGGCAGCCGTCGGCTGCCCGTGGTGGCGATGACGGCCAGCGCCATGGTGGGAGATCGCGAAAAGTGCCTTGAGGCGGGCATGGACGACCATATCCCCAAGCCGGTCCGGATGGAGGTGCTGCAGCGGACCCTTGCCCACTGGCTTCCCACTGGCGCCATGCCACCTCTGGAAGGGGGGGGGTGAGATGACCAGAGCGAGCGCCCTCCTTGAAGATGCCACGGGCATCCGCATGGTCCTGCAGCGGCTCTGCCTGGCCGGGGACCGCGTGGACGTGGCCTACAAAGCCCAGCGGGCGCCCTATCCGATGCTCACCGAAGATGGGGAGCGCATGGTGTTTCGCATGCCCTTCGAGGACATCAGGACCTGGGGTTTGAAACCCGGTGAGAACCTCGCCATCAAGCTCAAAGACCGTGGCCTGGAGTACGAATGCGTCGTGTCCTACTCCGGGCAGGAGGTCCTGGAAGGCGTGGAGACCGGCCAGGCCAACATTCCGAGGGTGCTCCGCCGAGCGGACCTGCACCGCCTGGCGGATTTCATTCCGGATCGGGGTGCCGCCCAGCCCCATGCCGCCACCTTCACCAACGCCCGCAACGCCATCATCGACGGCACGGTGCAGAGCTTCGGCGAAGAGGGACTTGAACTGGTCCTGAGGAACACCAAGCAGGACATCCGGGAGCTGCTGCGGATGGGCGAGGAATCCCTGCTGGATGTGCCGCTCGAGGGCGGCCTGCGCCTGCGGGCACCCACCACCGTGGCCTACTTCGGCGAGAATCTGGTGGGCCTACGTTTCACCAAACAGGCCGATCCCAAGGTGCTGAGCCAGTACCGCACCTGGGTCCAGGATCAGCAGGTCCTCCAGGCAAGCCAGGACCGGGAGGCCTTCTCCCCCCGCGGCTTTCAGGAGGCCACCGCGCGCATGAACCGGGCGGCCGCGCTGCCCACGGTCAAGGTGCTGGTGGATCGGGATCCCATGATCCTGCTGCTCACCGAGAAAGAAGAGTTCGCCCTGCGTCTGGGGGAAGCGCTGAGCCGGAAGTTCGGCCTCGCCATGCTGGATCACATCAAGGGCCCCGTGAAGGCACAGCTCAAGGGTATCGACGCCAATGGGGAAGGCTGGGGTCGCACGCGCCTGGTCCTGATCCACAACCAGCTCCGCCTGGCCAGTCCGCTGGAGCTCTGTCGCCAGATCATTGATCAGGAGGGCTGCTCGTTCCCCGTAGTCCTGGCAGGCACTGAGGAGGACGAGGCGCTGAAGCGCCATCGCGCTGTGGCCGTGGGCGCCGTGGACTACGTCGTCGTGGAGCCGTTCCGGATCCTCAGTATTCTGAGGAAGCTGGATGACACGCTGAGGCTGTTCGAGGGCACCTGATCGTCCTACCTCAGCCTCACATTCCGCCCGCGCCAGTGATTCACGCCTCGGGCCCGGTCGGCCAAGGCCCAGACGGCGCCGGCGGCGAAGACCAGCTCGTTCAAGGGCCAGAAGGCCCACATGAGGTCCATGGGACGCCCCGTCATGCCTTGGTGCACGTCACCCATCAGGGCCGGGACAACCAACCAGAGCAGGAGGGCCAGGACCGGATGCCCCGCGAAGGGCAGCCAGAACGGCGCCAGGCCTGCCACCACCAGCACGGGCAGGGCGGGGACCAGCAGCCACCAGGCCGGGAAGGCCGCGGTGTTCTTCCGCATGGCCCGCACCAGCTCGAACAGCCCGTGGTACATCCGCAGGTGCAGGTCCGGGCCGCCCTGAGCCACGCGGTTGGTGAAGCCCGCCGCCTTCACCCGCCGCGCCAGGAGCATGTCGTCGATGGCCTCCAGGGGCGCCGCCGCGTGGCCGCCCACTGCGTCGTAGGCCATCCGCCGCACCAGCGTGAAACCGCCCACGCCGCAGAAGGACGGGTGGCGGGGATCCGGCACCCGGTGCGGCGGGACCAGCATCAGGAAGGCGCAGGCGGCGAAGGGAATGATCAGGCGTTCCGCCGGACCCACGGCATCCACCGCGGGGATCAGGGCGAGGATGTCCGTGGGCCGGGATTGCGCGAAGGCCATGGCCCGACGCAGCAGGTCGGGCGAGGCCTGCACATCCCCGTCCGCGAAGAGCAGCCAGTCCGCGCCAGCCGCCTCCGGCTGCCGCGAGGCCAGGTCCAGCGCATGGTTCTTCCCCAGCCATCCCGGCGGCAGCTGATCGTTGCGGAGCACCCGCAGACGGCCCGGGTGCCCGGCTTCGCGGTCCCGGAGAATCTCGGTACTGCCGTCTGATGAACCATCATCCACCACGAGGATCTGCAGGGCCGAGTAGTCCTGCGCCAGCCAGGAATCGAGGGCCCCGGCCACTTCCCGGACCTCGTCCCGCACGGGG
>CAIQPH010000001.1 GCA_903873655.1 uncultured Holophagaceae bacterium | reverse complement strand
GCCTGGCTTCATCCCTTCGGGCGAGGGGTGGCGGGCGTCGCGATGCTTCGTCACGCTCGTCACACGTAGTGCCTGCTACGCTTTGACTCGCCTTCCTCCCCTCACTCGCCCGGCACCCCTCGCGCGGCATTGGGGGGTGTTGTTAGGAGCTCTGAATGGCCACGATCCTTGACGGCAAGGCACACGCGGACCGCATGCTGGAATTGGTCCGCCTGGGGGTCGAAGATCGCAAGGCCAGGGGGCTCCGAGCGCCCGCGTTGGCGGTAGTGCTGGTGGGCGATGACCCGGCCAGCCACGTCTACGTCCGCAACAAGGCAGCCGCCTGCGCCCGCGTGGGCATCACTTCCATAGAACACCGGTTGGCTGCGGACACGCACCAGGAGGTGCTGGATACCCTCATCGACCAGCTGAACGCCGACTCTGAGGTGGACGGCATCCTCGTGCAGCTCCCCCTGCCCAAGGGCCTGGACTCCAAGGAGGCGCTGCACCGCATCAGCCCGGCCAAGGATGTGGATGGCTTCCACCCCATGAATCAGGGATTGCTGCTGGAAGGCCTGCCGGGCCTGCGGCCTTGCACGCCCACCGCTTGCATGTCCCTTCTGGCCCACCACGGTCTTCAATTGAAGGGCCTCCGCGCGGTGGTCCTCGGGCGCAGCGAGATCGTGGGCAAGCCCATGGCCCTGATGCTCCTGGAGCAGCACGCGACCGTGACCATCGCCCATAGCCGTACGCAGGACCTCCCCTCCGTCTGCCGCGAGGCGGACCTGCTGGTGGCCGCAGTGGGCCGCCCCGGCCTGGTGGAGGGGTCCTGGATCAAGCCGGGCGCGGTGGTCGTGGATGTGGGCATCAATCGGGTCGAGGATCTCGCCCTCGGGGAACGGATCTTCGCCGCAGAGCCGAGGAAACTGGAGGTCCTCAAGGCCAAGGGTGCCGTGCTGTGTGGCGATGTGCGCTTCGGCGAGGCCATGCAGGTGGCCTCGGCGGTGACCCCTGTGCCGGGTGGGGTGGGGCCCCTGACCATCGCCGGCCTGCTGGCGAATACCCTCACTGCTGCCGGTGCAGGTCGTTAAGCTCTCAACAGAGACTCCCCGATGACGACGCTCCTGCTGGTCGAAGACAACGAGATGAACAGGGATGCCATCTCCCGCCTGCTGGGGAGGCGGGGCTTCACGGTACTCACGGCGGAAGATGGCGAGCAGGGTGTGCGGTTATGCCGAGAGTTCATGCCCGACCTGGTGCTCATGGATCTTGGCCTCCCTGGCATCGATGGCTTCGAGGCGACCCGGCAGATCAAGGCTGACCCCAGCACCGCCCCCATTCCCGTGGTGGCGCTGACCGCGCGGGCCTTGACCTCGGATCGCGAGGCGGCCTTGGCAGCAGGCTGCGACGATTACGACACCAAGCCCGTGGACCTCGATCGATTGGTCAGCAAGGTGCGGGCCTTGCTGGGACCGGATGGCGCCTCCTAACTCTTGGGCACGGTGGAGGCCACCCCACGCTCCGGCGGTCCTGTGGCATAACCTCCTCGCCGGATCCTCACTCCGCAGCCTGCCCCGCAGGCTGCTGCGCGATCCGGCGGTCGGTTAAGGGCAGAGTCCCCCGTCCACGTTGATGATCTGGCCGCTCATGTAGCTGGCCCAGTCGGAGCACAGGAAGGCCACCACGCCCGCCACCTCCTCGGGCTCGCCTTCCCGCTTCAGGATGGTCGGCGAGAGCATCTCCCGGCGCGTTTCGGCGGCAATATCCTGGGTAAGTTCCGTGTGGATGAGGCCGGGGTTCACGGCGTTGACAAGGACGCCGAAGGGCGCCATCTCCCGGGCCAGGCTCTTGGTGAGGGCGATGATCGCGCCCTTGCTGGCCCCGTAGTTGGTCTGCCCCGCCATCCCGATGATGCCCGTGGGGCTCACGATGTTGACGATTCGGCCCCATTTGCGGGCCATCATGCCGCGCACGAAGGCTTTGGTGGCGTACACCGTGCCGCGGAGGTTCACATTCATGACCTCTTCCCACTTCTCGTCACCCATGAGGATGAAAGGTCCGTCCTTGCGGGTGCCGACGTTGTTCACCAGGATGTCCACCTGGCCGAGTTCGGCCTTCACAAGGTCCGATGCGGCTTCCAGCTCGGCTTTCACCCGCACGTCCGCCAGTACAGCAAACGAGCGTCGTCCCAGGGCACGGATCTCTGCGGCCACGGCGTCGGCCAGGTCCCGGTTTTTCTGACCATGAACCACCACGTCCGCACCCCAGCGGGCGAGTTCCACGGCAATGGCCCGGCCGATGCCGCGGGAGGATCCCGTGACGAAGGCGATGCGGCCGAGCAGGGGCGGAGTGGCGAAAGGCATGGCAAAATCCAGATGCAACGGGTGAGGGCCTGGAAAGGAATGACCATGCCTTTGGCGAGAGGCGCCGCGCAAGCAAGTCCAGGCGGCCTTAGGATGCACCAGGGGAGGAAGCATGTCCAAGGATCTAGTCAGCCCCGAACGGATGGAGGCCTTCCTGAAGGCGCACCCGGACTGGGTGGCTCAGGGGGATTCGCACGGACTCACCCTTCGCCGGCGCTATTCGTTCTCGGCCTATCCACGGGGTCTTGGCTTCGTGGTCGCCGCCGCAGAGCACGCCGAGCAGGTGAACCACCATCCCGACCTCACCCTCGGCTACCGCTGGGTCGTGGCCGTCCTCACCACCCATGTCAGCCGCGGCATCACCCAGCGGGATCTGGATCTGGCCGAGGTGCTGGACCGGCTCTATCTGGAGCACATATAAGGCTGTAGGCCATGGGTTGTGGTAAGGCCTCTGAGCACAGCCTACTTCACCGGTGATCCATTGGGCGGCAGCCGGTTGAAGCGCTCCTGCATCGACTGCACCTTGGTGAGGTCCAGCTTCTGGGGGTTGCTTGGATCAGAGAGCACGAAGTCGACCAGTTCGATGGCCTGGTGGGAGGGCGGGGGCGTCTCCCAGGCCCTGGATAAGCTCCGGCGGAGGGTGTCCAGGAAGAGGCTGAAGGTGGCCGCCCGGCCCAATTCGGGGGGAGCCAGATCCCAGACCTCGACCGTGGCTTCTGCCATGCGCCTTCGAGTGGGCTTTCCAGGTGGTGCAGGAACGATCCGGTACAGCCTTCCCCAATGGGCCGGTTGGATCAGGTGGATCTCCACCGAAGGATCCGAACCCAGTTTGGAGCGCAGGTCCAGGGTGAGCCCCTCCGTTGGCTGGTTGTCCTGCGATGGGGCAGGACAGCAGACCCCGAATGCGAGGATCCCGGACAAGGCCAAGCGGGTGCGAATGGTCCCTCCTATTTTTTTCGTGAAGGCCGAGAGGCCGTGCCTTCCCGCCGTGGGCTCTTTGGTCGTCCCGCGGGGCCTGAGGTGCTGCGGGGGCGGTCCCCTTCTCCTTCACGCCGAGGACGCGCGGGACGCTCAGCGGCGCCGAAGGTGCGTCGCGGCCTCTCGGCACCGTCCTCGCGGTGGGGACGGGCGGGGCGACCACCAGGGCCTGAAGCGGGCCGTGGCCGCGCCTCGCCCTCTTCGCGGCGGGGCCGGGCCGGGCGCTCGGCAGCGCCGAACGTACGCCGCGGCCTCTCATCACTGTCCTCGCGCCGGGGCCGGCTGGGGCGATCACCGGGGCCTGAGGTCGACCGTGGCCGCGCCTCCCCCTCTTCGCGACGGGGCCGGGCCGGGCGCTCGGCAGCTCCGAACGTGCGCCGGGGGCGTTCATCACCATCCTCGCGACGGGGCCGGCTGGGGCGATCACCGGGGCCTGAGGTCGGCCGTGGCCGCGCCTCGCCCTCTTCGCGACGGGGCCGGGCCGGGCGCTCGGCAGAGCCGAAGGTGCGGCGCGGTCTTTCGTCGGTGTCCTCACGGCGGGGACGGGTTGGGCGCTCAGTGGAACCAGGAGCGCGCGGCGGTCGCTCGTCCCTGCTCACCCGGCGCGAACGCGCCGGGCCATCTAGGGTTGCACGAGGTGGCCGATCCTCGCCCTCCCCGAACCGTTTGGCCCGGGCCACGCGCTTGAGCTTGTGGTCGCGGCTTTCGGTGGGCTGGAAGATGCCCTCCTCGCCCTTGACCCCCGTGGAAGCCCTGACCAGGCGGGCCTGGTTGCGCAGGGCCTTCAGGGCCGCTTCCATGTCCGCGGGCATGGGCGCCGAAACCGTGACCTGCTCCTCGGTGACAGGGTGCTTGAAGCCCAGCAGCTCGGCATGCAGGGCCTGGCGGTCCAGCAGGGGGCTTTCCGTGCCGTAGACCTGGTCGCCCAGCAAGGGGTAGCCCCGATCGGCGAACTGCACGCGGATCTGGTTGCGGCGGCCGGTTTCCAGCTTCACTTCCACCACGGTGTGGCCCGGCAGACGCTCGATGACGCGGTAGTGGGTCACGGCCTCCTTGGCACCAGCGGGCATGCGCTTGCCGCCGCCGGGACCCTTGCGGGCCGTGGCCACAGACATCTTCAGGGACTTGGCGTGCTCGATGAGGTGGCCCGCCAGGGTGCCGCTGTTCTCAGGCAACTCCCCCACCAGGATGGCGAAGTAGACCCGCTGGAGGCGGTGCAGCTCGAAGTGCTTCTTCAGGCCGTGGAGGGCCTCGGGGGTCTTGGCGAAGACCAGCACGCCGCTGGTGAAGCGGTCCAGGCGGTGGACGATGAAGAGGTTGAAGCGCTTGAAGCCGCGACGGCGATAGGCTTCGGTGATGGCCTCGGCCAGACTGGGCTCGCCGGCCTTTTCCGTGGGCACCGTGAGCAGCCCCGCGGGCTTGAACACGAAGAGCAGATGGGTGTCCTCCCACAGGGTCTCGAAGGGTCCTGCCTGCAGCTTGCGGGCGGCAGGCATCACGTCGTAGGTCTGCTCGGGATCGAAGGAGACCTTGACCGTATCGCCGGCCTTGAGCCGGAGGCCGTGCTTCGTGGAGACCTCGCCGTTCACCGTGACACAGCTGCAGTCGATGAAGCCCTTGGCCTGCCGGTGGCTGATGACCATGATCCGGTGCAGCTCCGAGGCCAGCGCTGAACTCTCGTGTTCCGCCTGCCACTCCCGTTCGATGCGTGCCATGGCGCCGCCCTCCGTCATCGCCCCGCGTCCTCATCAACGCTGAACGGATAATCAGCAGAGCATGAAACCCTTTGCCCACCTAGCAAAATGGGAGAGCGGCGGGCTGCTCCCCCATTTTGCTAGCGATGAACTGACTACTTCTTCTCGACCTTGGCGAAATCACCCGCCTTGACAATGTTCAGCTTGGCGGGCTCAAGGATCTTGCGGAGAACTGCCACGATCTGCTCGTTGGTCAGCGCCTTGACCTTGGTCTCAAGCTCCGCCTGCCAGGCCAGGTCCCGGCCGTAGAACAGGTTGGAGGCGAGACGCCCGGCGAGGGCGCCATCCTGGGCGCGGTTGGTGGCCTGCCCCTGGAGCCAACTGGTCTTGGCGGCGGCGATTTCTTCGGCGGTGAAGCCATCCTGCAAGGCCTTGTCCAGCTCCTGCCGGAAGGCCTGCTCGAGCTTCCCGAGGTTGGCGGGATTGTAGATGGCGTAGGAGAACCAGGTGGCTGCTGCGTCCAGGGGATGGGCGTTGAACTGGCTGAGAATGGTGTAGGAGAGGCCCTCCTTCTGCCGGATGCGGTCCGCCAGGCGGCTCTTCAGGGCGCCTCCGCCCAGCATCCAGTTGCCCATGAGCATGGCTGGGTAGTCCGGGTCCGTATCCTTCATGGGCTTGTTCAGGGTGGCGAGGAAGAAGGCGTTGGCCTTGTCGGGGGTCTCCAGTTTCGCATCGAGAGGTTGGACTTCCTTGAGGCGGGCCGGGATGCGCTGGAAGGCCTGGGAGGACTTCCAGCCCTCGAACAGCGACCTGGCCTGGGCCTCTACGGCTTGGTCGTCGAAATCTCCGACCACCGCCAGTTCCGCCGTGGAAGCACCATAGAAGCCCCTGTGGAAGGCCTGCACATCTTCCAACTTGGCGCCCTTGTACTCGGCGATGGATTCATCCAGGCTGCTTACGTGGCGCACATGGCCCTTGGGATAGGGATCAAGGTGCTGGCGCATGGCCATCTGTGCCACCATGCTCGGCTCGCTCTTTTGGCTCTCCACCTGGGTGATGGTCTCGCTCACCAGGCGCTCGAACTCATCCTTGGGAAAGGCGGGTTCCTTCAGGATCTCGGCCACCAAGTTCAAGGTGGCCGCCAGGTTCGGGCGAGTGGTGGTGATCCGGGCGCTGATGCTCTCGGCATCACCCCCGACACTGACATTGGCCTTCAGGCGGTCGAACTCATCCGCGATCTGCTGGCGGGTGTGCTTGGCCGTGCCCCGCATGAGCAACTGGGCCGCAATCTCTCCAGGCAGGTCCTTGCCCATCAGGGAGGCTTCGGTGCCGAAGCGCAGGGTGAGGGTGGCATTCACCTGCTCGCCGCGGGTCTTCTTGGGCAGGAAGGCGGACTTGAGTCCCGAGGGGAAGGCTACCTTGCGGGCGCGGGCTTCGATGTTGGCGGGGGAGGCATCGAAGGCCTCACCTTGGGCCAGCTTTTCCTGGCCCTTGTAGTCCTTCACCAGTTCGGCCACATCCACCACCGCCGGGATTTCGGCGCGGTCTGGCTTGGCGGTCGGGATGAAGGCGCCAAGGGTGCGATTCTCACGCTTGAAGTATTTGGCTGAAGCGTTTCGGACGGCGATGGCGGTGACCTTCTTGATGCGATCCCGGGTAAGGAAGAAGAGCCGCCAGTCGCCCTGGGCGATGAACTCGGACAGGCCGATGCCAAGACGGTCACTCTGATTCAGGGTGAGGTCGATTTCCTTCAGGAGGGACTGCTTGGCGCGGTCCACTTCCTCCTGGGTGATGGGGGTCTCTGTCGTCTGCTCGAGGGCCTTGAGGAGGATCTGCCTGCCTTCTTCGAGGTTGCCCTCCTTGGGTAGCTGAGCGCCGAAGAGTGCAAAACCGGGCTCGCGGCCGCCCATGATCCAGGGAAATACTTCCGAGGCCTTCTTGGTGTCCACCAGCTGCTTATGCAAGCGGCCACCCGGAGTATCGGCCATCACCTGCCCCAGCACTTCCACGGCAGGGTAATCCGTGTCGCTCCCGGCGGGGATCTTGTAGAGGACGATCGCGACCTGGGCATCCCCCACGCGGCGGACCGTGACTTCCCGCTCGCCGTCCTGAGTCGGTTCCAGGGTGTAGGTGGGCTCGATGGGGTGGGGAGGATTCTTGATGCGGCCAAAGCACTCGTTCACCTGTGCGAGGGCCTTGGCCTCGTCCACCTTCCCAGCCACCAGGACGACTGCATTTCCCGGGCGGTAATAGTGGTGGTAGAAGTCACGAAGGTGGTCGATGTTCACATTCTCTATATCGCTCCGGGCGCCGATGGGGGACTTCCCATAGTTGTGCCAGTCGAAAGCGACGGCCATCGTGCGCTGGATGGTCACCCGGAAAGGGTTGTTTTCACCGGATTCGAATTCGTTGCGAACCACGGTCATCTCGCCCTTGCCGGCCTCTTTGTCCCAGAGGTCCTTCTGGTCGATGTTGGCGTTCACCATGCGGTCGGCTTCGAGGTCCAGTATTTTTGAAAAATTTGCATCTGAGGCTGGGAACGTGACCCAGTAGTTGGTTCGATCGAAGGAGGTGCCGCCGTTGAAGCGCGCACCGACGCTGTTCAACACCTCCACGGGATTGGGCTGACCGTTCTTGCCGCTGTATTTCTTGCTGGGCTTGAACACCAGGTGTTCCAGCAAGTGTGCCATGCCAGTCTCGCCGTAGTTCTCGTGGCGGGAACCCACCAGGAAGGTGGTGTTCACAGTGATGGTGGCCTTGCTGGGATCCGGAAAGATCAGGACTCGCAGACCGTTGGCCAGTCGGTATTCGGTGATGCCCTCAACGGAGGTCACCTTGACCGGGCCCGGCAGGGGCGCGGCCTTGGCCGCCTTGGCCTTAGCGCCAACCTTGGGCGCGGGAGTGGCGGCCTTCGGTGGGTCGCCGGCCACCAGTGCCGTGGCCAGCAGCCCGCACAGGGGCAGCAGTAATCGACGGGAGAAGGGCATGGTGCCTCCAGGCAGTTGAAACCTTAGGAAAGAGCGATCATCAGGCTACTGGAATCGCAAGAAATAGGTTTATTCAGGGTCTTCAGGGCTCTGTCAGAAGGGAAATGAGCCGTTGTTGCCATACGTTTCGTAAAAAATCCAGCTTCATCCCCTTCCCCTGGTTGGGGGCGCCCTGCAGCAACCCCTGGGCGCTGGGATGGGGCAGGGCATGGAGGTGGAAGGGCGGGGCATCCGTAAGGCGTGTGAGCACCCACTCGGCTCGTTTGCCGAAGGCGATGACGCGCAGGGGAGAGGTCCGGCCCTCCTGCGCCCGCGCCAGTTCGTCCGCCAGCCGCAGCAGGTTCGCGGCAGCCAGCAGGTCCCTGTTGGAGGGGGCGTGGAAGTGGTCACCGTCCTTCGTGGGGCAGGCCGGATAGGCGTTGCTGAGGGCCGTGCCATGTAGGCGTGGGGCCATGCCCAGCTTCCGGAATCTGGCTCCATCCCAATCCTCCCAGGCCCCGATGGGGACTTCGGCCCTGCTTGTCGCCACCAGAGCACGGAAGACGGTGATGCCGGCGCCATCGCCCCAGAAGGGGATGCCCGATTGGTCCGCGCCTCTAGGGCCAGGGGCTTCCCCGAAGAGCATCACCGAAACCGGACCCGAGTCCGGGAACAGGGCGTTAACGGGGTGGCCGTGGATGCGGGGCATGAAACCTTTCCTCACTCAGCGCGGCCGGGAGAAGGCGACAGGCTGGCCCACCACAGAGTGCCGCGCTGAGCCTTCCGGGCCCATCGGCATCGGCCTCATCCCTGCGGCTGCCCCTCCTTCAGCAGAGCCGACAGCGCCTTGAACTGGGGATGGTTCTTGTCCCGGGCCCACTCAAAGGCCACAGATTCGTGGTTGGTGATGCTGGCGCCCGCGGCGGCCATGCGCTCCAGGGCGTGCCTGCGGTATTCCTCGCCCCGGCCGCTGACGGCGTCCCAGCAGAGGTGGACCTCATGGCCCGAACTCAGCAGTTCAAGCACGGTCTGCATCACGCAGACATGAGCCTCGATGCCCGCCACCACGATCTGGCGCTGGGGGGGGCGCAGCACAGGCCGGGCCTGCTGGAGCAGGGCCTCGAAGCCCGCATCGCCACAGCAGCCGAAGGCCGTCTTATCCAGGAAGAAGGTCGGCACCGACAGGCCATCGAAGACCGCCCGGAGGCTCTCCTCCGTGGGGCCGATGCCCTTGGGATACTGCTCCGTCAGCACCACCGGCACCGAGAAGAGGTCCGCCAACCGCAGGAGACGCCGCGCCGATTCCAGCACCAGGGCCGGACGGTGCACCATGTGGACGAGCTTGCCCTGGAAATCGATCATCACCAGGATGCTGCGGGAAACGTCGAGAAGGGCCATGGCAACTCCGCTGCGAGGATACGAGCCTATCGCGCCTTCGCCTGAGGCTCCAGACTGAGTGCCAAGGTGGACCGTTTCTCCCCCGCCTCACTGGGAGGGGGTGAAGGTCGTACCGTGTGAACCGGCAGGGGCCGTTTTCAGAGCCTGAGGCTGGTCTCTGCGGCCACGGCCTCCTTCTCTCTCAGGTCGTCGAAGAGGATCAGATACCAGCCAAAGGCAGCGAGCAGGGCGCCCCGCATGCGGGTGGCGAGAGCCGGGTCCAGGTCCACGTCGCCCTGCTCAAGGCCGGAAGCGGACCTTAGATCCCTCCCCTTATGAGCGAAAAGGCTGATCATGGGCTTGCCGCCTGGATCCAGGAACGCACCACCGAGTTCCGCCTCGTGGAACCACTTCCAATCAAAGGTCGCCCCATCGAGGAAATCCAGTTTCCCGTGCCGGAGGGCATGCGGGTGGAAGGTGGCCATATTCGTTTTGTCCCCCTCCTGGCGTAGGGTCACGACCGGGTTCAGGATGCCCAGGTGCTTGAGGGTCCAGGTCCCTTCGGCCGTGCTGATGCGAGCCAGCGTGTGCTCCGCGTCCAGGAAAGTGAAGACAGCATAGACCCCATCAGTCCCGAGCAACTCGAAGTCGGGTGGGGAGAATCCACTTTTTAGCCACTTCAGGGAGGTGGCTGGGTGCTCTACGAGCGATCTCATGGCATACCCCCAAATCTCGCCGGGATGCATCCGCGCAATGGTAATTATAAGTCCCTTCGGGGGGTTGTGTTAGTGGGGCAGGCCGATATTTTCAGGCCTGCACGGAGCCACCATCCAGGTTCAGGCATTGGCCCACTTGCATGGTGTTGGCTGGGTCCAGCAATCAGGCGATGCCATGGGCGATTTCTTCCGCTCCGAAGAACCGCTTCACGGGCACGGCAGCCTCTGCCCTGTGAGCGTCGCAGGTGGCGCGGGAAGCCTGGCGGCCTATCTTTTAAGTTTCACAGGAGAAAGAGGATGGTCTGCGAGAAACAGGGTGAACGGCGTCAGGCCTCACAGCCAAGGGATGCCGAAACCCGGGGGGCGATCTGGTCCCTGCCCGGCGGCCAACGCCTGCCTAACTTGCTGGAAGCAAGTTCCCTGGTGGTCGGGGATCCTGCTCACCCTGCCCGTCTCCTCCCCTCGGACCTGGAGGATCCCCAGGAGTTCCACTCGCGGCTGACTGCCTGGTTGTTGCGTCAGAGCTGAATCATGATCAGACCGGTTCAGTTCCTGCCTTAGGGTTATCACAGGCCATCCACGCATCTTTGGTGGAGGCGGGGGATCAAGTCCCCCAGCCGGGATTCGGGGACCAGAAAGGCGATGGAGACCGTGCTGCTGCCCGTGAGCAACCCGCCGACAGGTTCATGGCCCAGGGCTGCAAGGTGGCGGAGGGCCGCTACGGGGTCGGCTCGCAGGCCCTCGCCGACCAGGGCGACCACTGCCCAGCCTGGTTCACAGGTGACGCCCAAGGCAGCTAAGGTGCCCAGCACTTCGGCGGCCGCGTGGGTCTCAGGACGTACCGCCAGCAAAGTGCCCGCGGGACTGGCGATCAGTCCGAAACGCAGAGCTCCTGCCTCCTCCAGACTCCGGGCGGCTTCCATGGGTGGTTCGAGCCCGGCCGAGGCGGGGAAGCGCAGCAGGAAGATGCCCTCCTTGTAGGCCACGGAAGTAACGGCACCTGCAGGCCTTTCCGGGGGGGCCGGCAGAATCTCGGTCCGGGAAGCGCCGGGGCGGAGCGTATTGGCCACCACCAGACGGAATCCGGCCCGGCCGCCCGGGGCGAGTGAATCGGCGTGCAATACCTTGGCGCCGAAGGCACTGAGGGCCTCGGCCTCGCTGAGGCTCATCTGCGGAATGGGCCTGGCCTCGCGCACCAAGCTCGGATCGGCGGTAAGCACCCCGTCCACGTCGGTCCAGATCTGCACTTCTTCGGCGCCCAGGGCCTCTCCCAGAAGGGTGGCGCTGGTATCGGAGCCGCCGCGGCCAAGGGTGGTGGTGACCCCTTCCGGGGACATTCCCAGGAAGCCCTGAGTCACCCAGAGCTGGCCCGCGCTCATGGCCTCGCGCCACGGGGTCGCTGCGGCACGGATGGCTTGAAGCTGGGGCCGGGCCTTGCCGAAGCGCGCGTCGGTCTTCATTACCTCTCGCACTTCGTGGAAGTCGGCGCCGAAACACCTGGCTGCAAGGTGGGCCGAAAGGGTTTCTCCCACCGCCAGGGCCCCGTCCCGCCCGCGGAGAGTGGCCTCCCCCAGCATGGCCATGCCCGTCAGTAGTTGATCCAGCCTGGTGAAGAGGGGGGCCCAGGCCGTTGCCACGGCCTGGGTGAGTCCGAGTTCCTCGGCCACGGTTTGATGGCGTACCTGGATGGCGGCAGTCTGGACCAGGGCCAGGGCCAGCTCGCCGCGGCCGGCGGCCGCGCAGGCCTCGAGGATGCTGTCCGTGGTGCCCCGCAAAGCCGAAACCACCACCAACCCGCCTGCGGGCAACTCCTCCCGGACGATGACGGCGGCGCGACGCAGTGCTTCCGCCGTGCCGATGGAACTGCCCCCGAACTTGAGAACTTTCAGATTCATCCCTGCTTTCCTTCCGCTGGAATGGGGACGAACTCGAAGGGCGTCTCCTGGTAGACGAAATAGTTCAGCCAGTTCGCGAAGAGCAGGTTGGCGTGGCTGCGCCAGCGGACCTGAGGCTCCCGGGAGGGATCGTCCGCCGGAAAATAGTTCTGCGGGATGGCAATGGGCAGGCCCTTGCCGATGTCCCGGGTGTATTCGCCCTGCAGAGTGCAGGGGTCGTACTCCGAATGACCCGTGACGAAGACCTGCCGGTGGTCCGCGGACTGGACCATGTAAACTCCGGCTGCATCGGACTCGGCGAGGAGCATCAGCCGGGGATCAGCCAGGATGTCCTCCCGGCGAATCTCGGTGTGGCGGGAGTGAGGCGCGAAGAAGACATCGTCGAAACCCTGCACGATCCGCTCATGACGAGTGATCAGGCGATGGGGGAAAACGCCGAACATCTTCTCGGACAGCGGGTATTTGGGGATCCCGTAGTAGTGGAAAAGGGCGGCCTGGGCACCCCAGCAGATGAAGAGGCTGGAGAAGACATTTGTCCGCGCCCAGTCCAGCAACTCCGTCAGCTCAGGCCAGTAGTCCACAGTCTCGAAGGGCAGGGTTTCCACCGGAGCTCCCGTGACGATGAGACCGTCGAAGGACTGGTCGCGGACCTCGGCAAAGGACACGTAATGCTCCAGCAGGTGTTCCGCGGAAGTGTTCTTCGCGCTGTGGGAGGCCGTGTGGAGCAGGGTGACTTCCACCTGGAGGGGCGTATTGCCCAGGAGGCGCAGCAGCTGGGTCTCCGTGGCCACCTTGGTCGGCATCAGGTTCAGGATGGCGATTCGCAGTGGGCGGATGTCCTGGTGGACGGCGCGGCGTTCCTCCATCAGGAACACGTTTTCCGCTTCGAGGATGCCGCGAGCGGGCAGGGTGTCGGGGATCTTGACGGGCATGGCTGGGACCTCAGGCTTTCGCGAGGGCCTGGCTCAGGTCCTCGATGAGATCGTCGATGTTCTCGAGGCCCACGGACAGCCGGACCAGATCATTGGTGACGCCGGTGGTCTCCCGCTCCGCCTCGGACAGTTGCTGATGGGTGGTGCTGGCCGGATGGATGATGAGGCTCTTCGCGTCGCCCACGTTGGCCAGACGGGAGAAGATCTCGACACCGTTGATGACGGCCTTGCCTGCCTCCAATCCGCCCTTCACGCCGAAGGTGAGGATGCCGCCGAAGCCCGCGCCCTTGCGGAAATAGCGGGCGGCGTCGAGGTGGTTGGCGTTGTTCGTTAGGCCGGGGTAATTCACCCAGCTGACCTTGGGGTGTGTCGCAAGCCACTGGGCCACGGCCAGGGTGTTGGCACCATGGCGCTCCATGCGCAGGTGGAGGGTTTCGATGCCCTGAAGGATGAGGAAGGCGTTGAAAGGGCTGATGGCCGGGCCGGTGTCCCGCAGGCCTTCGAGCCGGGCCTTGGTAATGAAGGCCGCAGGGCCGGCGAGATCCGCCAGGACCGCACCGTGGTAGGCGGCGAAGGGCTCGGTGAACTCGGGGAACTTGCCGTTCTTCCAGTCGAAGGTGCCCCCGTCCACGATGACGCCCGCAATGGACGTGCCGTGGCCGCCCAGGAACTTGGTTGCGCTGTGGACCACGATGTTCGCGCCGAGCGTGAGGGGGTTCAGCAAGTAGGGGCTGGGCAGGGTGTTGTCCACGATGAGCGGGATGTCGGCGCCCTTGGCGATGGCCGCCAGGGCCCCGAAATCGGGCACGTCCAGCTTGGGATTGCCCAGGGCCTCCAGATAGATGGCGCGGGTCTTGGGCGTGATGGCCGCGCGGAAGGCCTCGGGGCTCTTGGAATCCACGAAGGTGGTGGTGATGCCCGTGCGGGGCAGGGTGTGGTGAAGCAGGTTGTAAGTGCCGCCGTAAAGGTTGTTGCCCGCCACGATGTGATCGCCGCCCCGCAGGAGGGTGGTGAGGGTGAGGGTGATGGCCGCCTGGCCCGAGGCCACGGCAAGACCCGCGATGCCACCCTCCAGTTGGGCCACGCGAGTCTCCAGCACCGCTTGGGTGGGGTTCATGATGCGGGTGTAGATGTTCCCGGGCACCTCCAGGCCGAAGAGTTGGGCCCCGTGCTCGGCGGAATCGAACACGTAGCTCGTGGTCTGGTAGATGGGGACGGCCCGGCTCTTGGTGTCCGAATCCGGGCTGTGGCCGCCGTGGAGGGCGAGGGTTTCGAAGCGGGGGGTGGTGGCGCTCACGGCGTCTCCTGTGTGAAGGGTTGAAAAGGCCGAGGCCTTGTCGTCCAAGCAAGGCCAGGAAAAGAAAAAACGACGAAGGGGCCCGATCGCTCGGGCCCCTTCGTCGCTGTCGTCAGTTCGACACAGCTCGACATCTCTCCGCAGTTCGCGG